>NZ_JBHXMU010000046.1:66933-79725 GCF_042720685.1 Kitasatospora sp. NPDC058492
GGTCGAGCGTGCCGGTGAGCGTCCAGCTCGCGGTGCCCCCGGCGGGGATCTCGACCGCCGGGCAGGTGGCGACGCCGGCGGCGACGGCGCAGCTGGCCCCGCTCGTGTCATCGGCCATCGCGGGGTTGTCGACGCCGTCCGGGATCCGGTCGGTGACCACGACGTTCCGGGCCCGCGAAGGACCGTGGTTGGTGACCGTCACCCGCCACCGGATCGGGCCACCCGGCACCACCGGATCGGTGAGCAGGATCTTGGAGGCGGTCAGGTTCGCCTGCGGCGACGGGGAGCCGGTGGGCGAGGCCACGGCGGTGTGCGAGGAGGCCGTGGGGTCGGGGCCGCCGGTGACGGTGGCGCCGTTGGTAGGAGTGACCGTGGCGTTGGGGTCGAGGACGCCGCTCAGGCTGTAGCTGTGCGACTGACCGACCTCCAGCTCGATGGCCGGGCAGGTTGCGACGCTGCCCGAGACCGGGCAGGCGGCCCCGTCGGTCTCGGACGTCATGGTCGGGCTCGACACTCCCGCCGGGATCCGGTCCGTGACGACGACGTTCCGGGCCCGCGAAGGACCGTTGTTCGTGACGGTGACCCGCCACTGGATCTGCTGCCCGGGCACCACCGGGTTCGTCACCAGCACCTTGCCGAGCGTCAGGTTCGCCTGCGGGATGACGGCGCCGGAGGGGCTGGCGACCGCCGTGTGTGTGGGCGTGGCCGGGTCCGGGCCGCCGGTGACGGTCGCGGTGTTCCCGGGCACGGCCGTGGCGTCCTGGGCGAGCATGCCGGTGAGGGTGAAGGTCGAAGTCGCGCCGACCGGGATCTCCACCGCCGGGCACGTCGCCGTGCCGGTGCTGACCGGGCAGGACGAGCCCGTGGCGTCCACGGTCATCACGGCGCCGACCACCTGGTCCGGGATCCGGTCGCTGACGACCACATTGCGGGCGGTCGACGGCCCCCGGTTGGTGACGGCGACCCGCCACGAGATCGGCTGGCCGGGCACCACCGGGTCGGTGAGCAGGATCTTCGTCACGGTCAGGTTCGCCTGCGGCTGGGCCGTCTCCGTGGGAGTCGCCGTAGCCGTGTTGTTCGACGGGTTGGGGTCCGGGCCGCCGGAGACGGAGGCGACGTTCACGGGCGTGCTGGTCGCGGCGGCGTCGAGCGTGCCGGTGACGGTGTAGGAGGCGGTGCCGTCGGCCGGGATCTCGATGGCCGGACAGGTCGCCGTGTTGCCGGCGATCGGACACGGCGTGCCGTCGGCGTCGGCGGTCACGGCCGGATTGTGGACCTCCGCCGGGACGGTGTCGGTGACGACCACGTTCCGTGCCCGGGAGGGGCCGTTGTTGGTCACCGTCACCCGCCACCGGATCGGGCCGCCCGGCACCACCGGGCTCGTCAGCAGCACCTTGGCGATCGACAGGTCCGCCCGCGGGGCCGGCGAACCGGACGGGGTCGCGACGGCGGTGTGCGTCGGAGTGGCCGGGTCGGGACCACCCGTGGCGGTCGCGGTGTTGGTCGGCGTGGTGGTCGCGTTCGGGTCGAACGTGCCGGTGAGGGTGTACGACTCCGACTGGCCGACGGCGAGCTCGATGGCGGGGCAGATCGCCTGGTTCCCGGTGATCGGGCACGGGGTGTCGTCGGCGTCCGCAGCCATGGTCGGGTCCAGGACGCCGGCCGGGATGGTGTCGGTGACGACCACGTTCCGTGCCCGGGAGGGGCCGTTGTTGGTGACCGTCACCCGCCACTGGATCGGGCCGCCCGGCACCACGGAACCGGTGACCAGCACCTTGGAGAGCGTGAGGCTGGCCTGCGGAGAGGGCGAGACGGACGGGGTCGCGACGGCGGTGTGCGTGGGCGTCGCCGGGTCCGGGCCGCCGGTCACGATGGCGGTGTTGGTGGGCGTGGTGGTCGCGTCCGAGGCCAGGGTGCCGGTGAGGGTGTACGACTCCGACTGGCCGACGGCGAGCTCGATGGCCGGACAGGTCGCCCGGTTCCCGGTGATCGGGCAGAGGCTGCCGTCCGTGTCCCGGGCCAGGGACGGGTTCGCGACGCCGTCAGGGACGGTATCGGTGACGACCACGTTCCGGGCCGTGCTCGGTCCGTTGTCGGTCACGGTGATCCGCCACTGGATCTGCTGTCCGGGCACGACCGGGTTGGTGAGCAGCGTCTTCGAGACCGTCAGGCTGGCCTGTCCTGAGGGGGTGGTGGTCGGCGAGGCGACGGCGGTGTGGGTGGGTGTGGTGGGGTCGGGTCCGCCGGTCACGATGGCGGTGTTGGTGGGTGTGTTCGTCGCGTTGGGGCTGAGGGTGCCGGTGAGGGTCCACTTCAGCGTTTGGCCGACGGGGATCTGGACGGCCGGGCAGGTGGCTGTCCCGTTGGCGATCGGGCAGGTAGTGCCGTCCGTAGCCGTCATGCTGGCGTTGGTCACGCCGGTTGGTACCTGGTCGGTGACGATGACGTTGCGGGCTTCGCTGGGGCCGTTGTTGGTGACGCTGACCTGCCATTGGATCTGCTGTCCGGGCACGACCGGGTTGGTGACGAGCACCTTGGAAACGGTCAGGCTCGCCTGCGGTGACGGCGAGCCGGACGGGGTCGCGACGGCGGTGTGTGTCGGGGTGGCCGGGTCGGGACCGCCCGTCACCGTCGCCGTGTTGGACGGTGTCGTCGTGGCGTTCGGGCTGAGGGTGCCGGTGAGTGTCCAGGTGAGCGAGCCGCCGACGGGGATCTCGACGGCGGGACAGGTTGCTGTCCCGTTGGTGATCGGGCAGTTGGTGCTATCGGCGTCGGCCTTCATCGATGCGCCGGTCACTCCGCTGGGGACCGCGTCCGTCACCACGACGTTGCGGGCGCGCGAGGGCCCGTTGTTGGTGACTGTCACCTGCCACTGGATCTGCTGCCCGGGCACCACCGGGTTCGTGAGCAGCGCCTTCGACACCGTCAGGCTCGCCTGCTCGGAGGGGGATGCTGTGGGGGAGGCCATGGCGGTGTGCGTGGACGCGGAGGGATCCGGACCCCCGGTGACGGTCGCGGTGTTGGTGGGTGTGGTGGTCGCGTTGGCGTCGAGGGTGCCGGTGAGTGTCCAGGTGAGTGAGCCGCCGACGGGGATCTCGACGGCGGGGCAGGTTGCTGTCCCGTTGCTGATCGGGCAGTTGGTGCTATCGGCGTCGGCCTTCATCGACGCGCTGGTCACTCCGCTGGGGACCGTGTCCGTCACCACGACGTTCCGGGCGCGCGACGGCCCGTTGTTGGTCACGGTCACCTGCCACTGCACCTGCTGTCCGGGCACCACCGGGCTCGTCAGCAGCGCCTTCGACACCGTCAGGTTTGCCTGCGGCGACGGAGTGGCGGTCGGCGAGGCCACCGCCGTACGCGTCGGGGTCGCCGGGTCGGGGCCTCCGGTGACCGTGGCGGTGTTGGTGGGGGAGGTGGTGGCGTCGGGCGACAGCGTGCCGGTGAGCGTCCAGGAGAGCGAGCCGCCGACGGGGATCTCGACAGCCGGGCAGGTGGCAGTCCCGTTGCTGATGGGGCAGTTGGTGCCGCCGGTGTCGGCCGTCATGGAGGCGCCGGTCACTCCGCTGGGCACGGTGTCGCTGACCACGACGTTGCGGGCCCGCGACGGGCCGCTGTTGGTCACCGTGATCCGCCACTGGATCTGCTGTCCGGGCACCACCGGGTTGGTGAGCAGGACCTTGGAGATGCCCAGGGTGGCTTGTCCGCCCGGCGGGATCGGGTTCGCGGTGCTGGTGCAGTTCGGGGTGCAGCCCGGGTCGGTGGCGCCGCCCGGAGGGGTGACGGTGGCGCGGTTGTCCAGCGCACCGGTGGCGTCGGCCGGGACGGTGCCGGTGAGGGTGTAGGTGACCTGGCCGCCGGCCGCGATGTTGACGGTGGTGTCGATGTTCCCGGTGCCCGACGCGGTGCTGCCGCAGCTGCTTCCACTGGCGGCCGTGCAGGTCCAGGTGAAGTTCTGGACGGAGGCGGGCAGTGTGTCCCTGACGCTCACTCCGGTGGCGTCGGAGGGGCCGCTGTTCTTCACCACGATCGTGTAGGTGAGCGGCTGGCCGGGGATGTACGGGTTCTTGTCCGGTGTCTTGGTGACGGACAGTCCGGTGGTCGGCTGCGACGGCGTGTCGAGGGTGGTGGAGCAGGTCGGGCCGCAGTTGGGGTCGGTGCTCGCCGAGGGGCGGGTGACCGTGGCGGTGTTGGTGAGCGTCCCGGTGGTCGAGGGAGGGACGGTGCCGGTGACCGTGTAGGTGACGCTGTCGTTGGCCGCGATGGTGGCCGTGGTGTCGAGGCTGCCCGAGCCGCTCGACGTGCCGCAGGCGCTGTTCGCGGTGGCGGCCGAGCAGGTCCAGGTGAAGCCCGAGAGTGCGGACGGCAGGGCGTCGCGGACGGCCGCGTCGACGGCGGGCGCGGGGCCGGCGTTGCGGACGGTGATGGTGTAGGTCAGCGGCTGGCCGGGGACGTAGCCGGCCTTGTCGGCGGTCTTGGTGATGGACAGGCCGACCGTGGTCTGCCACTCGATGACGACCTCGCCGTTGCCGCCGTTGGAGTAGCCGCCGCCGTCGCCGATGCCGCGCACGTACTGGGTGTCGGTGCGGCCGCCCGAGGTGCCGCCCTGGCCGTTGCCGGTGCTGTTGGTGCCGTTGGAGGTCTGGGTGTTGGTGACGCCGGTGCCCCGGTTGTAGCCGGAGCCGCCGCCACCCATGCCGTTGGGGTCCAGGGTGCCGGAGCGCTGGCAGGCGCCGCCGCCACCGCCGTAGTAGCCGCCACCGCCGCCGCCACCACCTTCGTAGCCGCTGTTGTTGGCGCCGCTGCCACCCTGGTACTGGCTGCCGGCGGTCGCTGCCGCGCAGGCCGTCTGGGTGGCTGCCGCGCCGCCCGCGGTCTGGGTGCCGCCCCGGCCGGAGGCGGCGGGCTGGTTGTCCTGGCCGCCGTTGGTGCCGCCGCCGCCACCGGCCGCCGGGGTGGTCGCGTCGGCGCCGGGCGAGGAGCCGCCGCCACCACCGGCGATGAGCAGCGGGGTGGTTCCGTAGGTGCCGTTCCACACGGCGCTCAGCCCGCCGCCGCTGCCGCCCGTCGCGCTGGCGCCGGCGGCGTTCGTGAATCCCTGGCCGCCGGCGCCGCCGCCGCCGTACGTCGGGCTGGTGCTGTTCATCACGCCGCCCTGCCCGGAGGTGACGGTGAGCCGCTGGCCGGGCGTCACGGCGAGGGTGCCGGTGGTGTAGCCGCCGCCACCGCCCCCGTACTGGCCGGTGTAGTAGGGGCGGGGGGACCCGGCGCCGCCGGCGCCGAAGACGCGGGCGTAGACGCTGCTCACCCCGGCGGGCACGGTGAAGGTCTGGTCGCCGCCGCTGTAGGTGAAGCGGACGCAGTTGGTGTTGGTGGCGGACGGTGTGCAGGAGGCCTGGGCGCGGTTCCGTTCGACGAGGCGCGGGGCGGTGTGCTGCGGGTGCACGGAGGCGGCGAGGGCGAACCCTCCTTGCGGTACCAGGCACAGCAGGGCGAGGACGCCACGCAGCAGCATGGACACTGGACCGTCGACCAACGACCGCACCGGACGCACCGGCGCCTCCTCTCGCGATCACGCGTCAGCACGCGTGCGCGACCAGGAATAACCGAGGTCACAGTGGGCAGCGGCCACTCACGACCGTGTCATCTGATCATTACGTGAGAATCCCTGCTATTGGCCTATTGGGATGCCTCGGCCGGGTCTTGCGGGCGGCGACGGAGTTGCTGTTCCTGTCCCGGAGGACTCCGGTAGGAGCTCTGCCCGGAACGACGGGTCGGGGTGGGGAGCAGCCGCCGCGACCCGCGTGTCGACGTCCCGGTTCGCTCAGTGCGTTCAGCTCGTTCAGTCGAACGCCGGTACCTGGTCCAGCACCGCCAGCCGCGCGTTCGCGGTCCGGATGCTGCCGCAGACCACCTGCGCACCGCCGATCCGGTAGTCGTCCCCGCTGCCGGTCGCCTTGATCACCGCACCCTGCAGCGAGGTGTAGGACTTGTCCGCCAGATCGGCCTTCCGCAGGTCCCGGACCACGATCAGGCGGCGCAGCAGGTCGCTCGCGCCGGGCTGGGCGCCCAGGGCCTTCTTCTGGTCTTCCGGCAGTTTGGCGAAGGCCGTGTCGTTCGGGGCGAAGACGGTGACGTTGTCCATCGAGTCGAAGACGTCCTTGGCCTTGGCCGTCTTGATCAGCGAGGACATCGAGGTGAGGTCCTTGGTCTGGTCGATCGCGGACAGCACCGGGATGCCGCCCATCGAGGCCAGGCTCCCGGGGCCGTCGGCCGGCAGCGCGGCGCAGTTCGGGCCGAACGCCTGCTCCGGCGGGGGAGGTGCGGCGACCGCCGGAGCGGCAGCGTCGCTGCCCACACCGGTGCAGCCGGCGAGCGGCACGAGGGCCAGCGCGACGGCTGCGGTCAAGACGGGGTGGGTCGTGCGACGACGCATGCGAAGTCCTTCTCAAGGGGGCGAACCGGCCTATCCGGGCTGAATACGCTCAGATAGTGACACGGGAACGGGACGATCCCCGGGACTGACCTCACTTGACCGCCCGTCACCGAATCGGTGCCGGGCTCCGGCGGACCGGCCCGCCCGGGCGACGGGCGAGCCGAACGGGCTGTCCTCGCCCGGACCCCCCGTCAGGGGGTGAGTCGGAACGCCTCCAACTCCATGCCGTACCAGCGGGTGGTGCGGCCCAGCGCGGTCATGCCGAGCCGGTGGCAGACGGCCAGCGACGGCCGGTTGTCCGGCCGGACCACCGCGTGGATCTCGGCCAGGCCGTCCGCGAATCCCTTGGCCACGGCGCCCTGCGCGGCCTCGGTGGCGTAGCCCTGCCCCCAGCTGTCCGGATGGAGGTGCCAGCCGACCTCGACCTCTCCGTCGCCGTCCGGGATCGGGATGAGCAGGACGGAGCCGGCGACCACGCCGGTGTCCTTCCGTTCCGCCGCCCAGGTGCCGAAGCGCGGGTCGGCCGAGCGGGAGCGGAAGCGTTCGATCGCCGCCTCGGCGTCAGTGAGGTTTTCCAGGGTGCGGGGATCGCGGCCCAGCCACTGCGTCACCTCCCAGCGGGAGTAGATGTCGAGTGCCCGCTCGCGGTCCTCGGGCTGCCACTGGCGTATCGTCAGGCGATTGGTCGTGAACATGGACGTGATTCTGCTCCGACTGACCTGCGGGTGCCAGGCGCAGGCGCTTCCGGCATCGACCGAGCGGCCTCCCCGCAGGGCTTCCACACCGCGGCTTCCACCGCCCCGACCGGACGGGCTCCCGTGCGCAGGGCGACTTTGGGCCAAGATTGCCTGTTCATGCGATCGGCACATGTTGTGCACACTTCCTCCCCGTAGGGTGTGGCCGTCCCATCCCGGGTTCCCCCGTCAACGGGCCGCATCGTGCTGCCCGCCGCTAGGACTGGAGTGAATTGACCATGTCTGACCGCCACTTGTGGAAGCATCTGACAACTGCCGTCGTCCGCAGGGGAGTCGGCGCCACCCTGGGCGCCCTCGCGCTGATCGCGGCCTTCGTCCTCGCGGGCACCGCCGCCGGGACGTCGAGTGCGGCGGCCCAGCCGGCCGGCTGGGGCGGCCCCGGCAAGTGGGCCTGCTCCGGCGCGCCCGTCCAGTCCGGATGGGTCATCACCATCTACGACCGGACCGGCTGCAACGGCTCCGGTTCCTGGTACCAGGAACCGGTCAAGGACGGGATCTGGACCTGTTCGGGCTCGCCGATCGTCCCCGGGTACGTCATCACCGACCACATCCAGACCGGCTGCAACGGCATCGGCTCCTGGCGGCACAACCTCCCCAAGGACGGGATCTGGACCTGCGGCGGATCGCCGGTCGTCAGCGGCTATGTCATCACCGACTACATCCGCAACGGCTGCAACGGCGTCGGAGCCTGGCGGCACAACCTCGCGCGCGTCGGCCTGTGGACCTGCCCGGGCTCGCCCATCCCGGCCGGCTTCCGCGCCACCACGTACAGTGCCGGCGGGTGCAGCGGCCTCGGCGCCTGGGCCCTGGTCCGCGCCTGACCCCACCCGCCCGGCCCGGAGGCACCGCGCACTCGTCGTGCCGGTGCCTCCGGCACGCTCCCACAACGGCAGCTGGTCGAAGCCGTCGCCGTCGGCACGCACAGCGTCGAGATCCACGCCGGCCATCGTGTCCACACAACGGATGGTTGTGCCCTCCCGGCGGATCAGTTGTTTGATCCCGCCATTCGCCATCCGCTTTGATGCCGGTGGTCAGCGGGTGGTTGTTCGGATCGGCGAGAGGCGTACGGGTATGAATGGGCGGCGGGCACTGGGGCGGCGGTTCGGATGGCTGTGGGCGGCGTTCGCGGTCAGCTCCTACGGCTCGGGACTCGGATTCGGCGCGTTCCCCCTCCTCGCGATCGTCGTGCTGCACTCCGGACCGACCCAGGTGGCGCTGCTGGCCGCCGCAGGACGGGCGGTGGGGGCCCTGGTCGCCGTGCCGCTCGGTCCGTGGATGGAGTTCCGGCGCAAACGGCCGGTCATGATGGCGATGGACCTGACCCGGTTCGCGGTGCTGCTGAGCGTCCCCGCCGCGTTCGTGCTCGGCCGGCTCAGCTTCGCCCAGCTCCTCGTCGTCTCCGTCGTCACCGCCGCGGCCGACATCGCCTTCAGGGCCGCCAGCGGCGCGTACCTCAAGACGCTCGTGCCGCCCCAGGACCTGCTCGTCGCGAACAGCCGGTTCGAATCGACGACCTGGACCGCCACCACGGTCGGGCCACCGCTCGGCGGGGCCGCCATCGGAGTGTTCGGCCCGGTGGTGACCGTGGTCGCCGACGCCCTCAGCTACCTGCTCTCGGCCCTCGGCATCCGCGCCATCGGCGGCACCGAACCGCACCCCGCGCCGACCGGCGCACCGCGGCTGCGCGCCGGGGACCTGCTCGAAGGGTGGCGCCACATCCTCACCCACCCCACACTGCGCCCGCTGTTCCTCAACGCGATCGCGGTCAACGGCCTGATCATGGCCGCCGAACCGCTGATGGCCGTACTCCTCCTCGGCCACCTCGGCTACGCACCCTGGCAGTACGGCCTCGTGTTCGCCTCCCCCTGCGTCGGCGGCCTGCTCGGCTCACGCCTCGCCCGCCCGCTCGCGACGCGCTTCGGACAGCACCGGACGCTGCTCACCGCCGGAGTGCTGCGCGCGTGCTGGCCCATCGGGCTGGCGTTCGTCCAGCCCGGGGCCCCCGGGATCGTCCTGATCGTCACCGTCCAGCTCGGCCTGGTCACCTGCTGCGGCCTGTTCAATCCGCTGCTGGCCACCCACCGGCTCGAACAGATCGACCCCGACAAGCTCGCCCGCACCCTCGCCGCATGGTCGATCAGCAGCAGTGCCGCCATCGCGGCCCTCACCGCCCTGTGGGGCCTGCTGGCCGCCACCACCAGCCCCCGCACCGCGATCGCCGCCGCCGGAATCCTCCTCCTCGCCACCCCGTTGCTGCTGCCGCGCCGCGAGAGGACGCCCCGGAAGGCAGGGGAACAGGCCGCGAGCCTGACCTGAGACGCGGGAGGACCCGGCATGGGGGAGCTCGGACAGCTGCCGGTCGGGTGTCTCGGACGGCTCGGATGTCAGTGCGGCCCACGCCGGTCGTCGAGCTGGACCTCCAACTGCGGCCAGGTTGCGGCCAGGCGTGTCAGGTCGTCTGCCGTCGGGGTGGTGAGCGAGCCCACCGGTGTGCCCGGCTTGAAGTGGACCAGTGTCCCGGTCGTGCCGTCCACCTCGACGGGCTCCAATCCGGTGACGGGGACGCCGAGTTCGTAGCGCTGGGTCCAGGCCCCGTTGAGACGGCGGTTGGTGTGGACGAGCCAGTCGCTGAGCGCTGCGACGACGGACATGCCGCGCCGGGGATGACCGTCGGGCAGCACTTCGGCCTGCGGGGAGTCGAAGAACCGAAGGTCCTTCGTCGCCATGACGGGCTTCTTCACGCTCCGGCCCTGCTCGTCCACCCGGGTGTCGGTGCCCCGCCCGTTGTCCCTGACGGACAGGGAGCTGTCGGTGTGGAGAACGAGGACGCAGCGCCCGCTGCCGTTTCCTGATGCTTCGTCGGCCGCATAGCCTAGGACTTCCAGGGCGAGGTGCCACGGTCCGCCCGGAGCGAACTCCGCCGGGTTCTGCCTGATGTGCGCCAGATGATCCGTATCGACGGCGCTCGACCAGTCATGTGTCGTGTTGACCCACTGGGCCCTCGGTTCATTCATCGGGCCAGGATGCCGCAGGCCGACGACGGCTCCGGGACCGGCCCCGTGACTGGCGACCGTTCGTGGCATCCGTGCCGGTCGAGGCCGGGCGATGGCCGTTGGGTGTCAGAGCAGGACCGCTCCCGCGACTGCCGCTGACGCCGTGACGAGAACGCCCACGATGCCGCTGGTGACTCCGCTCCTCCAGGACCGCTGTGCGGCCGCGAGGTCCGGGGTGAAGTCGGCCGGGTCGGCGGGGGAGTAGTGGATCGTGACGTTCCGGCCGTACGAGTTGGTGGGGTCCGGCAGGCCTGAAAAGCAGTACGCGGTGACGGCCGCGCCCTCGTGGGTGGTGAAGGCGACCACCGGCGTCTGGCTGGTGGAGGTGTAGCCGTCCTCGTCGGTGCGGACGCTCCTGACGACGGCGACCACACGGCCCGGAACGGGAACCATCGCGGCCAGGGTGTCGAACCGGCTCCGCGCCTGGCGGACCTCCGGGGGCAGGGAGCACGCGAGGAACACGCTCCACGGCGCGCCGACACCGATCAGGGCCCACGGCCAGCCCCAGTCGACCGCGGCGACGACCACCAGCCCGACGCAGATCAGGAACACCGCGAAGTTCGGCCAGCCGAGCCCGTAGCGGCCGGCCCAGAGGTCGTCGGTGAACCGGAAGGCCTGCGGTCTTCCGGGCGGATAGCGGATCCCGATCTCCCGGCCCGTCCAGGCCGTGCTGATCCTGTCGCCGCAGTCACCGTCGTTCGTCACGGTGAACTCCTGCCCGGTGGAGGGGTCTTGGAAGGTGACGACGACCGCTATGCCGTCCCCCTCGGAACCTCCGTGCCGCGGCTCCTGCACCCGCTCGATCCGCCCCATCACCCGGACCGTCCGCTGGGCCCGGGTCGCCCCCGCCAGCGACCGCCCGTACCCCAGCAGTGCCAACGTGCCGAACACCCCGCACCAGAGCGCCAGATAGTCGTGCCAGCCCATGAGTCCTCCTCCTGTCCTCCGGGTACGGTCTGCCGGGGTTCGTTCGCTGCTGTGGCAACCCGCCGTGTCGAAGCGCGTCGAGTGCGGGTGAGGCGCGGGTGATCAGCGTGCCGGGGCTCGGCGCACTACCTGGCCCTCACCGTTCGCCTCCAGCGAGGCACTGCCCTCGGGCCCGGTCACGCCGACCCTGATCGTGAGGGAGCCGGCGAGATGGTCGGCAGTGATCTGCCAGGACGTCGGGGAGTGGACGCCGAGCGTCGTTTCGGCCTCCTTGACCAGGGCCGGGAACCGCTCGTAGGGCAGGGAGAGCGGATCGAACTGGGGGGCCTTCGTGCCGCTCGGGGAGAACACGACCGACAGCACGCGGTCCTGCGCGAAGACGGTGATCGCCTGGCGCGGATCCTTCCCCTCGGTAAGGGAGTTGATGGCCTTGCGTAGTTCGCCGTCGTCGAGGAACGACTGGTCCGGCCCGAGAGAGACCGTCCCGGTCCCGGACGACACCACCGTGGTCGACCACGTCGAAGTGACCGTCGGCGCCGGGGAGGCGGAGTCCTGCTGCTCGAACAGGTCCACGCGGAACAGGAAGACCACGGCAGCCGCGGCGAGCAGCAGGCCGAAGAGCCCGACGAAACCGGTCGAACGGCCCTCGGAAGGCTCGGTCACCATGGTCGACTCGGGAGCCGAATCCAGCTGAGCGCCGGCCGCCCGCTCCTCCCACTCCGGGGTCGGCCGCTTCACGATCCTCACCCGCCACGGCCTGTCCTGCGGATACTTCACCACCAGGACGCCGCGCGGCCGGTAGTCGGGGAGGTCGACCAGGTTGATGTCCTGAGTGATCCCGACGCGGTAGGCAGGATCGTCGTCCGGTGCGACGGTGAGATCGAACCGCACCGGCACGTCGCTCGTCTCACCCCCAATGGCGCGCAGGCTCTCGATCACCGCGAGCGCCGTTCGGGGCACGACCTCCGCCTCCCGGGCCCGCCGTGGCGCCCCGGCGAGGAGGAGCAACAGGCCGTAGGCGATGGGCAACCCCAAACCCCCGATGAACAAGGGCACCTTCTCGACGACCACACCGACGACGAGCGCGGCCAGCGAACCCCCGATCACGGCACCCGTCAGGAAGCTGCGGGCGAGAGCGACCGGAGTACTGCGCGGGGGCGGCGCGCTCGTGGTGATCGTCATACGGGTGATTGTGCCGGGCCGGGGTGACAGTCGGTAGGCCTGGGGCGGGCGTTGTTCACGCGGAGCCGGCAGGACGCGGAGTGGGCCGGCTGTCAGGAGCAGTCGGAGCGATGGGCGAAGGGCTGCGCGCGCTCCTCGAAGGGCAGGTCCCGGATCGCGCCCGTCGCGGGGCGGTTTCGACGGGTGGCCCGGTTCGCCAGCTCCCGCGGTCGACCTCACGGGAGTTGGCGATGAGCGGCCGGTCTGTGCGCGAGCCGAAGGTCGGGCACGAGGGGCAGAACGGGCGCTGGGCCCGGGTGTCGAGCCTGCTGTTGGCGGGTGGCTATTGGGTGTTTGTGCTGGTGTTTTGTGTGAGTTGGTGGTTGAGGTTGGTGAGGGCGTTGTGGGTGGCTTTGGTGTGTTGGTTGGGGATGGTGTGTTTGGGGAGGAGGGTGGGCCATCC
>NZ_JBHXMU010000047.1:0-77053 GCF_042720685.1 Kitasatospora sp. NPDC058492
CACCGCCCACCGCCACCTCACCGACACCGCACCCCAAGGCCGCCCCAGCCCACCACCCCGACGGGACCCCGCTTCCCCAAACCCCTGACCACACCAGCCAGACCAGCCGCCAGACGGACCGACAACCCGACAACGGACCATCAACCCGGCCCGCGAGGAAACGAGGCGGCGAGGACGCGACCCCGACGACAGACGGCGAAGCGAGGCAGCGGCGGGCAGCCGACAACAGGACCCGGGCAACAGACCACAAGCGACACCGACGCCAAAGAGAGCAGCGACTGAGACGACATCACCGCCGAGGCGCAGCAGAACAGGGCATGGGGCACGGCCGGGAACCATGGATGGGCTGCGGGAACAAGGCCCGGTCGGACGGGGCGCAGCCGGGCAGGCCACGCGGCACCGGGCAGCCCCGATGGCGCGAAACGGGAAATCCTCCTGTAGTGGATAGCTTCCAAGGGTCACCCGGATGAGAGCACGCCGAAGAATTTCCGGTCCGGCGGCGCTGACGGGGCGTGATGCCCACCGGTACCGGCGGCCCCGGGGACAGGTGATCATGAGGCCATCCACCCGCGCACGACTGTCCCTCGTCCCCACCGGGCCGGCCCACGGCAGCCAGGGCCGTCACCGATGGCAGACCAGACCAGCAAGCCCCCCGCCCCAAGGGACAAAGACAGCCGGGACAGGCCACGCAGCAACCGCGGAACAGCCAGAACAGGGTTGGTTCAGGGGCTCGGGCGGTTGCGTCTGGTGGCCGTGTGGAGGAAGCGCAGGGAGATGGCGAGGCCGGCAACGGCGGCGGTGGCCACGAGGATCATCGTGGGCTGGAGGGCGTCGTCGGGGTAATGGCTGCCGGTGACGCGTGAGGCCTCGGGGTCGTCGGCTGCGACCTCCAGCGGGACCGTCGCACCGATGCCCGACGACCTGACGCCGTGCAGCGTGAGGGAGTCGGTGCTGTAGTCGCGGTCGGCAACCCGGTAGGTGAGCGTGTACCTCGTTCCGCCCTTCATGGCCACAGCAGCGGTGATGGTCGCGTCCACCCGTAGCGGTGCGGCGTCGATGCGGCTCGCCGTCCGCCATTGCGACAGTGCCGCGACCGTGCTGAGAACCAGCGCCAGCAGTGCCGCCAGGACACCGGTCAACGGGAGGAACCACGCGCGGCGGATCAACGATCTCATGGTCTGCCACGCTACGCGCCGTCACAACGGTGAGTCGAGGAGTACCCAGCCCCCGTCTAGCCGGACGGACTTCGTTCCGCGGCTGCGCGGTGATGGATGACCGGCCAGCCGAGGCCGACCGGACGGTGTCCGGCCGCCTGTCCCGCCAGCACTCGCACACCAGCAGGCCCGTCTGAACACCGCGCAGCACCGGTGTCGATGGCCTGCAGGGTGAACCAGGCCGCCCGGCGGCGGACCCGGCACCGGGTGACGACGAACACCGGCCACACGGGAGCTCCGAGGGGACGGAACACCACCACGCCCTTGACCCTGCCACCGACATGCCGTTAGCGTCGCCACGCGTCATCTCACGAACTGGATCTCCGAAAAAAGTCTTCATGCCTCGCAGGTCACCGGGCGAGATAAGGTCCCACCTGCCGCAGCGCTTCCCCCGCGACCGACCCGCAGTCGTCCGCCGGCCTCCTGTCATCCGAGGGCTTTCGGCCGGCGCCAATCGCCAGATCGCCCGGTTCGAGCAGGTCTACGGACTACACCCTGGCACTGTCGCCCACGCATTCGGGAGCTGGGCCCGAACCGGCCGGCGCCCGCGTCGCGACCTGGCGCCGTGGTACGGATACGACGATACGGACCTGCCGAGCGGGTACTACCACGTCAGAACCCTGCTGGAACGGGCCGTCCGGGCCCTGCGGACCCGGGCCCGCCGAGAACTGCGCAGAGAACTCGGGCCTCTCGACGAACGCATCCTCGCCCGGACAGTCAACGACCCGTTCGCACCAGGTGACCTTCCCTGGTGGAAACGACAGATCGAGATATGACGAGAGGAGAACACGGACGGGCACCGGTCCGTCGGCCACCCTGGCCGGCGCCACCGAAAACCCACCTTCTGGTCCCTCACGGACCGCCTGCCTCATAAGCCACTGACACTGGTCGAACGAGGGAGCAACACCCCGAGGAACCTATGGAGTCGAAGGAGGGCTGGGCGATTCGGAGGAGGGCTGGGCAAAGCCGCGGGAGAGGCGATCGCCGCCCCGCACACGATGCGGGCGCGGGGCGGGCAGGCCACGCGCCACAGGCGCCCCTGAGGTAGCGGCATCGGCGCGCGGAACGGGAAAACTTCCTGTCGCGGACGGCTTTGAAGGGTCGTCCGTACGGGATTACGCCGAAGAATTTCCGGCCAGGCAGCGCTGACGAGGCCTGATACCCACTGCTACCGGCAACCCGGGAACGGGGGTGACCATGACGCGATCAACCCGCACACCCGGCACTCCACCAGCACGCACTGGCCCTCACACGGGCTCCGAACCCGGACGGTGACGGCGGACCTGAGCGACCACGCCCCGGGACGGCGGCGAGCGGGCACGGCGGAGCGTCCCGGACCAGCGACGCGTCAGACGCCGAGTGCGGGACGCCGAGGAGGCGGTGGGGTCATCGGTGATCCCCGAGCCGCCACGGTCCCGCCGTCGTCAGCGAACCGGACCCGGCACCCGGACGGCCCGCCGGCAGGAGGGGGTGCCCAACACCCCAGACGTCCCTGGAAGAGACTGGTGTTGTCCTGGAAGGAGATCTGGGGGACAAACCCGGACTCGCCGGCGCCGTCCCCGCCGACCGGTTACGCAAGGCCGAAGAACAGGCCCAGCCGTCCGGGTACTGGGTGCAGTGGTGCCAGCCGCACCAGAACTCGGCGGCCAGGTCACCGACCTGGGCGGCCCGGTTGTTCAGCGTCGTCGCGCCGGCGCCGGTGAGGACCAGCACCACTGGCGGGTAGCCCTCGCGGGCGTGCCCGGGGTAGGCCCGGCGCCACCAGTGGACCATCCGCTCACAGGCCTCCTCCTCAGCTGGCTCTGTTCACGAGAACGGGCAGCATTTCGACGTCGGTTCCGTAGGCGGTAGGCGGTAGGCGGTCACAGCCTCGCCGGAATGTTCACGAGCCCCAAGAGCACCTGGGCCTGCTGGGCGTTCCCCGTCGACCAAGGGCGCGGGGCCGGTGTGGGCCAGCAGCTGGGCGGGAGCGCACCGTGCTGGGCTATGGATGTACCCGCCACCAGCGGTCCGCCTCAGCACGAGCCACTTCGGCGTCGTACTGCCTCGCGTCGAAGTGGAGCTCCGGCGGAGGGTAGGGCACAGGGGTGTTCGCCTTCCACGGAACCTCCCAGTCCGACCACTGCACGATCTCCCCGGACCGCTGCACGACCACGGTCAGGAAGCCGCAACAGCCACCGGTGCACTCCGGTTCCCCCAGCTCCACACGGCGCGCCTCGCCGGTCGCCCGGAGAAGACCGGGGCTGCCGGCCGGCAGCGCGTCAGCCGCGTACGGTCCGCGGCCGCCTTCGCGGACCGCCTCTTCGACCACGTCCTCGCCGTTGACCCAGAACCGCAACTGGGCAGCGAACCGAGGTCCCGCCGACAACAACCCTGATCTCCAGATGATCGAACATCAGACCACCCCAGGGGGCGGGCTGACGTCGACGCGCGGCTCAGCCGACACCTGCCCATATACGCCCAGGGGCGGCCCGAACGCGGACCACCCCTTTCACCGCTGCTCCGCCTTCCCAGGCGGGCGGGGAGCGCCAGGGCGACGCAGTGGCGAATACCCGGGTCCAGGTGATCGGCGTGAGCCAGGACGGCCGGGAGCCCGGCCGTCCTTGCGGACGTAGAAGAGGCCGGGAGCCCGGCTCCAGCCGATCAGGTCCCAGCCGGGGCCGGAGGAACTCGACGACCTCCCGGCTGAAGAACTGAACGACCGCTCCCGCGAGACCGGGCAGGTACGGCTCCGGTGGCGGGCGCAGCAGGTCGGCGCCGTGCTGGCGCGGCAGTGCGGCCGGTGAGGCGGTCCCGACCGGCTCGGGGGCGGGCTGCCCGTGGTCCTGGTGCTGGTCGGCGGCTTCGGTTTCGCCTCGCGAGGCGAATGGGGCCGGCTCCTGGCCGTCGTCGAGGCCGGGGATGGGGGCGTTCAGGTCGAAGGCGGGGATTTCCACAGGTCGATCCGCTCCAGCATCCTGCGGTGGCGGCGCTCGTCCTCGGTGAGGTCGGGCCGGCGTGCCTTGTCGCGGATCTTCTGGCCGATCGAGTAGGCGCGGTGGCTGTAGCCGGGCAGCCGCAGCGCCAGTTCCTCGAAGGCTGCGACCGGGTCGCCGGTGGCGGTCTCCTCCAGGAAGGCGGCGAGCTTGCGGCGCAGCGTGTCGGCGATGCCGAGGAGGTAGCGGCCGTCTTCTCCCCGGCGGGCGAGGTTGTCGTCGGCCTGGATGACGGCCGCGGGTGCAGCGGGGGTAGCGGGTGCAGCGCTGCGCGGTGCAGCGGCAGGGTTGGAGGGTGCAGCGCTGCGCGGTGCGGCGGCGGGGCCGGGTGCAGCGGCCTCGTCTGCTGCTGCTTCGCGGGCCTTGGCCTTGGCGCGGTCGGCCTTGCTGCGGCATGAGCGGGGGCAGTACTGCTTCGGGCGCCCGGTGGGGCTCTTTGGTGCCGGGTTGGAGCAGCCGGGGCGGGCGCACTGCGGGGCCTGGCCCGCGTCGTCGGCCAGTTGGTCGGTGGCGGCGGTCGGCGGGGCGCTGTCCGTTCCGGGATCGTGGCCGCCGAGGTGAGCCGCTTGCCCAGGTTTCGCCCCGTCTCCGGCAGCGGGGCGAAACCTGCCGGCCGACTGCCGGGACAAGGGGAACGGCATGCTGTCCGGTCTCGGTGAAGGCGGCGAACGATGCGCTCGACAGGGCGAACCGGTCGACGGGGTCTCAAGCAACGTGGCGAACAGCAAGTCACCGTGCCAACCCGGCAGAAGATCTCCCAAGTTCCGCCGTGATCACGACAGGCAGCCTTCACCGCCTTCACGAAGAACGGACAGCCCCCACCGGCAGTGCCCAGCCTCCTCGCAGACGGTCGCGGGAGCGCACCTGCAAGTCAGCTGGGCATAGCGGCTAGCTCAGGTAGAACTGCTGGAAACTGGCGTACTGGCCGCTCTGGTCCTGGCATCCGAAGTGCCGCAGGCCGTAGTTGCTGTCATCGATGCACAAGCCCGTAGCCACGTTCCGCAGGACCACGGAGCCGTTGGGCTGTGCATACAGGTAGAACTGCTGGAAATTGGCGTACTGGCCATTCGGGTCCTGGCATCCGAAGTGCCGCAGGCCGTAGTTGCTGTCATCGATGCACAAGCCCGTAGCCGCGCTGTGCAGGGACCAGGTCTGACCGTTGTTGGACACTACGGTGAACTGCTGGAAAACGGCGTATTGGCCGCTCTGGTCCTGGCATCCGAAGTGCCGCAGGCCGTAGTTGCTGTCATCGATACACAGGCCCGTAGCCGCGCTGCGCAGGACCAGGGTGCCGTTGGGCGCATTGACCCGTGGGTGCTGGCCGCTGATCTGCGTTGAGGTCGTACTGGCCGTTGCGGTGCCGGCTCCGGCGAACGCAAGGGCCGGCAGCGTGACGGCCGCAGCCACTATGCGGGCCATGCGACCCAGTGTCCTTTTGGCGATGTTCAACGTACCCCCTGTAGTGATCAGACATGGTGTCGCCGCCTGTCCCCGCAACAGTGAAGTGGTACGGACAGCCTGTCCTTCACACTGTCCACGATGAGCAGGACATCCATGCCGGGTGGAAGTTCCTTGCGCTGCAAAGGCGTTGAAGCATCTCAGCAAAGCACGCGCCTACCGCTGGAGAGAAGAGTCGCGGACGGGCCATGACCCAATGGCTGATTCCGAAGCCGGGCGTCCGGCGAGGCACTGTTGACGCGGTCAGTTGGCTGTGGAGAACCGCGCGCCACCTTCGCCAACCTCGCCGGATGAACTCGGTGCGGTCCGCCACCTTGCTCCGGACTCCGCCTGCTTCACCGGCACCGGACAGCATGCAGCGCTGCTCGGCGCTGCTCGGGTAGCACGGGTAGCACGGGTGGCACGGGTGGCAGTCGGTGCAGCGCCACCATGGCGCAGTGCTGCGACCGGCCGGCCGTTGTGCAGGACGGCCGTTCGCAGGGTGCAACGGGGATCGCACGGGCCCTGACCTGTGATAGGGAGTTTGGGCGGGGCGAAACTCACCGGTCGCCGAGCCGAAACTCACCGGCCGGGCGTGACCTTGGTGGCGCTGGTGAGTTCACCGGTCATGACGAATGTGACTGTGCTGCCGGCGCGCGACGACGAACACGACGGCGGCGACGCGCGGCTGGCGGTGTTCGCCGCCGAGCGGGCCGCCCGAGCGGCCGACCTCGCCGCCCGGGCGCAGCAGGACGCGGCGGGGGAGGACGAGGCGGACCGGGCTGCGGCGCAGCAGCGGGCGCGGTTGGCGGCCGCGGTAGGGATCGCGGCGGCTTCGGCGAGCAGGGCGGTGGTGTGGGTATCGGAGTTGGCCGCCCGTACCGGCAGCCGGGACCTGGGCGAGTACGCGGCCGCCGTGCTCGCCTGCGGCCGGGACCTGGACCCTGAGGACGACGACCACGGCGGCGTGCCAGCCGACACCGCCTTCGTGCTCAGCGGGCTGGTGCTGGCCGGCGAGACCGGGCTGAGCACCGGCGAGGGCCTCGCCCTGGCGGCGGTAGGCGCGATCGCCCTCGCGATGCCCCGCACCATCACCACCGGCAACCCAGCCCAACAGCTGCCCGAGCTCGCCCACCACCTCGACCAAGCCGTGGACGCCGGCCGCACCGCGGCGTAGCGCTCCCGGTCCGTACGGTGGCTCGTTCCCTCGGTTCAGGGGGCGGGCCATCACCGTGACCTGCGGAGGCCCTCGTCACGGGGCTTCCTCGTCCGTGAGGCATGATCTTGAACATGGATGAACCGGCAGTGGAGCTGCTCTCGCGGCTGTGGGAGGAGCACGTCCAACGGGCGTTTCCTCCGCATCTTCGCGGTCGAGACATCGACGGCGAAGACCTGGTACTGCTGGACGCGTTCACCGCCGGCGGTGTTTCCTCGGTCCTGTCAGGGCACCTCGATGAGAACCGTCGCGGGACCTTGCTCGCGTGCCTCGCGGCCCTTGAGAAGGTCCTGCCGTCTCTTGGTGACGAGGGCGGCGGAGCCGAGTACTACGAGCGTCTGCACGAGATGGCGGTGCTTGCAGCCGAACTCGGGAACGCAAGGTCCCGGTAGCGTCAAGCACTGAGCCATGCCTCTGCTGCCCGGGGTGATCCGGCTGTACCACCCCTGTCCCAGATCCGGCTGCGACGTCGCCGCCTGGGCGAACAGGCTGGGACGGTCCCAGCACTTGTCGCTCTTCGTCGTCGCCGTCGTCGGTGCTCTCCGGCGGCAGCTTGACGATCCGGCGGAACCGGCTGGCGGCCTGCGCGAGCATCGCGAACGCCAGCCCCAGGGACTCATCCGCCGGCGGAACGCCGGAGTCGGCGCCACCGGGGAGGACGTCGACCGCTGCTGGCAGTCCTTCCTCCGCCGCTTCGACATCGGGCACACACTCCGCCTGTTCAAGCAGACGCTGGGCAGGACGAAGCCCAGGCTGCGAAGCCCCGAAGCCGCAGACCGCTGGACGTGGCTGGTGATCGCCGCCCACACCCAGCTCCGGCTCGCCCACCCCCTGGCCGCCGACCTCCGCCGCCCACGGGAGAAGCGGACCGAGTCGAACAGGCTGACGCCCGCGCGGGTGCGGCGCGGGTTCAGGAACCTCCACGCGCAGACCCCGACGCCAGCGCGTGCACCAAAACCGTCCCGCCCCGGCCCCGGACGCCCGCTCGGTTCGCGAAACAGCGGCCCGGCAACCCGTCACGATGTGGGACGGGTCCTCGCCGGCGGCGAGCCCTACGTCCGGCCGGCCCACCACCAACAGAGAACCAAACCCCGGCGAACCGGATAGGCCATGTCGGACCGCGCCTCAACCCGAGCAGGGTGGCCTACGCCGCGGCCATGCCAAAGATCAGATTGAGCAACGACACCGAGAAGACCTTCGGGATCTGGGTCGAGCCGTGGGGCGAGGACTACTGGATGAAGCCCAAGGAGAAGTTCACGATCGTCACGGACACCCCCAAGGACACGGACTCCGACGAGACACCGTTCGAGGTCGTCTTCCATGACCAGGGCGCCAGCGTGTGGGTGAACATCGGCTACGCGGCCACCGTCTACGACCACTCGGGCAACGAACTCGACTGCGGGCATCAGCGTCCCGTCGAAGTCCTGCGCGCCTGGACCGAAGCCTCCGAGGCTGCTGCGGATCACTCCGGCCTGACACCGGAGCTTCAGGAGACAGCCCGCAGTGAGGCGGAGACCATGCGGTGGCGACTCTCAAGGGCCGAAGCCGCCGAGCAGGAGGCGCAGTCCGGCTGACAACGAGTTCGGAGGCGCGGCCCCCAACGGGCAACCTGCCTGCCCATCGGCAGCTCAACGGCCGATGCCAGAGGTAAAACGGCAAGCTCAGGGGGCACGCAGCACATGCCCACTGGCCGGCCCCGAAGCGAAGACGTGGCACGACGGGCCGGACGGCAGCTCAGCAACCGCCGCAGCCGCCACCCGGAGGGGGCGGCCGGCCCCGCCCTCGATGGCTCGCGCGGGACATGGTTCACGGTCCGTGCGAGCCATCGAGAGGCGCAAACGGCAGCCGAGTCGCCCACTGCCCCGGCGTCACGGCCAGGGCCAGGGACAGGGCGGCCGTCCTCCCGACGATCAAGCCCTAATTCCATCACCGTGACTGATGGGCTACAGGAAGCCGCGCATAAATGGCCTTGAATTCGGGTCCTCCGATTCGGGCTTCTGGAGGGGGTGGCAGGTGTGCAGAATCGTCCTGTCGGGAATTCCTGTCGCAGGTGCCGTGTGGTCCGCGCTGCGGCGAGGTTGGCGCCGGCAGCTGTGCAGCTGACGGGCCGCCGGCAGCGGAGCGTCCCACTCGGCCAGCAAGCGCCCGGCCCACCAACACTGCTCACCACCGGACCGGCAGGCAGGTCTGCTGGCCCAGTGAGAACCAGCCCTCATGCCCGTGACCGGCCCCGATGGCCAGGCTATTCCCCATCCCTGATGGGGTGCGGTGGCGGAACTGGGCCGGATGAGCACTTCTATGGCCGGCCCAGCGCCTCGTACAGAGCAACGAGTTTCAGCATCTGCAGGGACAACGGTGGGAGTGTGGCGTACAACGGCATGACAGGGCTCGACGGCCGGTATGTGTTGTGCAGCCGACCGCGCGAGGCGTCCAATAGACCCGGGGGGGACCAGTGGAAACACAGCGGGTGGTCAAACGGAGTCCGTGGTTCGCGAGGCTTCCGATTGCGTTCGTAGCTATCAGTTTTCTACTGCTTTTCTACACGCTGATAAGGAATAATTTAAAGCACCCTGCTGGGATATGGAAGCTCGAGCTGTTGGATACTCAGTCCGCTGTCACAGCGGTCCTTGCTTCGGTAGGGGCCGTACTTGCGCGCGCTCAGTACGCACGGACGGTCAGGCCCGCACTGGGTTGGTTTGGCCGCGTTGTGGCTGGCATGGCTCCAGATCAGCAGCTCGTATGGGCATGCCAGGCCATGAACGGTGCTCAAGACGTGGCCGTGCTGACAAGGATCGACTACTGGGTTAAGTTCTCCGCTGCAGCGAAAGCTGACGGCGCCATGGATTCCGCACGTTGGGGAACGTGCCACGATGTGGTGACCATGCTAACAGCACGGGGCCTGAAGGACGGTGAGGACTTCTCACTTCAATTAATCTCCCCCGGCCGGCCGATTCCGGCACAAGGCCTGATGTTTATCGGCTGGTTTACAGAGAAAGCTATGGCAGAGATCGACGACGTTTCCATATGCGTACAGGTAGCAGACCGAGTTGGCGACACTCACGAACGGGTCATGGACCTATTGAAGGGCGCGATCCGCTCGCCGAAGAATCCCAGCGCTTCACCCTTCTGATGATGATCGAGGAGCGTGACCGGCCACCCGGACAACGCGGGCACCCCCGCCGCGCACCCGGCCGGCTGCGCATGCGCACGGTGCGGGTCGGCACCTGGCCGGGCTCGCGGGGCGTCAGCTGCCGCCCGCTTCGGAGGTGCAGGAGAGGCCGCCCTTCCCCAGCGGGCGCCGCCCGCCCGGGACAGAACGCGCGGCCGGCCCGTCGTCACCGGCCCGCCCTCCCGGACGTAACCGAACCCCGCACCGACCACGGCTGGTACGGGGTTCGGCGACGACGGCGGCGATCCGCACGACCGACGGCCACGACGCCACCGGCCCGTGGACGTCGAACTCACCAGCCGCGGTGCCAGCCACGAAGACCAGGGCGAGCACGATGGATACCGGCACGGGCGAGGAGAAGACGGATGCGCACCGAGGACACCGTGGTCGGCGAGACCTACATCGAGAGCATCCCCCAACGGCTCCCGGCACAGCCGGCGGTCACGGGCGCCGCAAGGTGGCTGGCCGACATGCGACTGCACCTCGTCCGCGGCCGGCGCATCACGGTGACCGTGACCGGCTTACGAGATCACCGGCATCGTCAGGGACCCGGACGGCCGCGCCATCGTCTTCCCCGGCACGGTCGTCCACACCATCCCGGCCCGCTGGCTGCGCCCGCAGGACGAGCGCCTGGAGCTCCATCCGGGCACGGGCCACTTCCACCGCGCCCTGGCATGCCGGAACGCGGACGGGATGACGCCGACCCAGATCGACCGGGCGGCGGCGGAGGCGCTGGAACAGCTCCACCACGTCAGGGGCCTGGCCCTGGACGACCAGACGTTCGACCGGTCGGTGCTCACCGCAGAGGCGGACCACCGGGAGTGGCTGCGGATCGCCGAACGCGTGCGGGAGGCCGGGCTGGCCGCCTACGACCCGCGGGCCGATCCCGGCACCGTGGAACACCCACCGCTGATCCGCTTCCGTGAGGGCCCCTGACGCCGTGTCCTGTCCCAGGTCCGACGCGAAACGCTGTCACCTGAGGTGGGGCCGTCCCGGCAAACCAGGCGTACCGGGCTTGCCGGGACGGTGTGAGACAGGGAAGCCCGGAGCGGGGCCCGAACCAGGGCTGTACGCGGATGGCCGGTCCCTCGCGTTTTTAGTGCGTGGAACCGGCTTCCTCTGTCCAAGGCGCGCTCCAGGAAGTGGGCCGCCCCCGTGCCCGGCTGGCAGCGGCGTTCAGGCACGGCCTCGATATAGGAGACAGTCCGCTTGTGCTCGATGCCGGACCCTAGTACCAACCAGTGCAGGCGATGTTGTAGGTCCACTGAGGGTTTGTGTAGGGGCTTCCGAGCCACTCGCTCGCGCCGCACGCCCGGTACCAGACACCGCCGTCGTCGTACTTCTCAGGCAGGGAGGCGCCGGTTTGGGTGTAGATCCGGTTGACGAATGAGTCCCATGTCTTGCCGCCGTTGTACGAACGGTCGTAGTAATAGGCAACCGTATTGCCGTCGAGTGCTTGGAGCCAGCTGTCGACGTAGTTGTGCCCGTCGCTCTTCGTGTAGCGATGAATCTGCACGGTGTTCCCGAACTGAGTCCCTGGACGCCAGGTGGCCTCGTTCGTCACGTCCGTAACGGTCCTGGAGGTCGCCGCCGCTGTGCCGACGGCCGGTCCCACGAGTGCGGCCGACACAGCCAGCATCACGGTCGCTGACACCAGTCCCATCCGCTTCGCCATAATCCACCCCTCTCCATCGTTGATATGCCCATGCCAACATCGATGGCCGGCGCGACCACCAGCCCCGCCACGAATTGGCCGGAAGGTCGCGGTAACGAACCGGAAACCCTCTGTGGCCGGACACGGTGACCAAGCCGCGCAAGCGGCCGGACGTTTCGGCCGCCGAGCTGGAGAGCGCGCCGGGCCCGAACGGACACCCGGTCGAGACGTGGCGGGCGCCAGTGACCCACCGGCACGGCCGCGCCCCTGCTGCGCGAGGCCGGCCGCCAGGAACAGGCCGACCTCATCGAGCACCGGCTGGTGGGCCGCGACGTCCTGCCGGGCATGTGGACGTACCAGGTCGTCGAGGCCTACGACGACACCAACTACCGCGTCCTGGAGCAGGCCGAGGAACAGATCCGCCGCGAGCTCGCCTCCGGACGCCGGCACCTGTGGGAGGCCGAGATGCAGCACGCCGCCCGCTCCCGCCGACCATCCTGACCGACGGCCTCGGCGGGGCGCAGCGCGGCCGGGTCCCGGGGAGACAGGGGGGTGGTTCGCCGGGCCTGGACGGCTTGGTCCAGGCGTTCGGCGCCCTCCCAGCGGACCGGGTAGAGCATCCGGCCGGCGGTCTCGCTGTCCATCACGTACTCCAGGGCGCGGGCCAGGCCGGCCGGGTCGGAGGCGACGGGGATGTCCAGTTCCATCGGCGGGTAGCCGTCGGGGTCGGATTCGCGCTCGAAGACGTACGTCCAGCCGGCGGTGCTGTCCCAGTGCACGGTGAGCAGGCAGTCGGTGTCGGAGGCGTCGGGGTCGCCGTACGGGTCGTGGTTCCCGGCGCCCCAGCCCAGGACGGCTTGCAGTGCGGGAGCGCCGGCGGGGTCCTCCTCCTCCAGCCGCCAGCTGTCCGGGCCGCGGCCGATCGCCTCCAGGTCGGTGACGACCTGGGCGATGTAATCGCGGTGCGGCAGATGGCCGCCGCGCTCCTCCAGGATCTTCGGCACGATGGCCTTCCCCTCCGTGGTCGTGGTGCGGGCCGGGTACGGCCCTGTTGGTGAATCTTCAGGCGCTGCGCCTGTGGACAGGGTCCGCGGTGGCGCTCACGACCGGCCTATGCCTGGTCACCTCCAGCCGCGGGCTTGTTGCTCTTCGAACCAGAGCCGCTCGGCGACATCCGGGTCGCGATCGGCCCAGTCCTCAGGGCGGTCGCCGGGCCGCGGCCCGTCCTACCACCGACGCTGGGCCGTCGGCGCGGCCGGGAGGGCGCCGGCGGCAAGCAGGGCGCGCACCCGGGCGGTGGTGGCGAGCGCCAGCTCCGGCACGGCCGCAGCCTCGGGGCCGAGCCCGCCTAGGAACCGGAGAAGAACGTCGACACCGCCGCGCGTGCCGGTGGCGGCCGACGGCGACCAGCCGTCCGCCGCCACCCGCTCGGCCAGCTGGCACACGACGTCGGTCAGCGCGTCGGTCCGGTCGTTCAAAGCGCCCATGCCCGGGTCAACGATCCGGCCGCAGGCCGGGTACCGGGGCGGTGTCAGCGGTGTGGGCCGATCAGCAGCACGGCGAGCACCGCGTCGCCCTGGCCGCCCCGCTCAGGGCGGCCAGCGTCGGCACCCGGGCTCCAGGTCCAGTAGATCCGCCAGGTATCGGTGACGATGAGCTGCGACTTTGCCCGCCCGGGCCGCTGCATGATCCCTGCCGTCGTGGGTACCGTCCGAGTCAGCAGTCGTGGATCCGAAGTACCGCAGCACCGGCAGTCGGAGGACCAGGGCGATCACCTCAACCCCAGGGGTACGCACCAGCGCGTATCCCGTCCCCGACCAGGGAGCAGCACATGGCCACCGGCACCGTGAAGTGGTTCAACGCCGAGAAGGGCTTCGGTTTCATCGAGCAGGACGGCGGCGGCCCGGACGTCTTCGCCCACTACTCCAACATCGACTCGCAGGGCTTCCGTGAGCTCCAGGAGGGCCAGAAGGTGACCTTCGACGTCACCCAGGGCCAGAAGGGCCCCCAGGCCGAGCACATCCGCCCCGCCTGACCTTCGCAGCACGACGCCCCGTACCGCTCTGGTACGGGGCGTTCGTCATGCTCAGACCTGGTCGTGCCGGTCGACCGGCACACGGCGCAGCAGCTGAGCGGGCGGCGGGCTCGGCGTCCAGGCGCTCGGCGTCGCCGGGCAAGCGCCGCCAGGCCCGTGTTCGGCGGGCTGGGCGCTCATCCCCACGCCGCGTGAGGCCCCGGGGCCGAACCCCCGGGGCCGGGCGGCAGCCCGCCCAACGCCGGAACAAGGGGCGACGGGCAGCAGCAGGACCACGCCGGACGGCGACCCCGCGTAGCACCGGTGAACGACAGCCCGGACAGCGACCAGCAGGCCCGGCAGTCCCGCCCGACCGGTAGCGAGGACGTCCTGAAGCGCGCCCCCGGGCAACCACAACTCTTCAGCACCACCCGGCACAAGCAGGCCGGCCACGACGTCGTGGCGGCGTGACGACGGGCGCCTGGATGACGAGGCGGGCGAGCCGCACCAGGACCACGTGCGGGGCGGCTGCACACCCTGGCGGGCGGGGACGCGGGCGGCGATTTCTGGTACTGGCGGGCGGTGGCACGGGATGCGGCGGTCTTCCCCGAGGTGGTGGAGGTCGCGCACGCGCTGCTGGATCCGGTGATAGCCGAGTTGGTGTGGCAGGACAGCGGGGCCGGGCGGCCCCGGGCGCTGCCGGCGGACGGGGCGTTTTGCCGACGGCTGGGCGAGCGGGTGGGGCGCCGGCGGCGGGGGCCGCTGGCCGCGGTCGACTTCGACGGGCCGCTGACTGCCTGGATGGGCGTCTGCCCGCCGACCCGGGCCTCGGCGGGGCCGATCGTGGCGATCAGGCGGGTGAGCAGTTCGTCGGGGTCGGGTGGGCCGTCGCTCGCGGCGTACTCGCCGAGGGCTTCGGCGCGTTCGGCGAGCAGCGCGTGGGCGGAGGCCTGGACCAGGTCGGCCTTGCTGCGGTAGTGGGCGTGGATCGAGCCGGTCGAGAGGCCGGACTCGGCCGTGATGTCGGCGATCGAGGTCCGCTCCAGGCCGTTGCGGCTGAAGCGGCGTACGGCGGCCTCGGTGATCTGGGTGCGTCGGAGTTCCTTGCGTGCGTCGGTGAGCCGTGGCACTGCGCCCTGTGTCAAGAAGAATTGACGTTCTGCTGGCGGAGGGGGCTGTACAGAATCTCTGCTCTGTTTGGTGCGGGGGCGGGTCGGCGGGGGCGGGTCGCGGGTGGACGAGCCCGGCCCGGGAAGCGGCCCGGGGGGTGTGCTGCCCGTTCCCGTGAACGGGGCCGGGCGCCGGGGCTCGCGGCACGGGGGCGCCGCGGTGCGCGGCCTAAGGTCCTTGGAGCGTTGGTGATCTGACGGTCTGTCGGTTCGTGGGCGCGGCGACTAACGTACGGGTGCAGACTTGATGACGCTTCGTCATCAAGTACCGCCGTGGGTCCGCCATGGCCTGCGCAGTACGGACGGGACTCCATGCCCGGACGCACCCACACCTGCCTAAGACGTCCATCGTGCGACTGGAGGCCTCATGAACCCCCTCTCCGTTTCCCGCCGGCGGCGCCTGCGCGCTTGCGGCGCCGCGTGCGCCGCGATGGCGTGTGCCGTCGCCCTCGGTGCCGCGACACCGGCGCACGCCTTCAGCGGAGGCAACCACGAGAAGATCACCCGGGCCGCCCTGGGCCCGGGGGGCTGGCACCCGAACTCGCTGACGGCGATGGCGGACGGGAACTCGGGCGCGATCGTCGCCAACGACCACGGCGAGTACTTCGGCATCGGCAAGCTCCACTGCGACAACGCCGACTACCTCGACCCCAGGTACGACAACCGCTACCCCCGCACCCGCGAGCAGTCCAACGCCGAGATCATCGACTGCGTCGAGGGCTCCATCGACCACGTCAGGAGGGCCGTCGCCGCCGCGGACCGGCTGGTCGACGCGAACGGGCGCGTCATCGCCGCCCAGACCTCCATCTCCCCGGCCTGCTCGTGGAACGACCGGCCGGGACGGGCGAAGTGCGAGGTGCCGGAGGACCTGGGCCGCGGCTGGCACCAGATCGAGGACTTCTACGCCCACAGCAACTGGGTCGACCAGGCCGGCCCGGGAGCCACCGGTGTCAAGAACCCTCCCGGCCTGGGGCGCACCGACCTGCCCGCGTTCTTCTCCATCAGTCGTTACAGCTCCATGAGCAGGGCGGACTGGGTCAAGGACGCCACCGGCCACATCCCTCACGACCTGGCGACGGGCTGCTATCCGGACCGCGACCACAGCGGGACGGTTTCCAACTGCACGGGCCGCGTCACTCATGACGGGGTCCTGAACAAGGACACGAAGGACAGTCCGCGCTCGGTCGTCGCCCACAACTTCGACCACGCCTACGACCTCGCCGTCAAGGACATCGCACGCCAGTGGAAGGACTTCAAGGAGGAGCTTCAGCGCAGGTACCCGAACAACGGCCGGGCACAGGCGATGATCTGCGCCATCACCCACGACCACCCGGACAAGACCTGCTCCTGACACACCACCACGGCGCCGGCCAGGCCGACCCGAACGACCCGAACGGCCAGGCCGGCCCGAACGGCCCGACCACACCCGCCGGTGGGAGCAGGAGACCGGCGGACCCGATGTCCCGCACCGCGCAACGGGAGGAAGGCCCCGCGTGTCCCTTCGACGCACAGCCTCGAGGATCGCCGCCGCGGCGGCGGCCGTATCGGCGATCGCCCTGCCCACCTGTGCCCACGCCACCGGCCTGTCGACGGCCACACCGGCACACGCGACGGCGGCGGACCGGGCCGGCTTCGTCATGGGCAAGGCCCAGTTCGACCGGATGTTCCCGAGCAGGGACCGGTTCTACACCTACGACGCACTGGTCGGCGCGACGAGCGCCTACCCCGGCTTCGCGCACACCGGGAACGACGCGCTCAAGCGGCGGGAGGCCGCGGCCTTCCTGGCGAACGTCAGCCATGAGACGGGCGGCCTGCGCCACGTCGTGGAGCAGAACACCGCCAACTACCCGACGTACTGCGACACCGCCCGCCCCTACAGGTGTCCGGCGGGACGCGCGGCCCACTACGGACGAGGGCCGCTCCAGCTCGGCTGGAACTCCACCTGTAAAGCGGCGGGGGACGCCCTGCACATCGATCTGCTCCACCACCCCGACCTGCTCCGGAGCAACCCCCAGGTCGCGTGGAAGAGCGCGCTCTGGTACTGGAACACCCAGTCCGGCCCCGGCTCCATGACGGCCCACCACGCGATCGTCACCGGGGCCGGATCCGGCCAGACGATCCGCAGCATCAACGGCGCCGTGGAGTGCGACGGCAGGAACACCGCCGAGATACAGGACAGGGTCAACCTGTACCAGCGGTCCGCACGCGTCCTCGGCACCTCCCCCGGCACCAACCTGACCTGCTGAACGGAACGGAGAAGTCATGCGCGGATTCCTGACCAGGCTGTTCGTCGCGGCGGCCGCCGCCGCACTGACCGCGGTACTACCGAGCGCGAGCGCGGCGACGGACGCGACCGTCACGGGCACGACCGTCACGGGTGTGGCAACGGGTGCGGCCGTGACGGGTGTGGCGGCGCCGGCCCGCACCGCGACGGTCGCGGCCGCCGCGGTCAACCACACGGTGACGTTCGTGAACCACTCGTCGCAGAAGCTGTGGATCGGAAGCGGCGTCAACGCCGACGGGTCGAAGCAGTTCACCCGGCTACCGGTCCTGGCTCCCGGCCAGTCGGCGACGGTGACGATCCCCGAGAGCGCCGCCCCGTTCCACTGGCGTGGGAAGTTCTTCGCACGCCAGGGATGCGGCGGGGCCCCCGGCAGCACCTTCCACTGCCGGGTGGCCGACTGCGGCCCGGCCGCCGACCACTGCACGACGGGCGAACAACCCGCCAGCCTCGCGGAGTTCAACTTCGACGCCAAGGACGGCGCCGCCCCCTGGTACGACGTGAGCTACGTGAACGCGTTCTCGCTGCCGATCACGATCACTCCGGTGAACGCCACGACCCCCGCCGGCGGAGGCTGCGACACGCGGGGCTGCGCGGCGAACCTGCTGCCCTACTGCCCGCCCGCCGACCTGACGCGCGGGCCGGACGGCAAGCCGATGCTGTGCACCAACCCCAGCCGGGACACCCCCAGCAGCTACAGCCGCGCGCTCAGCGCGAAGTGTCCCAAGGCCTACACGTGGTCCAAGCAGGACCAGACGCCGGGCAACAAGGTGATGCAGCAGTGCAGCCGCTGCAGCGGCTTCACCGTCACCTTCGGCCCCACCGCGTGAGCCACCCACCCCGGACCCCGGCCCCCGGCCCGAGCCACCGCGGCCCCGTCACGACCGCGCGACCGCGCGACCCACGAGAGGAACGCCTTGCCACGTCGGATGCGCCTGTTCACCGCCCTGCTCGCGGTACTCACCTGCCTCACTGTCGGCAGTGCGGCCGACGCGACCGCCGCCCCGGCGAAGAAGAAAGGCGTGAGCGCCTGGAACTTCACCGACGTCACCAAGGCGCTGGCCGACTCCAGGGCCGGCTGGTTCTACACCTGGGCCCCGGACCGCCAACAGATCAAACCGCCCGCCGGCGTCGAGTTCGTCCCCATGATCTGGGGCGCGGGCTCGGTGACCGACGCACAACTGCGAACAGCCAGGCAGGAAGGCACAACCCTGCTCGGATTCAACGAACCCGACCTGCCGGCACAGGCCAACATGAGCGTGACCAGGGCCCTCGACCTGTGGCCCCGGCTCCAGTCGACCGGGATGCGCCTGGGCGCACCCGCGGTGGCGGGCGGCGGCGACGCCGCGGGCGGCTGGCTCGACCAGTTCATGAAGGGCGCCGCCGCCCGCCACGACAAGGTCGACTTCATCCCCCTGCACTGGTACGGCTCGGACTTTCGCGCCGACGCCGCGACCGGTCAACTGCGCAGCTACCTCCAAGCCGTGTACAACCGCTACAAGAAGCCGATCTGGCTCACCGAGTACGCCCTGATCGACTTCTCCAGCGGCACCCCGAAGTACCCGACACCGGAACAGCAGGCCGCGTTCGTGACGAAGTCGACCGCCATGCTCCAGGGACTCCCCTTCGTCGAGCGCTACGCGTGGTTCACCCTCTCCGCGGACCGTGGCGGCACCGGCCTCTACAACCGGGCGACCCCCAACCGGGTGGGGACCGCCTACCGCGCGGCCGGCTGAGCACACACCCCACCCCCGTCCACACACGGGCCCGGGCGACCACGACGCCCGGACCGGCACAGAACCAGGGGTGTCGGCGAGCCCGGCGGGTGGACCGACGTGTCCACCCGCCGGGCGACGGCTCGCGGCCGATCGGCTCGGCCCGTCGGCCGCCCCTGCGCCGGTCCGGGGGATTCCCCAGGCCGTCACCGCCCACGAGCGCGCCGCTCGTCACGGCCCGTACGGGGTCACCGCCAGGACCGCCCCGTCGACGCCGGGCGGCAACGTCGGCAACGGCCGGGACGGATCCGGCGCCCAAGCCGGCCAGCCAGCCAGCCAGCCGCCGGCGAACGGACCAGTGCGCTCCTCCAACATGCCGAACGCCCGGCCCCGGGCCCGCCCGACCTGACAGCCCCCGCAGTCGTCGACCACACCGAGACGGCGCAGCCGGGCGTACTCCCCGGTGTCCTCCCAGCAGTGCCCCGACAGATCGGAGGCGATGGCCAGACGGCCGAACGGCGGCAACGGTGGCGGTGGCCCGCCCCAGGCCTCGTTCCCCGGCTCCGTCACGCGGGGCCCGCCGGCGGTCAGCCCCCGGCGCAGCCGCCGTTGCGGCAGTCGTGCCAGGAACCCCAGAGACCGGGGGCACTCTGCTCGTTGACGTACAACTGCGGGCTGCCCGAGCCCTGGTAGACCTCGAAGAAGGCCAGCGCGCCGTCCACCCGCTGGAAGGCCACCGCCACCCCGAAGAACCCCGGCAAGAGCTCGGGCACCGACCACCGCCCGTCCGGGCCCGCCTGGTACATCCGCACCAGGACCGACGACTGGTACCCGATAGTGAACACCTCCAAGGCGCCGTCGGCGTCCGCGGCGGCGGTGGCGCCCAGGCGCAGCACCGCGAGCAGGTCCGTCGACGAAACGGCCCACCGTCGCCTTCCTGGAGGAGCAAATCGGCCCGGCCCGGACGGCCATGCGGGTCCGTGTGACAGGTGTGACAGGTTCGGCAGGTGTGGAATTCGGCTCAGCAAAGTCCCGCAAAATTCCCGGCAAATGGAATGATGTCCGAAAATCGTTACACCAGGTTGCGGCCTCAACACCTCTTGTTAGTGTCCATTCAGTTCGACTCGCATGCCCCACCTCACACACCAGGGAGTTTGCGTCATGCTGAAGCGACGAATCGCCGTGGCCGCAGGGGTCGCCATGATGGCTCTGGCCGTCGGCACCATGCCCGCCCACGCGACCAACGAAGTCAACTTCGCCGAATGCCTGTTTGCCAGCGACTACTTCACCATCGGCATCACCAACGACAACGGCACCGGTTTCAGGAGGTGCTTCGCGAATGCCGGCGACATCTGGATCGACCAGAGGTCGGTCACGAGTTTCAGCAGCGGCAACAACGCCGGGTACTTCGAGTACGAGCCCGGAGACGGCTCCCTCTACCGCCACACCTTCGGCAAGAACCAGGCCATCACCAAGAACTACGGCACCGTCACGACGCTCCACATCAACTGAACCCACCGGCCGGTCACAGGGAGCCGTGCCCCTGTGACCGGCCCCCACGGGGAGCCGTCGCTGGGCGCATCCGGCGGCGGGCGGGCCCTGTGGCACGCGGTCGGCGAGGCCCGGGACGAGGAGCCCGAGGACGCTCTGGATGGGGTCGGTGACCTCGTCGTTGTCGAAGTCGTCGTCCGAGTTCACCGAGGCTGCGACCGACCCCGTCGTCCCGGAGGCCAGGCCGAGGAGGAGGAAGAGGACGAGCAGGCCGCGCCCGGCGCCGCCGAGGACCAGCGGACGGGTGGCCGACGCCGGGCCCTCCGGTTCGCTGCCCGGCTCCTCGCCGAACAAGCGCTTGGGGCAGGCCGACGAAAGCATCGTCAGGTAGGCGGTGTAGCGCATCCGATAACGCAGGACCGCGACCGTCGCCTCGTACAGCGGCTGCGGCATCCGGCCGAGGGCCAGGACCACGAGCCAGACCACGAACGGCGCCGTCCACCAGCCCGCGTACGCCAGGCGCCAGGCCCTGCACGGTCGAGGCCGGGATCACCAGGACGATGCGGAAGTCGAGCGCCCCGGGCCGCAGCCGACTCAGCCCGTCCTCCGCCATGACGAGACCGGCGCTGGCGGCGACGTCGAGCGCGTGCTCGCAGTACGCCGCCGGTGTCCTCGGCTGGTCCGGGCGCAGCGCGGCGAGTTCGGTTCCGGACGGAAGCGTGGTGGCGGCGCCGCGGCGTCCGGCGGCGGTGGGGCACCACAGGGTGCGGCCGTCCGGCCGGGGGCAGCGGATACCCGCCGATACGCTGGCGGCCGGGTACCCACGCCGACGAGCGCGGGGGACCCGGCCATTGCCGCGGGGCGCAGCCCAGGGTGCCGACGGTGCGGATCGGCTGGGCGCTGCCGGCGCTGGTGGCCTCGGCCATCGCCCGGGTATGCCCGTCGGTCGTCTCCGGGAGGCGGTCGGCGGCGACCACGGCCGGGACGGACTCGGCCATCGTCCTGGCGGCTCCCCGGAAGACGAGCGGACCGGGGCGGCTGGGCAAGGCATTTCGGGCCGGGCTCGTGGGACTCCGCGGAGAACGGACCCTGCCTGCCGATGTCCGCCCTCCGCGCGCCGGTGCTCCCCCACCAGGTCGTCCGCGGTCACGTCACGACGAGCACGAGTCCGTCCCGCGTACCGCCTGGCCCTGCGTCACTGCGCAGCCGCCTGCAGATCGACGCTCTTCCGATCGACCGCGAGCGTGACAATGCGCGGGAAGCCATTGCTCCCTGTTTCCCACCGCTGCAAGCGCGTGGTGACCTCGGCCTGACCGACCCTCACAAGAGGCCCCGGGTTGGGCCTGCCATGGTTGACCCACACGTGTTCGGCACCGTCACAGATGACAGACGTGCTGATGGCGACCCTGTCCCCCACCGAGCTGTTGACGACGGCGTAGGAAGAAGGCCCTGAGCAGCGGTAAGTACCCGAGAGGGTCACAACCGCCTCGCTGTCGACCGTACCGGTGGAGTTGAGGGACACCGTCCCGGTGAAGTCGGCGGGCGCCGCCCCCGAGACGGCCGCCTGGGCCGGAGAAGCGGCCCAGAACCCCGAGAGCAACGTGATGGATACGACTGTGGACAGAGCAGCAGAAGCAGAGCGACGCAACGAACTTCCCCTCGCCGAACGATCATTGACTTGTCTAGACCTGTTGCCGGGACCGTACCACCCAGCCCGGAACCACCCGACACGAACTCATGACTCTTCACCCACAGGCCATCCAGGTCGGGACACAACACGGCGACACACCCCGAACACCCGGACGGAAACGCCCGGGTACGGCCGACCCCGCACACCAGCCCCTCAACGGGATTCACCCGCCGGCGCGGACCAGGTCGGCCTTGCTGCGGTAGTGCGGCGCCGCGCACACCGTTCCTGCCCGGCTCAGGGCGCCAGCACGACCCTGCCGAATACCTTGCCCGCGTCCATTGCTCGGTGAGCCAGCACCGCCTGGTCCAGCGGCAGCACCTCGTGCACGACCGTGCGCAGGTCCCCGTGCGCGGCATCATCGAACTGGGACGACCGCACCGCCTGCCTGTCGGAGCCGGGCACGGTGTCGGAGCTGAAGGTGGCGAACGACAGCGACTTGCGGAAGGCGTCCATCAGCCGCATGCCGAAGTCCGCCGGCGGCTGCCCGCCGACCACGCCGACAGCCACATACCTCCCGTTCGGGTTCAACCGGTCCAGGAACAGGGAAAGCTGAGGACCCCCCACGACATCGATCACCACGTCGAAACCCGCCGGTGCGTCCGAGCCGCCCTCGCCGGAGCGGTCGAGGACATGGGTCGCGCCCAGGTCCCGCAGGCGGGTGCCACGCTCCGCCGATGAGGTGGTGACCGCCACCGCGCCCGCACCGCCCTTGGCTGCAAGCTGGACCGCCGTGATCCCGATGCTGCCCGCCGCACCGCGCACGAGCACCGTCTCGCCGGGCGCGAAACGAGCGCGGTCCAGGGCGAAGTGGGCGACCACACCGGAACCGCCGAGAGTCACCGCGTCCGCGCCGGTCAGGCCGTCAGGCAGCAGAAGGACGTCCTCGACCGAGGCGACGGCCTGCTCGGCATACCCGCCGGACAGGCCGGTGAACGCCCACACCCGCCGCCCCATCCACGAAGCGTCCACGCCCTCCCCCACCGCGGTGACGCTACCCGCCACCTCGCTGCCCAGGAGATGGCCCTCCCGGAAGCCGTACGCGGCGAGCGTTCCCCGGCGGATCACGGCGTCCACGCCGCCTACCCCGATGGCCTCCGTGGTGATCCGCACCTGCCCCGGGGCAGGGACGGGCACGGGCAAGTCGACGACCTCCAGACCGTCAGGATTTCCAAACTCCCTGATCACGACGGCTTTCATCTCTGCTCCTTAGGCCGGTGAACGAACGGGCCACAACTGCTGCGACCGTGAGCGGCGAACCCGGCTCCCCAGCCCGAGGCACCACCAGCAGGGTGCCGGGACGGGGCGGCGTCACCGCCATCGGACCGTAACGGACGCCCCCGTCCAATTGGCTAAAGTGAGAGGCCATGACCGACCGTTTGCCTCACATCGCGCGCTCCGACGCCCGCGACAACCGGGCCCGCATCCTGGACGCCGCCCGCGCGGTGTTCAGCGAGGAGGGCCTGAATGCGCCCATGCGCGAGGTCACCCGGCAGGCAGGCGTCGGCCCCGCCACGCTGTACCGGCACTTCCCGACCAAGCAGGCACTGATCGTGGAGACCTTCGCCGAGCAGCGGCGAGCCTGCCATGCCACCGTCCGCGACGCCCTCGCAGACCCGGACCCGTGGCACGGATTCCGGAGCCTGGTCGAGCGCATCTGCGAACTCCACGCACACAGCCGGGGATTCGCCGACGCCTTCATGACAGCCTTCCCCGAGGCCATGGACTTCGCCGCCGACCGAGAGCGGACCTCGCGCGGGGTTGCCGAACTGACCCGCCGCGCCCAGGACACCGGCCAGCTCCACCCCGGCTTCGTCGTCGACGACCTGACCCTCATGCTCATGGCCCACCGGGGCCTCCAAGACGCGCCGCGTGCCGCCCGGCTCACGTCCTCTCGCCGCTTCGCTGCCTACGTGATCGAGGCGTTCCGCGCCGCACCGGAGACGGGAGCGCCTACACCGCTGCCGCCAGCACCACGCCTGCGGCTCGCGTGCTCGCCCAGCACGCAGCAGACCCGTCACCACGAGGTCCGTCATGGGGAGCGGCCGGGCGGCACCGCGAAGGTGTCGTCATGCCGCAGGCTCTGCCCACCGTGCCAAGGTGCCGAACCCCGCCATCACCCGGACGGCGTAGCGTGAAGGGTTCTCACCAGCCCCTGACCTGCGGCAACACCCGAAACTCACCGGATCCGAGGCGAAACTCATCAGCGGCCCGGGACGAGATTCACCGCCCCCGCCGCCCGGTCGTTTCAGGTGAAGTTCCACAAGCGTGGTGCCCCGGGCGGAACCCGCCGATTCCCAGGGGCGGGACGTCGCCCGGGAAACCGACCACGCCCACACCCGGCAACTCCAGGATCTCCTTGGTGCACGAGCGGGGACGGGCGGCGCCCTTCGCGTCCAACGGCAGGACGTCGAGCGCGTCGTTCCCCTCCACCCCCAGGCTGGGTGACGTGGCGTCAGATGCGTGGTTGGGGCGGGGCGAGGGGAGGGCGGGTGAAGACGGGGTCCTTCGGGTCGTCGACGATCTGCTTGACGCGGGCGGAAGCATCGAGAACGGCCCTGGCGGCCTTCAGCAGGTCCGTCATAGAGGTGAGGAAGGTGTCGGTGTCGGCGCGGTCGACGGCCTCGGTGCAGCTCGGGCCGGCGGCGAGGGCAGTTGCGCCGAACCGGTGCCACGATGCCTGCGCGGTCGGGTCCGGGACCTGGAAATAGTAGGGCTCCCAGCTGGCGACGTTCCGCAGGTCCGCGCAGAGCGGGCGCACTGTGGCCATCAGGGCGGGGGTGACGTCGATGCGTCGGTCGTGCTGGGCCTCGGTGAGGGCCTTCAGCAGCGCGGTGTTGTCGGCCATCGCGTGTTCGAGCAGGTATCGGCCGCCGACGCGGTACCAGGCGCGGACCTGGCGGCGGCGCATGTCCGGCGTCACCGCGAGCGTCGGCAGCCCCATCGACTGCTGGAACGCGGCCTGCGTGGCGGGCGTCACCGTCTCTGCGGGCGTCAGGAGTTGGTCGTGGATGTCGGCGACGACGAGGACGGTCGCGGTGGCGAGTGCCACGGCGCAGGTGCCGTGGCCGATCGTCGGCAGGACGCCGGGCCGCCGGCCGGACGGGAGGTCGACGACCGGGTCGGGGCCGACGCGGCGCGGTGTCCCCCAGCGGGTCAACCGGCGGGTCACCCGGTGGCCGAGCGCGGCGAGGGCGGTGACCAGCAGGGCGGTGACCGGGGCCAGCAGCAGCGCCGTGTGAATGACCAGATGGAACGTCAGGCCGCCCTGCAGCTGCCGCCAGGCGGGCCGCCAGCCGCAGCCGTCGTTCAGGACGGCGAGCGGTCCCAGGCACCCGTCGGCGGACATCAGCAGCACCGTGCAGCCGAGACCGAGCAGGGTGGCAGTGCCGGAGGCGACCAGGGCCGCGGGCAGCCGGAAGGTCGGTGCGCAGGCCGCGACCACGGCGGCGACGGCCGCGCCCAGAACGATCGCCGCCAGGCACCAGATCGCGTAGCTGAAGGCGTACAGGCCGCCGCGCCGGTCCGCGCCCACGTGGAGGTGGTGCAGCCAGAGGTGGACGGCGACGACGCCGAGGACGGCGAGCGCCCCACCACCGAGCGCGGCGCCCAGGGCGCGGCGCAGGGACGGCGGGCGCGGGGACGGCAGGCGCGGGCCGGGCGCGGCGTCCGGGGCCGCCCCCGGCCTGCCGGCCGCCCACAGGGCGAGCGGGACAGCCCCCGCTGCGACGGCGGCGAGCGGGACCAGCGGCACCCGGACCACGTCGCGCAACACCGGGAGCACCTGTGCCATCAGGGCGGTGGTGTCCGGGCGGACGGTCCCGGTGCCGGGGAACCAGCGGACGACGGCCTGCTGGGCGCCCCCGCGGTCGAACCAGGAGCCGTGAGCGAAGGACGCACCGTAGTAGTCCCACCAGGTGAGCCAGGCCGACAGCACCAGCCACCCCGCCACCAGGCCCAGCGCCAGCGGGAAGCGCAGTGACCGCCCCGGCCGGACAGTGGCCGCCAGCCGGGCGCACTGGGCGGTCCAGCAGGTGAAGCCGACGGCGGCGGCCACCACCAGGCCCAGCGCCCACCAGCCGACCGGCAGCCACAGCCCTCCGGTGGACTGCCCGTTGAGCACCGATCCGGCGGCCATCCCCGCACCCAGCCAGAGCCCGCCGCGCACACCGGTAGGGCAGCGCAGGCCGAGCACGGTGGCCCGGACCACCGCCCGCCACAGCAGCAGCGCCGTGGACGCCGACACCACCGCCGCCGGGAGGGCCCCGACGGCCTGGTAGAGCCAGCCGTTCATCATCGCCATGTGCGGCACGAAGTGCCACATCAGGTGGTAGTTCGTCAGGGAGGCGATCATGCCGATCAGGAACATCAGCAGCGCCCTGACCTCGAACAGCGGAGCCGGGTCCGCGAGCGCGTCGCGGCGGACCTCCCAACGCGGATGGATCCGCACCGTCTCCATCGCGGCGTCCGCCCACCTCCGCACCCCGCGCAGGCTCTCCCGCACGGACATGGTGGCCCACACATGCTCCAACGGCGCGCCCCACCGGCGGGCCGTGAGATCGGCGTGCAGCTCGCGGCTGCGCAGCACGTCCGCGCGGACGACGGAGATCACCAGTACCGTCAGCACCGGCAGGACCAGCTGACGCGAGTTCATCGCGGTGAACAGCGGGGCGCCCGCCGCCACTAGCCGGACGCTCGCCCAGAGCGTCACCAGCACGTACGGGCACAGCACCAGGACGAGGAAGGAGCGCCACAGCGCGACGGTGGCGTAGGTGACCGTCAGGTCTCGGTTGGCGACATGGGCGAGCTCGTGCAGCACGACGGCGTCGAAGGTGTCCGGGTCGGTGTCGCGGCAGGCGACCAGAGCGCCGTTCAGCCGCAACCGGGGACGGCGGTTGCTGCCGAACACCGCGCCGGGGCGCGCCCGTGGGCCAGTTGGGGCGACTACGACCGCAACCAGTTCACCCGGCAGTGCCAGGCCACCGGGACGCCGTATCCCTTCGGCCGGCACCACACCAACGCCAAAGCGGCCTTCACCGAGGCATACGGCCTGCGCAAACGCCCCGGCATGGCGAAGGCCCTGGAGATCGCCGGGCGGCGACTCGAAGGCCGTCACCACAGCGGCGAGGACGACGCCTGGAACATCGCCGCCCTCGTTCTCCACCTGTCCGAACGGGGCGTCTGGCCGGATCCGTGCTGACCACTGGATTGCCGACCATCGTCAGCGCCTGTGCCAGGTGATGGATCACTGGGTTCCGATGCTGTCAAGGTAGGGAGACAAGCCGCCGCCAGCAGATGAGTGCGCATCCGCGAGTGAGGAAGGCTTCGTGGATGTCGTCACAGGAGTAGAGCTCTCCAAACGCCCGCTTAGGCTCGTCAGGGTGTGCCCACCGCCGCCCTGGCGGCCCGCTCGACCTCGGCGAACCGGGACTGCCGGAACGCGGCGTCGGGCTGCGAATTCGCGTGGCTCGCCTCGGTCCCGGTGGCGCCGTCGAGGTGCTCGCGCAGGATGTCGGCGTGCCCGGCGTGCCGGTTGGTCTCGATGAGCACGTGCACCAGGATGTTGAACAATGTGACGTTCGGACGGGGCCACCAGGGCACGTAGCCCGGTGCCTCGACGGTGAGGGCGTCGATCGTCGCGTCGGAGTGCTCCGCGACCCGGCGGTACCGGCCGATGATCTCCTCGCGGGTCTCGTGCTCGGTCACCCACATCGCCTCGGCCCAGAGCCGCTCGTCGTCCCATCGGCCCAGCGGCTCCGGGCACGGGCGGTCGAAGACGTTGCCGAAGTACCGGTACTCGATGTTCGTGAGGTGCTTGACCAGTCCGAGGAGGCTCGTGCCCGAGCCGGTCAGAGGTCGGCGGACGTCGTATTCGGACAGCCCGTCGAGCTTCCAGACGAGCGCCTCCCGGACATCGCGCAGATCGCTGTGCAAGTACTCCTTGGCGAATTCATCGATCACGGGGACGCAGTCTGCCATGCACGGTCCGTGAGACCGGCCCGGGCCCGACAGACAGCCGACGAGGAACCGGCACTACGGGAAGCCGGGACCGATCGCTCCGCATCCGTTGGTCCGGGCCCTTGCCCTGATGAATGAACAGAAGAACTCGACAGGGAAGCACACGGCATCGCCGGCCCCCTCGCCCTGCTTTCCCTGGCCTTGCGCCGCGGTGTGGAGGTGGACGGCCAGCGGTCGACGGCCATCCGAACGGGTGAATCCGGCGACGGCTACGCGCTGCGCGACCTCCTCGGCTGCCCGGGCGTCCGTGACCGCCTCGAAGCCGGTCTGACGGCCGGGCTCGAACAGGCTCTCGCCGCCTGCGCGCTGGGCTCCGCCCCCTGTCCGAGCCCGTCCGCGGCCAGTTGGAGGACGCCCTCGGCCGCGCCCGGAGGTGCTCGAAACCTCCCCGTTCGACCCGGGCTCGCCCGGAGGTAATCCGCTTGAACGCCGCGCTCGAACAGCACCATCATCGGAGACCGCCAACCTCTGGGAGGTTCCTTAACTCAGGTCCGCAGAAAGAAACTTGGACGTCGGATCGCCTTCTTCCAGCACACTTGCGCGCCCGCGCGCCGACGGTGTTCGGAGGAGCTGTGGCGAAGACCGGCGCCGGCTGGCGGGCTGTGTCCGCCCGAGAGAGCGAGGAGTCCGCCCTGTGATCGACTTCGACATGCTGACCGGCCTCGCCTTCCGCGAGGGCGCCGAACGGATCGGCGTCGGCGTGGTGGTCCGCGACACCTGCGGCCGGATCCTGATGATCCGCCGGGCCGCGCACGACGTCCTGCCCGGCCTGTGGGAGTACCCGGGCGGCGGCCACGAGGACGGCGAGCCCGTGGCGGCGGGCGCGGCGCGGGAGTTGGCCGAGCAGACCGGGCTCGCCGGGCTGCCGCTGGAGTACGCGCGGAGCCTGGACCTCACCGACCCGAACGGCCGGCGCGTACGGCAGTTCGTCTTCGCCACCGTCGTTCCGGAGGGCACCCCGGTCGTCCTCTCCGGCGACCACGACGATCACCAGTGGGCTCCAGCGGACCGGCTGCCCACGACCAGCGACGGCCAGCGCGCGGTGATCGAGTGGCTGACCGGCCGCCTGGCGATCCCGGGCTGGCGGCCGGTCGGCGGCTACCTGACCACCATCGCCCAGCCCAGCGCCTACGGCTCCTTCCTGGTCACCGACCCCGCCGGCCGCGTCCTCGGGATGCGCTCGACCATCGACCCGAGCGTGTGGAACATGCCCGGCGGCAACGTCGAGCACGGCGAGAGCCCCTTCGACGCCGCGCTGCGCGAAGCCCGGGAGGAGCTGGGCCTGGACCTGGCCGCGGAGAACCCGCAGGTGCTCCGGCGGCGCCTGGTCGCCGTGATCCACACGCAGGCCGACGCCGACTACCCGGTCCCGGTCGCCGGCTACGTGTTCGACGGCGGCACGCTGACCGTGGAGCAGCAGGCCCGGATCCGGCTCGATCCGGCCGAGCACACCGAGTTCCGGTTCGAGACGGCCCACGACTGGCGCTCCCGGATGACCCCCGCCCACTACCAGCGGCTCCGGCAGGTGCTGCGCGCCCACCGCTGCGGCGTCCCGCTCTACCTGGAGCGCCCCGCCCCGGATGGCGACGACTTCGAGGGCGTCCTGGTCTTCGTCACCGACCGCGCGGGTCGACTGCTGATGCACCTGCGCGAAGACAGACCGGGCATGGCCTGGCCCGGCTACTGGACTCCGATCGGCGGCTGGCGCGAGGGGGACGAGAGCGCCGAGGAGAGCGCGGTGCGCGAAGTCCGCGAGGAGGCCGGCGTCGAGATCACCGGGCTGCGGACCCTCCCCGGCCCGCACCAGGACCTCGGCCTCCCGCTCACCCGCGTCCTGCACGCCGTCCGGGACGGCCCCGAGAGCGACCTGCGGCTCGGTGACGAGGGCCTGGCCGTGCGCATGGTGCCCTTCGACGAGGTGCTCGATCTGAAGGTCCCGCCCTACCTGCACCACTACCTGCCGCTGCTCACGCCAGCAGCTGGCCAGCCCACCGGGGAGGCCTCGTGACCCGGCCCGGCCCCGCCGGCCCCGCCGGCCGGCCAGCCGACCCGCGCGCGTGATGCTCCAGCTCACCCCGCACCGCCCTGGAGCCGCTGCGCGGACCGGCGTCGTCCCCGTGAAGTCCCCAAGTCCCCTTTGATCAAGCGTCCTTGGAGGTAGTGCTGTGGAGAGCCTGCGACAGGCAGTGGCCGTCATCGTCCACGACCGGAGTGGCGGCCGGGTCGCGACGATCAACTACGCGACGAACAGTTGGAGCACGACGCCGGTGTGGACGATCCCCGGCGGCAAGGTCGAGGTCGGCGAGCGCCTGGACGAGGCCGCCGCCCGTGAACTGGCGGAGGAGACGGGGCTGGAAGTCGACCCGCGCGACCTGCGGCTGGTCCACACGATCCAGGTCCGCCAGGGCTGGGACGGCAAGGGCCCCTTCCTGCTGTCGGTGTTCCTCGCCACCGCCTGGCAGGGCGAGTTGACGAACACCGAGCCCGGCAAGCACCTCGCCGTGGTGTGGTCGCCCGAGAACGGGCTTCCGCTGCCGATGTTCCCGTCCTCCCACGCCGCCCTGTCCGCGTACCTGTCCGGTGGCCGCGGGTTCTCCACCCACGGCTGGGCCGAGGGGTCCGACCCCCGCGACCTGGTCCAGGGCTGAGGAAGGCACCGTCACCTTCCCCACCCCAGCCGGATCCCGTACGCCTACCACGCCGTGCAGAGGCCCGACGGCGGCACCGACCGACACACCGCGTCCGCCTCGTCCGCCTCGGCCTCCCCCGACAACCACCCGAGTGACCCACCGAACCCCGGAGGCAGTCCCGCATGACCGGATCCCCCGTACGCCCCGCCGGCCCCGAGGACGCCGACGAACTGCTGCGCCTGCGCGTCGCGGTGCTCGACGGCGCCCGGCTCACCGACGACTGGCGCACCACCTTCCGCGACGACATGCGCGAGCGGCTCGGCACCGACCCGAACCTGCTCGCCTACGTCGCCTCCGCCGACGACGGCACGCTGGCCTCCTGCGCCATCGGCATCGTCTACCGCGGCTACCGCGGCCCCACCCATCCCACCGGCCGGTGGGCCCGGATCCACACCGTGGCCACCGACCCGGCCCACCGACGGCGCGGGCACGCCCGCGCCGTCACCACCGCCCTGGTCCAGGCACTGCGGCACAGCGGCTGCGGATCGATCGAGCTGCGCGCCACCGAAACCGGAGCCCCGCTCTACCGCACCCTCGGATTCGACCCCGTCGACGGCTACATGGCGCTGCGCCCCGGTGCAGAAGGCTGGACGCGGTGACCGCCTTCGACCTCGACGCCTACAACGAGCGGGCCCGCAACGGACCCTGCTTCATCTGCTCGATGCTCGCCGGTGAGCCCGGGTACGAACACCGCATCGTCCTGGACGACGGCGTGCACGTCGCCTTCCTCGACCGCTACCCCACCCTGCCCGGCAAGCTCCTGGTCGCCCCGCGCACCCACGTCGAGGACACCATCAGCGGCTTCACCGAGGACCAGTACCTCGCCCTGCAGTTGGTCGTGCACCGGGTGGCGACCGCGCTCGCCGCGACCGTCCCCACCGAGCGCCTCTACGTGCTGAGCCTGGGCAGCATGCAGGGCAACGCCCACGTCCACTGGCACATCGCCGCCCTACCGCCCGGCATCCCGTACGAGCAGCAGCAGTTCCACGCGCTGATGGCCGAGGGCTCGGGCGTCCTGCCCGACGACCCCGGCCGGGCCGAACGCCTCGCCGCCGACCTGCGCACCCGGCTCGGCCACCCCTGCCGTCACGACCAGCGAGGAGCCTGACCGTGGTCTTCGTCCCGCCCGAGCGGTTCGTCCCCACCCTGCCGCACGGCATCTCCTATGCCGGGGTCTTCCTGACCGACCGCCACGACCGGCCGCTGCTGCTCACCTCCGTCCACCACCCGGGCGAATACCAGTACCCCGGCGGCCTCCTCGACGACGGCGAGGACCCGTGGACGTGCGCGCTGCGCGAGACCGCCGAGGAGATCGGCTTCGTCCCCGCCGCCCTCGACGACGCCCCCCGCCTCCTGATGCTCTCCTTCACCCCGCCGGAGCCGCCGTGGCCCTGGAAGATCGGCGTGACCTTCGACGGCGGCCGGCTCACCGACAAGGAGCTCGAACGCATCACCCCCGACCCCGCCGAGCACAGCGGTCACGCCGTCCGCACCGTCGGGGAGTGGGGGCGCATCGTCACCCCGCGCCGACTGCGCACGCTCCGCGCCTCACTCACCGCCCGCCGCACCGGCGTCGCCGAGTACCTCGTCTCAGAACCCCGCCGGCCGGGCGAACCCGGATGACGCCCCCGCCCCGCCTCAACCGCACCGTGGAGGAGAGCGCTTGAAGTCCCGTCCGTCCGAACCCGCGCCGGCCGAACCGCCGCCGTCCGAACCCCCGCCGTTCGAACCGCCGCCGTTCGAACCCGCGCCGACCGACCACGTCTCCGACAGTGAGCAGTTCCTGTTCGGCGGACGGCTGCTCCCCGACTGGGGGTTCACCTCCCATGAGCAGACCATGCTCAGGATCAGCTTCCTCACGGTCGCCCGCCAGATCCCCGGCATGCTCCGCACCGCCCTGCGCCTGGCCTGGCAGGCCGACCGGGTGGCCCTGGTGTCCATCGCCGTCGCCGAAACCGGACGGGCGCTGGCCGCCGCCTTCGGCCTGCTCGCCACCAACCGCGCCCTCGCCTCCCTGTTCGCCTCCGGCAGCACCGACCAACTGCTGCGCGCGGCCCTGCCGGCCGCCCTCGCCATCGGCGGCGCCTCCGCGCTGTCCGCGGTCCTGGGCGTGGTCTCCTCCTGGGCGGGAGGCCGACTGGAGCCCAAGACCGAGCGGGCCGCGACCGTCGCCTATCTGCGCCGCGCGGCCCGCGTGGAGCTGGCCGCGGTGGAGGACCCCGAGTTCAGCAGACTGCTGGAGTCCGCCAGGTACGGCACGGCGGCCGTGCGGCGCCTGATCGGCCAGAGCATCGCCGTCCTCACCGCCCTGCTCGGCATGGTGGCTGCCGGCGGCGTCCTGCTCACCCTCGACCCGGTGCTGCTGCCCATGCTGGTGCTCATCGCCGCGCCGAAGGGGTGGGGCGCGGTCCGCTCCGCCCGGCGCCGCTACGGCTCCGTGATGGCCTGGCTCCAGCACCACCGGGCCGCCAGTCTGCTCGCCCAGCTGCTCACCCAGCCGCACTCCGCGCCCGAGGTCCGCGTCCACGCCATCGGCCCGTTCATCCTGGGCCACTACATCGCGATGGCCGAGGCGTCCGAGCAGGAGCAGAACCGCCTCGCCCGCGCCACCGCGACCCACCTCCCTGCTCGCCTCCGTCCTCTCCGGGCTGGCCGCCGCCGCGACCTTCGCCGTCCTGGGCTGGCTCGTCCACGACGGGCAGATGGCGCTCGCCGTCGCGGGCACCGCCGTCGTCGGCATCCGCACCGGCGCCGCCGACATCACCTCCCTCGTCGGCACCGTCAACAACCTGTACGAGGAGGCCCTGTTCGTCACCGACCTCGACCGCCTCCAGCGCGAGGCCGACCGGCGCGCCATCCCCGCCGGCGGCACCGACCTCCCGCGCCGCCCCACAGCCATCACCCTGGAGGGGGTGACCTTCACCTACCCCGGCCGCACGAGCCCGGCGCTGTCCGACATCACCCTGCGGATCCCGCGCGGGCAGGTCGTCGCCCTGGTCGGCGACAACGGCTCCGGCAAGTCGACGCTCGTCAAGATCCTCACCGGCCTCTACCTTCCCGATGCCGGCCGGATGCTGTGGGACGGCGTCGATGCCGCGACCGCCGACCGGGACCAGCTGTTCTCCTCCTCCGCCGTCCTCGAACAGGGCTTCCAGCAGTGGCCGCTCACCCTGCGGGCCAACGTCCTGATCGGCCGACCCGAACACGGCGACGACCCGGCCCTGCTCAAGCGCGCGGCCGACTACGCCGACCTGCACCCGATCATCGACGCCCAGGACAACGGCTGGGACACCCTCGCCGCCCGCGGCTTCAAGGGCGGCGTCCAGCTGTCCGGCGGCCAGTGGCAGCGCGTCGGCATGGCCCGCACCCACCACCGGGCCACCACCACCGGGCCCGGCGGACGCCCCACCCACCTCGTGATCGCCGACGAGCCCACCTCCGCCCTCGACGCGAAGTCCGAGATCGCCGCGTTCACCCGCATCCGCGAACTCGCCGACCAGGGCCTGACCGTCATCCTGATCACCCACCGCCTCGCCGCCACCGCGGGCGCCGATCTCCTCTACGTCCTGCGCGAGGGCCGGCTCACCGAACAGGGCACCCACGCGCAGCTGATGGCCGACCCGAACAGCGGCTACCGCTCCTCCTACCTCCTCCAGGCCCGCCAGTACGCCACCGAGATCCCCGACCAGCGGAACAGGACCGCACCCGCCGCCGATCCCGCCTGACCACGGACCCGAAACGGAGCAGCCGATGCCCACCTGGGACGAGATGTGCGCCGCCGCAGGCGAAGTGCGCGACCTCTACGACGAGATCAACCGGCGCAAGCTGGGCCGCACCTGGGGCCTGTCGGACTTCGTCCTCGGTTTCACCGGCGACGTCGGCGACCTCGCGAAGCTGGTCATGGCCCACCAGGGCCACCGCGCCGACGTGGCCGCGAGTGCCGGGGCGATCGGCCACGAACTGTCCGACTGCCTGTTCTCGCTCATGGTCATCGCCCAGGAGACCGGCGTCGACCTCGCGGACCGGTTCACCACCGACATGGCCGCCCTCGCCGCCCGCCTCCGCCCCGGGCAGCCGTCACCAGCCGCTCGCCCGGCGCCGGCCGAACAGGGAGGACCTGCCGTGCCACCCCTGCCGTCCCTGCTCGCCGTGCTCGCGCACCCGGACGACGAATCGCTGCTCGTCGGCGGCGCCCTCGCCCAGCACGCCGCGTCCGGGGCCCGGACGGCCGTCGTCACCGTCACTTGGGCCGAGGACAGCCACCGCGCCGCCGAACTCGCCGAGGCCCTGGACATCCTGGGCGCCGGCGGACCGAGGATGCTCGGCTACGCCGACGCCCGCGTCCCGCAGTCCGCTCCCGGCCGGCCGCGGCTGTGCGACGCTCCCGTCGACCGCGTGGTCGAGGACATCGTGCGGCACATCCGAGCGGTTCGGCCCGACATCGTGCTGACCCACGACGCCTACGGGCAACTGACCGGCCACCCGGACCACCGGCAGACCCACCGGGCGACCCTGCTGGCCGTCGCCGCCTCCGGACTCGAACACCTCTACCCGGACGCCGGGGAACCCTGGCAGCCCGCCGCCGTCCACCTGGCCACCCACCCCCACTCGGCGATCGCCGACCTCGGGCCCCTCCTGAACCGGGTCGGCAAATCCGTGCTGAGCGTCCCGGACACCTTGGCCGACGTGACATGCGATGTACGCCAGTGGCTGGACCAGAAGTGGGCCGCGATCACGGCCCACCGCAGCCAAGTCGAGGGAGAGCGCCCGCTCCCCGGAATCCTGGCCCGCCTGCCCGAGGACGTCAGGTACCGGATCCTCGGAACCGAGCACTACACGTCACTCACCGCGCCGTCCCGGCACTCCCCGGTTCCCGACGGGACCGGCCCGACGAACCGACAGACACCATCACTCAACCCCTGATGCCGGTAACCGCCCTCCCCGCCCCCGACCATGCCGCGCCGATCAGCAGCCGAATTTAAGCAGATAATCGCTATTCAGATCCCCCATTCGGCCGGTGCGGTGTTCGAAAATAAATGGCTAGCATTCATGGCTCACGGGGTGCTGCAATTGCAGCACCCCAGGCTGTCCGAGGGATGTCCGGGTCGGGCTCCGGTCATACCCGAAGGCCGCCAGTCGAGTACGTCGAATGCGGGAGGTCACATGCAGGGCTTCACCAATGGAATGTCGGCCGCGCTGATCGAGGATGTCGCCTGGGTCAAGGCGCAGGCGAGCTACGGAGACGGTGGCGAGTGCGTCGAGCTGGCCGGGCTGCCGACCGGCGACGTGGCCATCCGCAACTCCCGCGACCCAGAGGGTGCCGCCCTGATCGTCACGCGCGGTGAGATCAGGGCGTTCCTCGACGGCGCCAAGCGGAACGAGTTCGACCACTTGATCGCCTAAAGGGAGATTCAAGAATCAGATAAGTCAGATTAGCTTCATATTCTGACCTGGATTCTGCCGCGTGACGGCACGCGGGCACGGCGTGTGGGAGGATGTGGGCCATTGGTGTCAGGCCACCCGAATCGCCTACGGAGTCCGCGTGTCGTCCATTTCCGAATCTGCCGAATTTCCCGCCGACGAGCGCCCCATCGACGCTCGCGCGGCCGAAGGCGAGAGCCCGCTCCAGCCCGCGGAAGGCTCCAGCGACCACGGCCTCGCCGCCGTCCTGCCGCTGAACCCTCGCGCCGAGAAGCCGGCGCCGCCGGTGCGGGGCACTCCCACGGCGGACCGGGTGGTCCTGGGAGAACGCCTGCGCCGGGCCCGTGACCGGCGAGGCCTGTCCCAGGAGCGGGCGGCCGCGCACGGCAAGATCCTGCTGCCGGAATCCAAACTGTCGTACTCGACGCTGTCGCGCATCGAGTCCGCCAAGACGCCGGTCTCCGGCGAGATCGTCGCCACCCTCGCCGAGGTCTACGGAATCGACTCCAGGGAACTGCGGGAGCTGCAGGACCTGGTCGAGCGGGGCCGGCAACTCGAATGGTTCGAGGCCCCGGAGTGGGAGGGTGCTGTCGCCGCGCACTGCAGCACCTACCTGGGGCTGGAGCCGGTCGCCCGGGAGCTGCGTTCCTACCAGACCACGATCATCCCCGGGCTCCTGCAGACACCGGACTACGCCTGCGGCATCATCGCCGGCCACCACCTGGCCGTCGACGAGAAGCGCGCGGAGCACAGGGTCCGCGCCAGGATGGAGCGGCAGCGGCGCTTCTTCGCTTCGCCGCCCGCGCGAACGGTCCTCATGATCAACGAGCTCGCGCTGCAGCTGACGATCGGCGGTCCCGCCGTCATGGCGGCGCAGGTGCGTCACCTGCTGCACGTGGCGGACATGCCGAGCGTGAAGGTACGCGTCGTGCCACTCGACCAGACCATCGCAACGCCCGTCAGCGGTCTCACCCACCTGATGTTCCAGCCCGAGGGACCGCCCGAGATGGTCTACATCGAAGGCCTCAGCTCGTCCACCTACCACCCCGCCGACACCGGGGAGCCCAGCGCGCGCAAGAAGGTGCGCAAGGGCAAGAACGCCAGCGCGGACATGGAATCCTACGTACAGCTGATGTTGAAGATCAGCCAGGGCGCGGCCCACCGGCGGCGCAGCATGGACATCCTGACGCAGGCCTTGAAGCGGTTCGAGGGACGTTAGTCGGCCGACTGAGGATGCGGAACGCGGGCGATGCCCCCGTACTGCTGCCACTGGCTGGAGCGCAGGGCCTGCTGAAGGGCTGACTCGGGGCGCCAGTCGGCGACGTCGACCAGGCCGGGCTGTTCGAGGGCCAGGCCGTCGAAGTAGGCGTCGACCTCCCACTGTTCCCGTACCCGGCCCCAGAGTTCGCCGGTCTGCTCGGCCATGATCCTGGTGACGTCGCCACGCAGCTGTGGGTCGCCGCTGACGGCGTGGCTGATGACCACGAAACTGCCCGAGGGCAGGCGCTCGACGATGCGTCGCACTACGCTGCGCGGCTGGGCGGAGTCCGGAAGGCATTCCAGCGAGGCGACGAACAGGACGGCGGTCGGCTCGTCCGGACGCAGCAGTTCCTTGACGGCCGGGTGCTCGAAGATGCCTTCGGTGTCCGTCATGTCGGCGTTGAGCATGGCGGTGCGGTCGTTCTCGTCCAGGGATTCGCGACCGTAGGCGATCACGATGGGGTCGTTGTCGACGTAGACGACGCGCGACCTAGGGTCGACGGCCTGGACGATCTGGTGGACGTTGAGCGTCATCGGCTGGCCCGAACCGCAGTCGAGGAACTGGCGGATGCCGTACTCGGCGGCCAGCGCCCGCACCACGCGGTGCAGGAACGACCGGTTGGCGAGTGCGAGTGCGTCGACCTCCGGCACCCGCTCGCGCAGGCACTCGGCGGCGGCGCGGTCGGCGTCGAAGTTCAGGCTCCCGCCCGCCAACACGTCGTAGATGCGTGCCGAACTGGGCACGGTGACGTCGATCTCACGTTTGGACCCCACAGCGCCCCTCGCTCCTGGCAACCATCGCAGGCCGCACGGCTGTTGAGCGCCCATTGTAAAGATCGCATGACTGAAAGCGCCACGTGCCTGACGGTGCATCACCCAAAGGGGGTGGCGCGCGGCGCGGCGCTGGACAGTCCTGTGCGCCGCCATCCGCCCGCGCACAACGTGTGGCGGCGGGTGGCAGCGATGTCGTTCAGGCCCTGGGCGCCCTCCCTTCCATCAGGGAGAAGGCCCCGCCTGCGGCGATCAGCCGGTCAGCGCTGCGGAGCCCCGCCCTCACCGCGCCGGGGTCCGTGCCCATCAGGCGGGCCACGTCCAAGACGGACAGACCGAGCCCGTGGTGGAGGAGGGCGGCGTCGGCCAGCGGGTCCGGCAGGTGGCGGTGCAGCAGGTCGACCGGTCCTGGCCGCGACGCGGTGGCGCCCGGGCGGGGGCGGTGCGCGGTCACCGCGGCGCGCAGCACGCACCAGGCGTCACCGGCGGGCGAGGGACCGGCGAGCAGGACCGCCCAGCGCGCGTGGGCGTGGGCGAGAGCCTCCTCGACGGCGGCCGCGCCGCTCGCGCCGTCCCTCAGCCGGGCCGTGGCGTAGTCGAGGTAGCGGTCGTACACAAGGGCCACGAACGCCAGGAATCCGGCGTCGGGTTCGGTTCGGCGGGTTCGGTGGGGCGGGCCCGGGGCGGTACCGGGCCCAGAAGATGATGCCTGTGGCATATGCAGATCCTGGGATGGCCGTCGAAGTCCGGCGTGCGAGCCGGGCGGGGGTGCGCGGGAGGGTGCGCGGAATGCGGGGGTGCGGCTGTTCCCCGCACCGGCCGATGTCAACGCAGCGTCAACCGCCACCAGGTGACAACGCTGCCGTGCGAGAGCGCGCCGAGGGCGAGCGCGGCGACGTACCGCTAGGCGCCGTCCAGAGCGAGAAGGGCCACGGGCACGCGCGCCCCGCACACCCCGATGACCCGCCCGCACGGCTGCTGCGCTCCCGCGGACGGCGGGACGGGACTGATAGCGTTCACCGCCATCGAGGGCGCCTTCGGGCGCGCTCCATGGCTACGGTCGGGCTTGGGCATACTCAACCTACGTGTGATCGACGTCCAGCCCCGGCCGGCGGCCGTGATCCGTCGGCCAGGGCAGCTCCCGCGAGGAACCAGGGAGCCAGCACGAAACGCTACTCCCCGTACCGGCCGGTAGACCCGCTGTGGCGACTGCTGCAAAAGCCACCCCGGGAACGTTTCCGCTCGACTCCGGACAACCGGGACAACTCCTCACTCCCGTCCCGGACATGGGGCCATCCAGCGGCACACCTTCCCGGAGCCGTCGGCCACTCGAAGAGGTGGTCGAGGAGTGTGCCGGCGTAGGACTCAGGGAGCGGGGGCGGGTCAGAAGCGGCTGCGGCGCAGGGCGTCGGTGAGCATGAGGGCCGACATCACCTGGTGCACCTGGCCGGTGTTGGCGTACGGGACGGCGCTGCCCTGCTGGGTGGCGAGGGTGTTCCAGGCCGCGAGGGGGAGGGAGGTGAGGGAGAGGCGGTCGTCCGGGGTGGCGGCGTCGAAGGGGGCGGGGCCGGGGGCGGTGACGCCGAGTTGGGTGAGCAGCGGGGAGAGTTGGGCGGGGTCGTTCTGGGTGTAGAGGCGGGCGGTCTTGGTGCCGGAGGTGCCGCGCCCGGCCCAGGCGGTGACCTGGGTCAGCGGGGCGAGGGTCTCGGAGACCAGGTCGGCGTGCGGGTCGAACAGGTAGACCTCCTGGAGGGTGTCCAGGTAGAGCGGGTGGGCCTGGTTGGCGGTGTTGCCGAGGAAGCAGGTGAGGGCCGCGTGGCCGCTGCTGAAGGAGGCCATGCCGAGGCGGCCGATCGGTCCGAACTGGAAGTTGCCGCTGCGCCGGAACATGAGGGCCTGGATCTCCGGCAGGTACTCCTGGAGGACGGTGGCGTCCGCGAACGACGAGATCTCGTCGCAGGGGTTGCCGGCGACCCGCATCAGCGGGAGCACGAGCACCACGTTCCGGGCGGCGCCGTCGATCTGGAGCGGGAGGCCCTTGGCGAAGGGGTTGGTGAGGAACGGGTCGCCGATGTACTGGAGGTAGTTGAGCAGGCCGAAGAACTGGTAGTCCCAGCCGAAGGGGTAGGTGCTGCCGGTGGTCGGGTCGTGGCGGTCCCGGGGTTCGTTGTAGAAGGCCGGGGAGTTCTGGGCCATGCCCGGGTGGAAGTAGACGAGGAAGGGCGCGGGCGGTCCGCCTGGGTCCCTGGACACGCCGGAGGGCCAGTAGACGGCGACGAGTTGCGGTGCGTCGATGCCGGGGAGTCGGAGGACGACGGCCTCGCCGTCGGGGGTCACGCTGCGGGTCTCGACCTGGATCGCGCCGCCGGTGATCGACGGCGAGGCGATGAAGGTGCTGTCCGTCACGCCCGGGGGCGGGGAGTAGGCCCCCGGCGGCAGCGCCACGCCGGGGGTGCGGAAGCTCATGTCGCCGGGTGGTGGGGCGGGCGGGCTGCCCGGGTAGTCGCTGCCGGTCTGGGCCAGGCTGACGCGTGCCTGTTCGGTGACGTCGCGCAGCGGCGAGAAGTGGACCGTCAGCTGGATCGTCTGGCCGGAGTCGGAGGACGTGACGGCGGGTGGCGGCCAGTTGCCGTCGGGCGGGAAGGTGGCCTGGACGGTGCCGGCGGAGTCGATGTCGAGGTGGGCGGTGGGCGTGCCGTACTTGGTCTGGTCGAGGGCGGCCGCCTGGATGTCGATCGACGCGTCGGTGTCCGGGATGTTGAAGATCGACTGGTCCAGGACCACGCTGTCCGGCCCGACCTGGTCACCGCCGTTCACGGCGATGGTGAAGTTGCACTGGGTGGTGGTCTGGCCGTGGATCTGGCCGGTGAGGACGAGCTGGGCCATCGGAGTCTCCTTCTCCTCAGTGCCGCGCGAGCGCGAGCGCGATGGCGTGGGCGATCGGCTGGCCGGTGTTGGCCTCGTAGTAGTTGAAGGCCGGGCAGGGGTTGACCTCGAAGCAGTAGACCTCGCCGTCGTCGGCCAGCATCAGGTCGATGCCGGCGAGTGCGAGCCCCAGTCGGGCCGCCAGGTGCAGGCAGCGTTCGGCGAGGTCGTCGGGGGGTTGCCAGGGCGAGAGTTCGGCCCGGCCGCCGTCGCTCCGGGCGTAGCGGTAGTCGACCCGGTCGGTCTCGATCCGGGTGGCGAAGACCTCGCCGGCGACCGTGTGCACCCGGACGTTGGTGCCGGTGACGTAGCGCTGGAACTGCACCGGGCAGTAGCGGATGAGCGGCAGCCGGTCGAGGGCCTCCCGGTCGAGGGTCCGGACGATCGAGCGGACCCCGCTGATCGACTTGTAGACCAGTTCGCCGTGCCGCGCGTGGAACTCGTGGACGAGGTCCGGGTCGTTGGTCACCAGGGTCTCCGGAGCGCGGAATCCGGACTGCTGGATCAGCTGGGCCTGGTGGGGCTTCGACGTGTTGGACGCCATCGCGCTCTCCCGGTTCATCACGCAGCCGGGGGCGAGCTCCGCCCAGGTGCTCAGGGCCGTGTGCCAGGACCGGCACCTGCGTACCGTGTCCTCGCCCGCCTCGCGGACTTCGGGGAGTCTGCGCCATTCCATCAGCCGGAGGTAGATGCCGGTGACGGTGGCGCAGTCGATGGATCCGCCGTCGTACGGGATGCGTCCCCGGACGGCGGTGCCGGTGGCCTCCACCTCGAACGGCAGCTCCTCGAAGCGCCGTTGGTGGAGCATGGCGTACGGCAGGCCGAGGCTGTCGAGTTCGGCCCTGACCCGGGCGAGCGGCGACTCGCTGGCGATGCCGCAGACGACGATCACGGCGCACCCCGGGGGAGCCCGGTGAGGTGTTCGTACAGGCGGTCGAGGAAGGCGGCGCCGGCTGGGCGGAGGTCGGGCAGGGGGCTCGCTCCCGCGAAGACTGCCGGCCGACCGTCGTCGCGGCGGTGGTCGGCTCCAAGCAGGTCGGCTCCGAGCAGGTCGGCCCCGAGCAGGTCGGCCCCGGGCGGGTCGGCCCCGGGCACGTCGGCCCCCGGCGGGTCGGCCCCGAGCAGGTCGGCCCCGAGCAGGTCGATCCCGAGCAGGTCGACCTCGGCGAGCCGGGCCAGCCGGACGTACGGCTCCTCGTCCTCGGCCGGGGGTGCGCCGAAGACGTGCTCGCCGAGCACCAGGACGTCGCCGCGTCCGGTCGGGGCCGCTCGTGGTTCGCCGTCGGGGCTGCTGGAGATCCGGGCCGGCCGGGCGGGGAGCCCCGCTCTGATCGCGAGTGCGGTCCACTCGGCGGTCGAGCGCCAGGCACCGCACAGTCCGTACCCGGCGGGCCGGTTGACCGAGACCGGGGCCAGGCAGGTGAGCAGGCTGAGCAGGAGTGCGTCCAGCTCCTGGGCGGCGTAGGCGGCGTCGGCGTGGGTGGTGAACGGCAGGTACCCGAAGGGGGCGGAGGCCACCCGGTTGAGCACGCCGTCGACGTCACGGCTGTCCAGGACGCGCCCGTCGGGCAGGGTGATCTCGAAGCTCGCGCCGAGGCGGTCGACGCGGTGCACCGACCTGGTGGAGCTGAGCAGGGTCTGCGGGGAGAGCAGTTCCAGGGGTTCCAGCCCGCGCTCGCGCAGCCCCTCGTACGCCCACACGGCGGCCCGGTCCGCCGGATCGCAGAGCACCAGCCACATGCGGCGCCTACCTCTCGGTCCGTCCCGGCTCGGGGGGTTCGTCCCGCAGGGCGCTGTCCGCGAGGTCGGGGCGCTGCGCCGGGGGGATGAAGTGCTCGGGTGGGTGGTTGACTTCGGATGCCGGGTGCATGCCCTCGGCGGGGTGTTCTTTGAATGCGTCCTTGTCCTCCTTGGCTTCCTTCCGCTCCTTGTCGTCCTTGTCGTCCTTGTTCTCCTTGGCGACGTCCTTGACGTCCTTGACGTCCTTGCTCTTCTCGTCGCGTGACAGCTGCAGGGTGACCTCCTGGGCCACCGGATCGTTGCAGGGCAGGACGAAGTCGGCGGTCTGCAGGCTGGTGACGATCGGTTCGGATACGGGGCTGATCCCGATCTGGAGGTGGTCGCAGGCGTTGGGCGGGAGGCTGGCCGGGAAGTTCTTCAGCACGTAGCCCGCACCCATGGGCTGGTCGCCCGGACCGTTCACGTGCAGCGGTCCGGTGCCGATGTTGGAGATCGGGATCGTGATGTCCGGGACGGTCTCGCCCAAGGCCACCGTCATCCGCAGGGGGGTGCGGTCCAGGATGATCCGCGGCTGCTGGGCCTTCGCCGGGGTCTTCCCCGTGGACCAGACGAAGCCGAGTTCCTGCGGGTCGGTGTTCGTGATCCGCAGGCCCCAGGGGCGTTCCCCCGGATTGGAGATGTCGATCTGCACCGTGAAGACGTCGTTGGCGTCCCTGGTCCACGACGCGGTGCCGACCGCGCTCCCGGTCCCGTCGACGATCGACGACGTGGCGGGTGCCTGCGCGACGGTGGTGAGCGCTCCGGAGCCCGCCCGCAGCTCGATGTCCGGTGGCCTCGCGCCCAGGGGTGCGCAGTTCGGGCCGAGGGCCACCACCAGGACGGACCAGGACGTCGCCACCTTGTCCACGACGAGGGGCAGGAGGCCGCTGGTGGCCTGGTCCGCGAGCCGGAGCTGGCCGGTGTCGGGAAAGATGTCTGCCATGGTCGCTTCTTCGGTCGTGGAGCCGCGGTGACGTCCGTCACCACGTTCCGAGGGCTACGACGTCGACGAACACGGGTCGACCGGTGGTGTCGGCGCCGGCGGGAACAGGCCGGGTCTCGAACTCCCGGACGACCAGGCGCTGGGCCCGCTGCCCGGTGTCCGGAACGCTGATCGTGATGGTCTGCCCGAGGACGGCGGAGGCGGCCGTCAGGACGGTGGACCAGCCGGTGACGCCGTCCGGCGCCGTCACCCCCGGGTCCTGGACCTGGAGTTCGGTCCGGACGGTGTTCCCGGCGCCGCCCGGCCCGAGGCCCTCCAGGACGACGCCCGCCTGCCCCGCGCTGCGGGTGACCGTGAGGCGCCGCTGCGGCGCGAGTTGGACGGGCTCGGTCAGCACCACCTGTGACACGTCGGGGACACCCGGGATGGTGTACCGCTGGTAGCGGGCCAGGGCGAGCCGGACGAACGGGAAGTAGGAGGCGGAGACGACCGGCGTCAGGTCGAGGTCGGCGAACCAGCGGTCGCCCTCGGCGTCGAACTCGACCGGGTAGAGGGCGGCGTCCAGCAGGCGGTGCAGCTCGGGGAGGGTCACCTGGGCCCGCTGCGCCGCGTTGACCTGGGCTCCGGTGAGGACGGCGGGTGGTGCCCCGGTGTCCCGGATCGGGTCGCGTCCGGCGACCGCGACGTACCGCAGGGCTTCGGCGGGGACCGGCCCGGGCGGGAAGGTGAGTACGGCCAGGGCCTCGTCGTCGCCCGAGACGTACCAGGGCCGTTGGAGGAGGACCCGCAGGCCGCCGCCCTGGCGCAGCCGGGTGAGCGACCGCTGCCCGTCGGTGGTGCGGGTCCAGCCGAACGACGGGACGCAGTCGAGCAGTTGGGGGGCGGGTGGGCGCACGGTGCTCGGCACGTCGATGTCGCCGAGTTGCCCGGCGGCGGTGCAGGCACCGGGGTCGGTGGCGAGGATGCGCGCGAAGCAGTCCTCGAAGCGGGACACCGCCGTCACGGCGTAGCTCACGTGGTGGTGGCGGGTGTCGCCGAACTCCTGGCGGATCTCCGGGAGCGCCTCCAGCAGGGGCAGGTGCTGGACCTCGTACGAGCCGACGTGCGCCATCCGCCGGGTGGTGGTCGGTGCGGCCGGCGGGCTGTCGTCCCGGTCGGTCCAGTCGGCGTTCAGGTCGATCCGTCCGGTGCTCGGGATGTCGATCGCGAAGGCGTCCGTCCCGAGGACGGCGTCGCGGTCGCCGGGCCCCCGCCTGGGCGTCAGCTGCCCGCTCGGGTCGGTGAGGGGGTGTTGCACCGCGTGCACCAGGGTGACCGTGCGCGGCGGGGTGATCAGGCGGTTCCGGCCGGCGACGATGTCCTGGAAGGCCGGCAGGTGCGGCACGTTCGGGTCGACGCCCTGCCAGCGCGCGATGCCGAACAGCGCGACGTCGTCGAACGTGAGGCAGGACGGGATGTCGAAGGTCACCTGCTCGGCCGGGCCGAGCGCGACCGTGACGTGGCGTGGGTCCGCCCGGCTCACCGTGCAGCCGCTCGCGGCCGCCTCCAGCCGTACGGACGCGGTCTGCAGGTCGGGCCAGGCGCCTTGCCAGATGGCGATCACGGCGTCGTCGGGCGGGTCGATCTGACCGGGCCGCCCGTTGCCGGGGTCGATGGGCCGGGGCCGGGCGTTCAGGGCGGCGCACACGCCGCTCGGGTCGGCCAGCCAGGGCAGGGCCGCGTCGGTCTCGGGCAGGACGACGTACGAGGACGGCGAGGACGGTCCGGCGGGGACGGTACGCGCGCCCTGGACGTCGGTGAGCTCACGGTCGGCCCGTTCGGCGACCGCGAACAGCCGGCTCACCTCGGTGCCGGGCGCCGCGGGGCCCAGCGCGGTGTCGAAGGCTCCGTCGTACTGCAGCGCCAGGGCCAGCGAGCACTTCGGCGGCAGCAGGTGCCGCAGGTCGTGGGCACGGTAGCCGTGGAGGGTCGCGTAGTCGTCCGCCGAGGTGCCGCGGTCGCTGCGGATGACCATCCGGTCGTGGCCGTCGCCGTCGTCCCACTCCCGGGTCGGCACCAGCTCCGGCGGCGGCAGCGGCTCGAAGCGCCAGTAGGGGACGAGGTCCGACTGGGCGTCGGCGGCGCCGACCTCCTCGACGCGCAGCCCGCCGCCGGCGAGGTCGGCGATCCTGACCCGGATCCGGTACTTGCGGCCGAACCGCAGCCGTGGCAGCGAGCCGGTGTCGCACTCCACCACCGTGTCGAGGCCCGACGTGACCGGTACCGGCAGGGCGTCCCCGGTGTCAGCGACCCGCTCGGGCCGCTGGGCCACCTGGCTCCAGCCGTCCCAGCGCGCCACGATCTCGTGCAGGTACAGCGCGTCGGCGTCGCCGAAGCCGGTGACGACCGGGCCGGGCCGCAGGTAGCCCTCCTCCAGCAGGCCGTCGGGCAGCAGCGGCACGCCGCCGACGGTGTGGTGCACCCGCCGCCGGCACAGCGAGTACCAGGTCTGGCGGCTGTCGTCGAACACGTCCATCCGGTAGCCGCCGAGCAGGGAGTCCGCCAGCAGGGCGGAGGCGAGCAGGCCGGCCGGCGTGCCGCGCTGCTGCGCCCGCTGGAGCTGCTTGCCGTGCTCCTCCTCCCGCGCCCGGTCGACCAGGGCGAAGCCCGTCGAGTGCAGCGCGGGCAGTGCCCCGACCGGAACGGGGGACGACTCCCCGGGAGGGGGCGACGACCCGTCCGACCGGGCCGTGCTGACCAGCCGCAGGGCGGCGCCGTCCACGTCGAAGGGCAGCAGCTCGAACCGGGGGTTCGCGGAGGGCGCGAGACCGGCACCGGTCAGCGGCAGGAGGCCGCCGCTGAAGCCGGTGGAGGTCGGACCGTCGACGGAGGAGGGCACGAAGCGGGTGCCGGTGACGGTGTAGGCGGTGGCGGGCGAGAGGTCGGTCTGGGCGGCTGCGCTCCAGCCCGGTGACGGATCCGGGTCGGGCTGGGGCCACAGCGGCACCACCCTCAGCTCCGCCGGGTGCGTCTGGTCCACCGGGGTGAGCGCGGAGGCGGGTACGGCGAGGTCGACCAGCAGGCCGAGCGCGCGCAGCAGGACGGGGTGGTCGGCCAGGTGCGCGATGCCCTGGTGGAACTCGCCTGCGGGCGGGGGCGCCGCCAGGCGGTCCGGTGGCGTGGTGTCGGGCGCGCCGCGCCGGTAGAAGGCGTACGCCTGGGCGAGCGCCGGCGTCGCATCGGTCGGGACAGCGCCGGCCGGGGTGGCGTGGGGCGGCGTGGCACCGGTCGGGGTGGCGTGGGCCGGGGTGGCGCCGGCGGGTGCCAGCAGGCCGGGCTGCCACTGCTCGCCGATCGCCCGCAGCGCGGCCCGCAGCCCGGGGTGGCTCTCCGGCGCCGCGCCGCGGTGCGCGGCGTGGGCCTGGGCGGTGGCGGCGTAGATGCCCTTGACGTCGGTACCGGCCCGGCCGGCCGGGAAGGCCTTGGTGGCCCGCCCGTCGTAGCTGGTGGCCCGGTACGGCTCCACCGGCATCGTGGCGGTGAACAGCGTCTGCCAGACGGCGAGTTGCCGGTCCGGGGGGAACTGGACGGTGCTCCCGTCGAGGGCGGTGTACGGGACGCGCACGGACGGCAGCGCCCGCCCGCCGCGCCGGACGTCGAAGCCCACCCCGGCGAGCCGCCGCGGCCAGTCCTGCATCCCGAAGTCCGCGATGGTGAGCGCGGCTCCGTCCGGGGCGAGCAGGCGCGGTGTCAGCAGCACCGACAGCAGCGCCATCGGCGCGGACTGGCCGGGAACGGTCGCCAGCCGGCCCGCCGGGAGCACCGTCCAGACGAACTGCCGCTCCAGGCCGGTCGAACTCTCCGGGCCGGTCGAACTCTCCAGGCCGGTCGAACTCTCCGGGCCGGTCAGGCTCTCCAGGCCGGTCGATGACATGGCTCACTCCCCTGCGAACGCCCGGCAGTAGGTCTGCCACGGGAAGGTCTGCCCCTGCGGCCCGAGCGCGGCCTCGACCGACGGGTCCGAGGCGGTCGAGGCGCCGCTCAGGGGGCGGCGCAGCCCGGCGGGGGGCGGGCAGTTGCCGAAGCACTTGTGGCACTCCAGCGTGAAGGACTTGGAGAAGAAGGTCAGGTCCACGGTGATCACGAGCCGGGCCGAACCGCTCAGCGAGCCGGAGGTGGAGTCGTACGTCAGGCTGAGGGTCAGTTCGATCGAGACGCTGATCAGCCCCAGCAGCGAGACGCTGCCGCCGATCCGCAGATAGCCGGTGACCTCGGTGTCGGTGCCGTTCTTGGCGAAGACGACGCCGCCGAAGACGTGCACCTCCGCGGACACGATGACGAAGTCCATGACGATGGCGGCGCCGAACTCGATCCCGCCGGTGAAGCGCTGCAGGCCGCTGTCGGTGCCGCCGGCGCTCAGGCCGAGTTCCAGGTACCCGCCGCCGCCGAAGCCCGACACGGTGACCAGGAACGGCCGTTCCCGGGTGCCGAACGCGAAGTCCATGACGATCGGCTGGTCGGTCAGCGACAGCGTGACGCCGGCCTGCACGGTGAGGTTCTGCACGCTGAACACCAGCAGGCCGACGCTGGGGACGGCGACGGTGTACGAGGCCGTGATGCTGGTCGCCGAGGTGTCGATCCTCGGGCCGTTCCCCCCGAGCGGGAGGTACTGCTCCAGGGTGGCGAGGAACCCGAGGTCCCCGCCGAGTGTGACGTTCGTCAGGCGGGTGGAGAGGTCGAGCCGCTTGCCGGGGTCGGCGGTGAAGGTCACGGACGCGAAGGTGAGGGCGACGTACGCGGGGGCGCCGACGTCGGGGACGATCAGCTTGAAGTTGCTGATCGTCCCGGTGGCGTGCATCTCCGGCTTCCCGTCGACCGACAGGGCCCGGACGTCGAGGTCCAGCGCGCACCCGGTGTCGGGCGTGAACGGCGGGAAGGACTTCTGCAGGTCCTGGTGCCAGGTCAGCTCCGCGGACGGGGTGGGCGTCTGCTGCCCGACCCAGAGGAGCTTCGGCGGTGCGCTGACGACGTCGATGAGGCTGCTCAGCGGGACCACGCCGAACAGGGTGGCGTCCGGGGCGAACAGCTTCGAGGGCACGGTCTGGAAGGCTTCGCTGACGGCCGGCCCGAGCGTGCGCGAGATCTGCGACACGGTCATGTTGGGGGCGGACAGCCCGCCGACCCGGGCCCCGGCGGCCCCGAAGTCGAGCGTCCGGGGTGTGACGAGGTCGAGCAGCGCGTCGGGTGTCGGGCTGCCCCAGGGGGTGTCGACGAGCGCCTGCGAGATCGTGGCGGGGAGCGCCGGGAGCGGGCCGAGCAGCCGGCGGACGGCCGGCAGCCCCACGGCCAGCTGGGTCACCTGCGGGTAGAAGCCGACCCCGCTGGGGGAGAGCCCGGCCCCGATCCCGCCGAAGGTCATCGACTGCACCTCCTGCACGGCGTCCTCCACCGCCTGGGTCGGGGACGTCATGACGAGCGGGATGCGGGCGGCGATGTCGCAGAGGGGGCGGCCGAGGCCCGCGAAGGCTCCGGTGCTCGGACCGTTTCCGTAGATTCCGTCGAGTGCCGCGCCGTAGCCGGCGCCGGTGGCGCCGTCCTCGACGAACAGCAGCGGCAGGTCCAGCTCCACGTACTCCTGCCCGGCCGTGGCCTGGAGGGTGAACACCACGGGGGTACCGGCCCTGGTCGGCCAGAAGCACCTCGGCGGGGCGGCCGAGGAGCCCACCGGGATCCAGGAGGCGTCGTCGAGGCCGTCGGTCTGCCCGGGGTCGATCGCGACGCTCTGGAACGGGAACCGGCGTTCGTGCGGGCCGCCCGCGCCGATGCCGTAGTCGTCGCGGACGGGCTCGGTGACGATCAGGAAGGCCTTGCGGTGCAGGGCGGCCACGGCGGGGTCCGTGCCGTCGAACCCGCGGTCGGAGACCTCGATGTAGGCGGCCCGGTGGCCGAACGGGAACAGGGCCCCGGGGGCGGAGACCTTGACGCGGAAGTCCCGGCCGAGTGCGGCGTCCTGGGCCCACTCCAGCCGGGGCCAGTGGGCGGCGGCGGAGAACCGGGCGCCGTAGGCGCTCAGGATCAGCCGGTCGACGGTGAGGGGGACGGCCGGGTTCTCGGCGGCGGCCGCGACGATCCGGTCGTACCAGGTGTCCAGCGGGGTGCCGTGGTCGGTGCCGTCGGCCAGGGACCGGAGGGGCCGCGCCGTCAGGTGTCCGTCGGGGCCCGCGATGCGGCTGTGCCACAGCTCGGTGCCGCCGGCCGTGCCGGTGGCGGGCAGGGTGCGGTGGGTGCACCGGGCGTCCGGCTGCAGGGTGAGCAGCAGGTTCCAGGGGACTTCGAGCCGGGCCAGCAGGTCGGCGGTGGTGGCCGTCGTGACGATCAGCGGCAGGCGGTTCATCGCGTCGAGCAGGCCGGCCACGGTGAGCGTGACCGGGTCCGGGCCGACGGCGAAGCACAGGGTGGAAGGGCCGGCCAGGAAGCCCTGGGGCGGCTGACCGGACTCCACCACGGTCTCGGCCAGGTGCTGCGGGGGGACGTCCACCAGGAGGCGGCCGCCACCGGGGTCGGCCACCAGCTGGACCGTGCCGTCGGGCCGGGTCTGTTCGTGCAGGCCCTGGCTCCGGACGGTCAGGGTGACCAGGTCGTCCGCGCGGAGCACGGGGTAGCTGCCGGTGGGCGCGTCCGGCAGGTCGAGGAGCTGCCAGTCCTGCCAGCCGCGGTCGAAGCGCCGGTGCATCAGCGCGGCACCGGCCCAGACGGCGAGCACGTCGGTGCGGCCGCCGCCGGAGGCGACAGCGGCCAGTCGGGGGCCGGTCGTGTCGGGGGCGGTGAGGTCGCCGCCGAGCTGCTCCCAGCCGAGCCAGGGGGCCAGGGCGGAGTGCCGCAGGCCGTGGTCGCCGCCCAGGAAGACGTCACGCTCCGTCGCGGCGAGGCAGGTGAAGGAGCGTTCGTTCCCGTCGGGGAGCGGGCCGAGCTCCTCCCACACCGGTGGCTCGCGCATCGGCGGGGTGTCGCTCTCCAGGTGTGCGCGGAGCAGGCGTCGTTCGCGGGTGTCGGCGAGGAGGAGGTCGATCCGGCCGGGCGCGACGGGCACTGCCGTCAGGTGCCCGGGTGCGCGCTCGCCCGTGCGGAGCACAACTGGCCCCTTGATCGGGTGTCCGCGCAGGAACTCCCAGCCGTGGGCGCCCGCGTCCAGGACGAGGTGGACATCGCCGGACCGGCTCGACACGACGGTGAAACCGGTCGCCGAGCCGCCCCGGGCGAGCGTGCCGAGCGAGGTCCAGTGCGGGTGCTCCCCCGCGCCGGGGCGCAGCCGTAACAGCTCGCCCGCCGCGCTGAGGGCGAACACCTCGACCGGGCGGCCCTCGGTCGCCGTCGCGCTCAGCCAGTTGAACGCGGGGGCGCCGGTGAACGCGGGGGCGCCGGGCGAGGGCCAGGGGCGGTCCAGCGCGTGCCAGGCGTGCCAGCGGCCGTCGAACACCCGGTACCGTACGGCGCCGTCGTGCGCGCCGACGAAGAGGTGGAGTCTGCCGTGCCCTGGCGAACAGACGGCCAAGGCCCGTGCCGGGTGGGTGTGCATGGGGCGCCCCCAGCAGATGGACGCGGTACCGGTGGACGCAGTACCGGTTGGACGCAGTACCGCTCAGCGGGGCCGACGCATCGGGCACCCGCCAACTCTCAATGGTTCCAGGCTATTCCCGCTTCGGGCACGTATCAATTCCTGGTCGCGGCCCCCGCCTCCGGGCCGCGGCGGTTTCACTGTGCGTAGCCGCCTTCGGGTAGCACTCCCCCGAGGACGTCGCCCGCGTTGTTCAGGGCTGCCACGGTACTGGCCTCGACGGCGTTCGACGGGAGCGACAGAAGGCGGGGGGTGGGCAGAAGGCTCGGGGTCGGCGGGGCGGGGTCGGCCGGCCTCGGCGGGTACCGGGCCGAGGAGCACGGTGGCGGCCGTCGCGGCGGCGGCCAGGGCTGCTGCCGGGCGAAGGGTGTGTGAACCAGCCACCGGGAACTCCCCTCTCGCCAATGATCCATTGGATCAAGAGAATTGATGTAGCGTCAGTTTCCGGTTCGGCCAGACGCCCGGCCCGGGGGTGCCGACCTGGCGGCCCGCCGACCCGCCGACCCCGGCACGTTGTTCGAGGAATCGGTGGAGACTCCACAGTGCAGCCTGTTTGATTGTTCATCTACAAGAAGCCGACTGAGGGTCAGGGGGCGGCGGACAATCAGGTCCGGCCGCCGGACAGGACAAGGGGGCACGGGGTGGCTGGTGTTGGACGTCCGCAGGGGCGGCTCAAGGGGGAGACCGAGCAGGCGGATGCCCTGGCCCGGTTCGTGCGGGAGGTGACGTCGGGGGTCACCGTCCGCGAGCTCGCCCGGCGTTACCCCGCAGGCAAGACCAGTTGGAGCGAGTACCGCTCCGGGGAGAAGGACATCCCGTGGCACCTGCTCCAGCGGCTGGTCCACGACCGCGTGACCGACCCGCGGGCCCGGACGGTGCTGCTGGAACGTGCTGCCCGCCTGCACGAACAAGCCACCCTGGCGGCCCGGGGACTGCGGCCGCCCGAGGCGGGACGTTTCGCCGCCCAGCAGGCGCTGGACCTGGCCCGCCAGGCGCAGCGACAAGCCGAGGAGGGGGTCGCGGAGGCGGATGAACTGATCCGTGTGCTGGTGGAGGTCGTGGCCGAGCTGCGGGGTGAACTGGGCGACGACGCGGAGGACGACACCGGCCCCGCTTCGCAGCAGGCGCCCGGCGGGGGCGCGGCGCAGCTGCGGCGGGCCCGGCTGCGGGAGGCGACGCGCTGCCTGGCCGAGGTGCGGCGCATCAGGCAGAGTGCACGTGAGGCGCAACAGGCGGCGCAGCGGGAGCAGGACGCCGTCGGGCTCCTGGCCGATCAGGAGCGTACGCACGCCCGGGCGGACGAGGGCCGGGCGGATGAAGGCCGGGAGCCGGGGTCCGAGCTGGTGGTGGCCGACGGGGTGCAGGCACACCTGCCGGTGCTGTGGCGCCTGGACGCCGACCTCCTGGCGGTGCGGGAGGCCTTGGCCGACCGGCGCCGGGAGGTGCTCGGGGTGACCTCCGTCGTACCGCGCTCACCGGTACCCCGGATTGTCCGCGGCGAGGTCGTCGACGCCCCGGACAATCGCCTGACCGGCCTCATCGCCCCGTTCGGCCGGGCGCGTAACACCCCACACGCCGCAGGCGCCCCCAGCACCGCGGGCACCCGTCGCAGGACCGGCACCATCCTGTTCGCGGCCCTCGCCCTGCTACTGGTCGGAGTGCTGCTCGGTATGCACTTCAGCGCACCGGCACCGGGCATCCCGGTGCCGTACCTGGCGGATTCCTACCGTGTGCCGGCAGTCACCGAGGCCCACGGTCCGTCCCCGTCCCCGTCCGCGGCCGGCACGTCCGCGGACACGTACCGGCCCGCAGCCGGCATCGCGTCGGCTACGGCCTCAGCCCCGGCCTCAGCAGACGCCACTGCTGCCCCCGGGCCGCAGCAGGCTGCGGCCTCGCCTTCGGCCCCGCTTTCGGTCGAGGTGACGCCCACCCCGGGGTCGGCGCCGGCCCCGGCCGACGCGACGCCCGCCCCCGAGGCGTCGAGCACCCCACGGAACCGCGACACCCAGGGCGTTCCGCCTGACACGGCCCCCCAGCAGCCGGGACAACCCGTGGTCGTCGCCTCCGCTCCGGGCACCCTGTACTCCATCGCCCCGGACCACCGCGCCGTCTACCAGTGGCAGGGCCGGGACATGGCCTGGACACCCATCGGCGGTCCTACCGAACGGATCCTCGCGGGAGGCGCCGGCGTGTTCGCCGTCAGCGCCGACGACAAACGGCTGCTCGGCTACAGCGGGACCCCGGGCAACTGGACACCCGTCAGCGAACCCGGTGCCGACTTCGCCATCAGCGGCACCCGCCTCTACCGCCTCGCCCAGGACCACACCGGCGTCTACCGCTGGAACGGCACCGGAACGAGCTGGACCAAGATAGGAGGCCCGGCCGGACGCCTGTACGGCGGCGGGGCCGGCCTGTTCGCGACCGACCCGCGCGACGGCCGCATCTTCCGCTACGACACCGCCAGGGAAAGCTGGACCTACGTGGGCACCGACGGGGCGGCCTTCGCCGTCAGCGACACCCACCTCTACGGACTCTCACCGGACCGCAGCCAGGTGTTCCAGTGGGACGGTACGGGCAGCGACTGGACCCTCATCGGCGGCCACGCCCAGGACCTCTACGCCGGGCCGGCCGACCTGTTCGCCACCAGCCCCGATCACGGCACCTTCCTGCGTTACGCCCGCACTCCCCAGTTCTGGGATCCGGTCAGCGAGGCGGGAGCCGAATTCGCCGTCACCGCCGACCACATCTACCGCCTGGCGCCCGACCACAGCGCTATCTACCAGGCACCCAGCAACGGCGCCGCCACCTGGACGAAAATCAGCGGACCGGCCGCCACCCTGATCACCAGCAGGTGACAGGCGGGCTGATCGAGTCCACGAACACCAGGACCCGCCCGATCGTCCGCCGGGGCATCCGCTCCCGCAGCGCGGACGCCGTCATCGCGCTCGTCATGCTCCGCCTCAGCGGCAACCGCCCCGTCCTGCCCCGACGCCAACTCGTGTGACCACACCCACAGGTCCGGCACAACCTGCTCTCCGACGGCTCGTCCTCGTACGTCTACGGACCGGACGACCTGCCGGTCGAGCAGATCACCGGCACGGGCACCCTCTGGTTCTTCCACGACCAGCTGGGCTCCACCCGGGCCCTGACCGACGCCTCGGGCTCCGTGGCCGGAGCGTACGCCTACACGCCCTACGGCGCCGTCAGTTCCCACACGGGCTCCGCGTCGACCGCGCTGCGGTACGCGGGCCAGTACAGCGACGACGAGAGCGGCCTGGTGTACCTCCGGGCCCGCTCCTACGACCCGGCCACGGCTCAGTTCCTCAGCGTCGACCCGGTGGTCGAACAGACCCTCAGCGCATACGGCTACGCCAACGCCGATCCGCTCAACCAGACGGACCCGGCGGGGCTCTGGGGCTGGAGCAGCGTCAAGAAGTTCGCCCATGACCACTCCGACGTGATCTCGCACATCAACTCGGTCGCCACGGCCGTCTGGGCCGTCTCCGGCACGGTGGCGCTGGGCTGCGCCTTCGTGGGCGCGCTGCCCTGCGCGGCCGTCGCCGGGGGAATCTCCGGGGCAGCCTGGTTGGTGACCACCGTCACCCAGGTTGGCCTGGTGGCCGACAAGTGCAGCAGCGGAACGTCCGCCTGGGACTGCGGTGAGGCGGCCGGCTATCTGACGGCGGACGTCGCGGCGTCACCCCTCGGACTGAAGGGGCTGGGCGCGCTGAGGGGCGTCCTCCCGGCCCGGACGGACAAGAGCCTGGACGTCTGGCGCAAGATCTGCGAGGGCTGACCGGCCCCGGTTCCCGGCCGGTGCACACCGGCTACGGCCGACTCGATACTGTCCCTTCGACGACACCACGGCGGGCCGCCTCCCCTCGCGGGGGCGGCCCGCCGCTCGCGGTGGCGCGCGCTCCGTACCTCTCGACGACAGGAACGGCACATGACCGACAAGGCGTTACCCCTGTCCGCGCCGATCTCCGTACGGCCGAACCCGCTCCTCGGAATGCCCCTCACGGCGGGCGGCCTGCTGATCTCCCTGCCCAAGGCGCTCGACGGCGGCCCCACGGCCCCGGTGTACGCCGCCGCGGCGGTCGTGAGCGCCCTCGCACCCGCGCTGGTGCTCCTCCTTTCCGTCGCCGTCGGCCGCGGCCGGATCACCGTCCGCCGAGGCCTGCACCGCACCTCCGTCCCGCTGGCGGAGCTGCGCTCGGTGACGGCCGAGGCGGACGCCGGCCGGGGGCCGCACACCCTCCTGCTCGAGAGCCGCACCGGGGCACACTGCCGGATCCCGCTACTGACCGTGCGGCGGCGGGACCGGCAGCGACTCGTGGCCGCCCTCGAACGGACGGCTCCACCCGGCGCCGTCCGAGAGGACCAGGCCCTACGCGACCTGCTGGGCCTCCCGGGCTGACAGCGAGGATACGCAGTGGCTCCTCCAGCGGGTCCGACTCCCGGGCTGACCAACGCCGACGCCCCGGCTGCCGTGTGATCCGGGTGGTACTGGAGGTCGACGGCCGTCACCGTTCGGCAGCCCCGTAGCCGTGTGGGCGAGCCGCCCGCTTCTGGCCGTGCAGCCGGCCCCGCATCAAACGAGCCCAGCCGGTCGCCGGCAACGGACAGCTGCGCGGCCATAGCCCGCGAACTCCGCCTCTCCGCAATGGCATAGCGTCCGTCAGCGCCCTCCGCGCGTCTGCCTGACGGGCTGGATGTACCGTGCCCATCGCGCACGGTGCCAGCGAACGTACTCCAGGCCGACGTCATGGCCGGGCTCCGTTTCCAGACGCTGCCGCACTGTGCCGGTCACCGTTTCCACGACGCGCAGGTCGTCGGTCAGGTAGAGGCCGCCCTGGTCGAACTGCGTGTGGCAGTTCGGGCACAGGCACAGGACGTTGCCGGTATAGTCGGGTCCGCCTTGGCTCAGCGGGCGGATATGAGCACCTTCGCTGATCGTCTGGCGTGCTCCCGGGATTCCCAGGACGCTGCCGCACATCTGGCACTGGTTGCCGTACCAGTCCTTGACGTCCTGAACGACCGCCCCGTCACGCCTGACCCGGCCCTTCCTGTCCCTTACCCCGCTGGCGGGCACCGCGGCAGGCGCGCTGACGGCATGGAGACCACCCGGCGGGAACAGTTCTCCCAGCGGCAGGGCCTGCGGCGAGCCGGTCGCGGTCCGGACCTGCCCGCCGATCCCGTCGAGAATGCCGCCGACGAGGTCCAGGGCATCAGGGCAGAGCAATCGGGCCCGATCCCGGCCGGAACGAGCAACCAGGGACCATGCCGCCTCGATGTGGCCGCCGGTGATCACGTCCGTGTCCTCGGCGAGGGCGAGCGCTGCCGCGATCCGGTGGGTGTGGGCGTCCAGTCGGACGAACTGGTCCTCCGGCAGGGACTCCTGGTCGTCGAAGCGAGCAGCGCTGAGCTGGACCGGCCAGAACTTCGCGGCGGCCTCACCCGTCATCGTGAACTGCACCTGTTGGTGCGACAGGCTGTCGTAGATCCGGGCGAGGCCCTCGACGGCCTGGGAAGCCACCGGCACTATCCGGCGGCCGGGGAGCGTGACACCGGGGACTACCGTCTTCCGGCGGAAGACCAGGAATCTGCTGGAGGAGGCCGCTTCCGTCTGTGCTCTGTACCTCCAGTCGCCCGCCGACATCTCCCACAGCACCCCGATCTTGAGGGCCTCCCCCGCCTGGCCGCCCGCGCGCGAACGACGCTGATGTTCGAGGTTGCGGTACTCGTTGCCGTCCCAGGCCGTACGCAACGCGTAGGCGAGGGAGTCATCGGAAAACGTCCTCGACGGGCGGTGCTTGACAGGGCTGCCGGTGAGCAGCAGAGAGAAGCCGGTGCCGGGGCGGGTACTCCGGGCGGACCGGCGCCAAGCGGCCCGCAGCCTGTCCGTGGTGGTGATGTCGTGGTGGCTGGTGAGCCGGCGAAAACGGCTGGAGTCCATACCGGCTGTGGCCAGGGCCGTGACCAGTGGAGGCCGGGCGTCGTCGGCCAGGAAGGCTCCCCACACCAGACAAGGCCATTCCATGTGGCCGACCGGCAGGACCGCCGAGGGGGCCACGGCGGCCGCCCACCAGCACAGGGCCGCCGCATAGACGTCCTCGGTGTGGATACCGTCCTGCAGCCCTGCCTGCCGCGCGATATCTCCCAACGGACCGCACATCACCACATCCGACACTGCGCCCTCCCCCTGTCTGCCATGCCACCGGGCCCTGGTGATCATCTATCACCCGTCACCGACAGAAGCCGTCCGGTGGCTGCCTCTCGTCCGGAGGCCCCCGTGGTCCCGGACGGCGGCCGCAGCCGGGGGCGCAGCGGGCCCGGGACAAGGCCGGCGTCGAGCGATCCCCGGAGATCCCAGACGGGCAGCGAGGAGCACCAACAGGCCGACGGCCGACACCGGAGTGCCAAGGAAGGCTCTTGTGTCAGGCCCGGCAGCAGGACTCGCCCGGATGACTGTCGATCACGGCCAGCAGATCCTGAGCCGCTACTCGCACCGCAGGGTCGCTGTCGTGGGTGAGCCTTCGTCGGGGCGGGTCGATGTGGGCCGACGGTTCAGCTCGACGCGAGTGTGCGCTGGTGGTCCCCGGTCAGCGGCGGCCGGTGGCCAGGATGACGAGGAACTGGCCGCCGCCCGCCTCGATGTCGGCGGTCACCGGCAGCCCCGGTGCCAGTCGGGAGAACCGGTCCACCAGCCAATCCGCCGCTTCCTGGGCGTCCTGCCTGGTCGGACAACGGCCCACCATCTCGCGGCCGCCCTTGCGCTCCAGCCTCGCGGCAACGGTGATCAGCGGCGCGGGTTCGGCCACGTACAGGCGGTCCGGCCAGGCGATGACCACCTTGACCGCGCCCTTGCGGCTGTTGCACCCGCGGTGCGCGAGCCGCTCGGCGACCTTGGCCTTCCGGTCGGCGGTCCGGCTGTCAACGCTGGGCCCCCTGGGATCGTTCACCGACTTGTCGGGGTCGACCGGTTCGTCGCACACCCAGCATCGCCAGCCGTCGCGCTTGGCCACATCATCAAGGAGACTCACCCGGACAAACTAGCCTGCCCGGCCGCCACCCCGCGCACCAGGGCCTCGGCAACCAGGTGACCGTGCCCCGGAGGCCTACCTGTCCCATGCGTTCCAGGAGCTCCGTTCGCTGAACACTTCCGCGAACTTGTCGTTTCCGGGTCTATCGGGCAGTAGTGACGTCGCTTGTCTTCGGGTCTGGGCGGCACCAACATGGTCGTCAGATTGATCGCGACCGGGCAGTGGGAGATGGGAGAAGGGCGATGGTCCTCGGCCGGCCCCGCTCGGACCGGGTGATGCACCGCCTGGCCATCGCCGTACGGACCCGTCCCCGCCCGGCGTTCGGGCATCGCTTCAGGGCTGTCAGCAGTGGGGTGCGGGGGCGGCTGCAGCGCCTGGCGGGTACCTGACATTCCTTGGCTGTTCATCCGTCATCTCCACTGCCTCGAAGCTCCCGGGGGAAAGCCACAGGTAGTCCGGTGCGGTGACATCCCGCACGCGCACCGGCGCGACGGAGAGGGTAGGGCTGATGTCCGGAATAACCCGACGGAGGCTGCTGGGATCGGCGGCCGGCGCGATGGGAGCGGCAGCGGCGATGAGCCTGCTGCCACCGAGTGTCCAGCGGGCGGTAGCGGCGGGGGTGCCGAAGGCCGGTTCGCTGCGGGACGTCGAGCACGTGGTCCTGCTGATGCAGGAAAACCGGTCCTTCGACCACTACTTCGGCACGCTGGCCGGTGTTCGCGGCTTCGCGGACCCGAACGCGCTGCGGCTGGACAACGGGCGCTCGGTGTTCTACCAGCCCGACAGCGTCAACCCGGACGGCTACCTGCTGCCGTTCCACCTGGACACCCGCACCACGAGCGCGCAGGCGATCCCGTCCACCAGCCACTCCTGGTCGGTGCAACACCGGGCCTGGAACGGCGGGAAGATGGACCGGTGGCTGCCCGCGCACCGGTCCGCCGACGGCGTCAACGGCCCGTACGTGATGGGGTACTACACCCGGGAGGACATCCCCTTCCAGTTCGCCCTGGCCGAGTCGTTCACCATCTGCGACAACTACTTCTGCTCGGTCCAGGGACCGACCTGGCCCAACCGGCTGTACTGGATGACGGGTTCGATCGGAGCCGACGGCGGCCAGGGCGGCCCGATCATCAAGAACTCGGCGCCCGAGCCGCTGACCTGGAAGACCTACCCCGAACAGCTGGAGGCGGCCGGCGTCAGCTGGCAGGTCTACCAGGAAACCGACAACTACGGCACCAACATGCTCTCGCTCTTCAAGAGCTTCCAGCAGGCCGCGCCCGGCAGCGCACTGCACCACAAGGGCATGACCGCCCGGCCGGCCGGCACCTTCGAGGACGACGCGCGCAACAACCGGCTGCCCGCCGTCTCCTGGATCCTGCCGACCAGCTACCAGTCCGAGCACCCGGACTACCTGCCCGCCGCCGGTGCCGACTACGTCGCCTCCAAGATCGAGGCGGTCGCGTCGAACCCCGAGGTCTGGGCGAAGACGGTGTTCATCCTCAACTACGACGAGAACGACGGGCTGTTCGACCACGTGCCGCCGCCGGTGCCCCCGGCCGCGACGCCGGGCGAGTTCGTCGGCGGCCTGCCGATCGGCGGCGGCTTCCGAGTGCCGTGCATCATCATCTCGCCCTGGACGGTGGGCGGCTGGGTCGCCGGCGAGGCCTTCGACCACACCTCGGTGCTGCAGTTCCTGGAGCGGTTCACCGGAGTCCGGTCGGCCACCGTCACCGACTGGCGTCGCAACGCCTTCGGGGACCTGACCTCGGCCTTCCAGTTCAACGGCGGCGCGTGCAGGGCCCCGGCGCTGCCCCCGACCGCCGAGCAGCTCGAACTGGCCAAGTACGAGGTGGCGAACTATCCGGCGCCCGCCCTTCCGGGCGCGGGCCAACAGTTCCCCACCCAGGAGCCCGGCGACCGGCCGCACCTGCCCCGATAACACTCAGTAGCACTCGGCGGCCTTCGCCCAGGGTCCTCACCGAAGGCCGCTGCGCAGCGCCCGCCCGGCCGTGTCTCGGGCCGGAGCGGCGACCCAGCCACCGCGACGCTATTGCCGATCGTCAACGTGGCCGCCCGTCCCCGAGAGTGCCGTCCGGGAGGCCCATGTTGAACCCGCGACGGCCACGGCCGCTGGGAGTTCGAACTGCATCGAAGCACTTCGACCGGGTACCGTGCGGTCCTGCGAATCCATACCCTTGTCATGGGAAAAGAAGTGCAGGATGCACATACTGGACGACCTCACCGGTCTTTCCTCTCGTGCGAAGACCCTGCTTGAACGAACCGGCCGGCGCGATGATCCACAGGATCCCCGGCCCTCCACCGATTTCCGGGAGCAGCGACGCGCCACGTCGTTGGCGCGCATTCATCTGGAGCCGAGGTGAATCCGGCCGACGCCAGGTTGAAGAGGCCGCTGCACGAGCAACAGCCACAGCAGCCGGACAACAGATCGCGACAGCCACCGGATGACGACCACTCCTCGACAGAGCTGATTCCACAGAATGTCCGTTAACGGGTCCTTCGACCGCGCCGGAGCGGTAAGTTGACGGCTGCCGACTAGGGAAAGAGCACCGACGTGACCATCGACCAGGCTGCCCTCGGCAGCGCCGTGAAGGCGGTCGCCGCCGCCGCGCACACCGATGACCCTGCTGCGCTGTACCGCGCCGTGATGCCGCCGACGGGCACGGACACGCCCCCGGCCGAGGCCGCCAACTGGTTCGGGACGCTCCTCATCCACCTGGCGCTCACCGCGGCGAGCACTTCGCGGCTGGAACAGGGCTGCCCCCGGGAGACCGTCTCGGAATGGATCGAAGAGGCACTGGGCCCGCTGCCCACCCCCGCGCTGCTGCGCGCTGCGGACCCCGGCCACATCGACCACGTCGAGGCGGTCCGCGCCGCAGAGGACTACTCCCAGTGCCGCGAGTATGCCGTCGACCTGATCCGGATCGGCCTGACCGATCCGAATGAAGCACCGGACGCGCGAGGCGTCGATGCCCACTGCACGGTGACGAACGACAAGGACGCGCGGATCACCGTGATGGCGATGCTCGGCCGCCTCGCCGCCGATCCTGGCGAGCGAGGTTGACGGCGCCTCCCCCTTCCGGGTGAGCGGAGTCAGCGGGCGGGAGGATCGGCTTCCACCCGCTGCCAGCGCCGTCAGCACGGCGGCAGGCCGGCGCGTTTCAGGGCTGTGCAAACCGCGAACTCCTAAACGAATCTAGGCACTTGGGGTACCCCACCGAAACATCGCTTCATAGCCGCAAGGTCAGCAAGTTGTACCGGTTGGCCATGACGCGAACAGAGGAACCCACCGTCGATCGAGATCATTTGGCGCGGGACAAGCGCAAAAGCCAGTTCGAATCGAGCGCAGACGAGTACTTCTGTGAGGATTGCTGCCTGCCGCTCGGCATAGCGGACGGAGATGTTCACGCAGACGGATCCACCTGGGAACTCGCGGAATCCGCTCCTTCACGCCCGCGGCTGAGCAACGCCTTCCGCAAGCCAGCCGACATCACGTGCCCAACCGGGCACGACGTGTTCCAGGCCGCAGTCGCACTCGCCCTCGACGCGGACGGCCAAGTCCGCCGCGTGTCGGTCGGCCTGCGATGTCCGGTCGACGGCACGCTGCGCCTGCACCTCGACAACGCGCAGGTAGTGCCGAGCAAAACCTGACACCGACCTCGCCTGAGGAGCCTGGGCGCGGACGACCGACCGTGGTGATCACCACCGCTCAGCTGACGGGAGAATGAGCCGGGTGACCAACACCCAGCCCCTGCCCCGCGGGATCGGCGCCCTGATCCACGACGCCCGCGCCAAGGCCACGCCCGGCGAGCGGGCCGCCTCCCAGCTCCTGCACCTGCGCGAGGCGACCGTCCCCGTGCCGGTGCTCGCCGCAGCCGTCGAGCTGATCGCCCCGCAGCTGGACGACCCCGGCCCGGCCACCCGTGAAGCCGCCGGCGCCGTCCACGTCCGCCTGCTCACCGCCATCGAGGACGCCGCACCCGGCCGGTAGCCAGCCGACCGGGCCGGATGTCCCAACACTGTCCCGGCCCGGGCGTGAAAGCGCTCCTACCAGGGAAACGGCCTGGGACCATCCTGGTGAATCGGTCAAAACGGACTGTCAGGTTCCGGACAGTGCAAGAACTGTCCGGAAGACGATCGCCAGCCCGTCAGGCGAGCCCGTGACCTGCGCCGTCACAGAAACACCACACCGCTTCCGGTCGAAATTGGTCTCGACCATTGCCTCGCCTTCACATTCGGAGGAGGCTCCTCGGCGAAGCGCAGGGGCACGGACCCCGGCGCTCACCATTGGGAGGAAGACCACTCATGTCGCTTCGCAAGGCATTCTCCGCTGTGGCCGTGGCCGGGGTCGTGGCCGGCGGCGCCCTGATCGCCGCCCCGACCGCCCAGGCGTCCACCTACACCTACATCGGCATATACCCGACCGCCGCCGCCTGCCACGCGGCCGGCCAGGCGTATGTGAACAGCCACCAGGCCATCGTCTACTTCTGCGACACCACCACCGAGACCGGCCCGGCACGGCTCTCCGTAGTCCTCTACTGAGCCGCCGGAACGCACTGATGGTGGGCCGCCGGTCGTGCGGCCCACCATCATCACTGAACGCCTCGCCGACGCCCAGCAGGAAACCGGCACCGTACTGGAGGCCACGGCGGTCGGCGAGATCGCCACCCAGGCCGTCGCCGACGGCCGACAGCACCAACCCACCGCTGGTGAGCTTGCGGGCGCTCACCGACCGCCGTCCTGGGGGTGGGGGCCGAGAGCGGCTGCGGCCAGGGCCTGCACGGCCGGCGCCCAACGGGCGATCAGGTCCATCACATCGGGCAGCTCTGCGGCGTAGGCGGTGAGGATGGTGCCGTCCTGGTTGCCGCTCAGGTCGATCGCGAAGCGGGGCACCGTGCGGTAGCGGTGATAGACCGTCATCTCCAACGGAAGCTCCTCTCCTGCTGAGTGCGCAGTGGGGTAGGCGTGGCGCTCTGGCCGGCCCGGATTGGTCCACTCAGGCAGTCGTAGAAGACCCCCCGGACGCGTGACAGTTCCGCGAACGGCTCGCACTGCCCGCCCTGTTCCACCAGACTCGCCCAGACTCACCATCACGGTCTTCGCGTCAAATCCTGTTCCTCTTGGTCGAGTTCAGGACCACGCGAAGGCCGCACCGCCGTCCCGGGAACACCCGGACGAGTGATCACCCGGCCCACCTGTTCGAAGCCGGACGATAAATCACAAGCTGAGCGTCGGCTTGAGCTGGAGGCGGAGTCGCACTCCTCGTGTTTCTGGTGGCAGGACCAGCAACGACCGCCGCCCACCAGGGTGACAGCCCCTCACGGCCCGGTCAGCCGCCGGTACCACCATGGCCGCCTCGACGCGTCGGGCCGGACGGAGGACGGCCGCCGGGCGGCGTGCGGGTCCGGCAGCGTGCGCCGTTCGAACTCCGTGTCGAGCCCGGCGACGATCCGCCCCAACTCGCAGCGGGCGCGCGGTAGCAGGGCGGGCAGTCATCGCCTCGATCTCGTCGCGCGCGCCGAGGACGTCGTGGCAGGGGCAGTCCGGCAGGGGCACGTACAGCCACCGGCCGGGCTGGCGCAGGAATTCCTCGTACTGGCCGAGCGCCCTGCTCAGGTACCCGGGCTCGAAGCGCCGGGCTTCGAGGCGTCGTACGGCGGCCTGGGCGTTGCGCCGCAGGCCTCGGATCTGGCTGAACGGTCGGGGCTGCGAGCCCCGCGCGTACCGCGTCTGGGCGCGCAGGGCGCCGGGCGGCCTACGCGGCATCGCCCTTTCTGAGGGAGGTCATGGGCTCACCCTGCCATGCCGCGTGCCGACGCGCTCCCGGGTTTCCCGGCCGGGAAACCCGGGAGCGCGGACTGCGGACTACGGGTTGGGGATGCTGCAGTTGCTGTCCTGTGGACCCGCCAGGGAGGCGCCGTTGGAGTAGTCGTGCTGGGTGCTGTAGGCGGGGCAGATCTGGTCGAGCGACGCGACGGCCGTCCAGATGTCCGGGGAAGTGGCGTGGATGTTGACGTAGCCGTAGACGTCCTTGCTGCTCTGGTCCCCGATGGTCGCCTGGCCGGCGTAGCCGTTGCTCGCCATCAGGTACACCTTGACCTGGGAGCCGTTTCCCTGGAAGCCGCCGGACCACTGGAAGTGGGCGATCGCCGTCCGGCTACAGCTGTCGTACTGCTGCTCGACCTGGCCGACGTAGACGCCGTTGTTGTAGATGTTGCCCGGGAGGCCCTGGTCGCTCACCCCGCAGGCGAGACGCAGGGCCGGGGCGGCCGAGACGGCGGTGCTCATCGTGAGCGCGGCGGTCGCCGCGAGGGTGACCGTGGCGACGGCGTGGCGAATACGCATTGGGTGTTCCCCCTGGGTCGGTCCCACGGCCGGAGCGGCCGGGGTTCGAGGGGAGCGTAGGCAGGCGCCGAGGAGGCGACGTAGGCGCGTTCAGGCCAAAACCCTTAGTTGGGGCACCAGTTGAGAGGGATTTGCCACCCCGCCGGCGGACGGATGACGGGAGTTGGGATCCCCGCCACCCGCCCGTCGCGTAGCCCTACGCCCCGGCGGGACGGGTGAAACCGTAGGAGCGCTCGACCTTGGCGACGAGGAGGGAGCAGGCGGGCCCGGACGGCCGGGGCCGGGCGTGGGAGCGGCGCTGGCGATCTTTCCCCCGGCTGCTCTGGTGGTCCTGGTCGGCACGTCGGCCGCCGGGGTCCGCTCGGCGGTGGCGGACCTGCGGCTGGCCGGCGAGGAGAACCCGGCCGTCGTCGAGATGCTGTCCGACGTCCCGGCCAGGGTCGCCAAGCTGGAGGACCTGGAGGACGAAGGCCCGGGCGCCGACGTGTGGTGGTCGATCGCCGACCTCGAAGCCGGACCAGGCCCGTGGTGGACCTGACCGACACCGGGGACCGGCTCCTGCAGATCACCGACACCCACCCCACCCTCGCCTACCGCCGCCCCTGACCCGCCATGCCGCCCGGCGCGGCGGGTTCACGGCAGCGGGGTGGCCAGCAGCGGCTGATCACCCTGCCGGCCGGGGCCCAGGCACCGGGCGGTGCCGGCGCGGATCGCCACGCGCAGGGTGCCGGCCGGGTCGGGGGCGGTCGAGTGCAGCACCACCTGGGACTTCGTGGCCCGGATCTCGACCAGCTGGCGGAGGGGTCCACCTCGGGTGACGGCCCCGGCCCGGCCGTCGAGGGCGCCGGCCTCATCGTGGCACGCGGCTTCGCCGAGGCGGTGAACGGCGAACTGGCCGTCGAACCCGCCCCCGGCCGCGGCACCGCCTACGCCCTCGGCCTAGCCGAGCCGGTCAGACCTGGTTGAGGCCGCCGTCGACGAAGAGTTCGGCTCCGGTGGTGAAGGAGCTCTGGTCCGAGGCGAGGAAGAGGGCCGCGGCGGCGACCTCGTCGGGGCGTCCGATCCGGCCCAGCGGAATCCTGGCGACGAGTTCGTCCACCTCGGGCGCCTCCTCCGCGCTCAGACCGCGGATGGCGGGAGTCTCGATCGGGCCGGGGCTGATGGCGTTGACCCGGATGCCGCGGCCCGCGAGCTCGGCGGCCCACGTGCGGACGAGGTTGCGGTCGGCGGCCTTGGTGGCGCTGTAGACGCTCATCGCCCGGACGCCCGTCGACGCGTTGGTGGAGGAGAGCACGATCACCGAGGCGCCGTCCGGCAACAGGGGCAGCGCCTTCTGGACGGTGAAGACCACCCCCCTGACGTTGATGTCGAAGACCCTGTCGTAGTGCTCCTCGGTGATCTTCCCGAGCCGGGCGAACTCGCCGACGCCGGCATTGGCCACCACGACGTCCAGCCGTCCGCTGCGTGCCTCGATCGCCGCGAAGAGCCGGTCGAGGTCGTCGAGGTTCGACACGTCGCTCTGGACGCCGATGGCCCGTTCGCCGACGGCTTCCACGGCCTCGTCCAGCTCGGCCTTGCGCCGGCCGGTGAGGTAGACGGTGGCACCTTCGGCGGCGAACCGACGGACGACGGCGAGACCGATCCCGGCCGAGCCCCCGGTCACCAGGGCGACCTTCCCATCCAGCTGTCCCATGGTTTCCACTCCCTTGACCAGCACTGCTTCGACCATCACTGGAGTTACTGCTTCCCGTGGGAGCGCCGAAGCCCCCGCCGGGAATTCCCACGGGCGTTCCGTGCCCACCGGCGCCGCCCGGCCCCGGAAGCCGTCCGAGGCGGCTTTCCCGGCTCGTTCTCCTCGGCCGCGTGGCCGGTGAGGAAGAGGAAGACGTCGTCGAGGGTGGGCCTGCGCAGGCCGATGTCGTCGATGAGGACGCCCAGCCCGTCCAGCTCGCGGATGACGTCGGCGAGCACCCGGGCGCCCCCGCCCACCGGCACGAGGATTCGCCGGGTGTGCTGCTCCACGCTGAGCGGGCCCCCACCGTACGGGGTGAGCGCAGCGACGGCCGCACCGATCTGCTCGCGGTCGTGGACCACCACCTCCACCCGCTCGCCGCCGGTCCTGGTCTTGAGGTCGTCGGCGGATCCGCGTGCGATCACCCGGCCGTGGTCGACCACGACGATGTCGTGCGCCAGCCGGTCGGCCTCCTCCAGGTACTGGGTGGTGAGCAGCAGGGTGGTGCCCTCCGCGGCCAGCATCTCGACGACCTCCCACAGCGCGAGCCGGTTGCGCGGGTCCAGACCGGTGGTGGGCTCATCGAGGAACATCACCGGGGGCCGCACCACCAGCGCGGCCGCCAGGTCGAGCCGGCGGCGCATGCCACCGGAGTAGGTCCTGGCCGGCCGGTCGGCCGCCTCGGCGAGGTCGAACCACTCCAGCAGCTCCCGGGCGCGCGCCTTGGCGTCCCTGCTCCGCATCTGGTAGAGCTCGCCGACCATCTGGAGGTTCTCCCGGCCGGTGAGGTACTCGTCGACCGCCGCGTACTGGCCGCAGAGGCCCAGCAGGCTGCGGACCCGGCCGGGGTGCTTGAGCACGTCCACCCCCGCCACGTGGGCGCTGCCCGCGTCGGGCCGCACCAGGGTGGTGAGCACCCGTACCGTGGTGCTCTTGCCGGCGCCGTTGGGGCCGAGCAGGCCCAGCACCGTCCCCTCCGGCACGTCCAGGTCGACCCCGTCCAGGGCCCGTACGTCGCCGAAGTCCTTCACCAGGCCCTCGGCCCGGATGGCCGCCCTCATGTGCCCCTCCTTCTCCTGGAACCAGCCGGGAACCACCTGACGGCCGACACTGGCAGGATCCCCCCGGAGCGCCCGTCGTGCGCTTCGGCGGGGGATCGGAGGCACCGCGTGCGCGGCCGCCGGGATGCGGGCCACCCGGGTGTGGTGGAAATGTGGAGGAGAGAGCCCGGCCCTGCCCTGGCCGCCCCGCCGGGTTCCCGAAGGCCGTGTGCACCGGACGAGAAGGACCGAGGACCCGCACAGACCTGCGGCGGTCACACGCCGGCCGCCCGGAGGCCCCCGCCGGCTCACCCTCCCTTGCGCGAATCGATACCGGATGCGTCTCCTGTCGATACCGGATGCGTCTCCTGCCGAATCGAGGCGGTACCAGTGGATCTCAGGATGTCGGTCGAAGCCCGGGAGGCGTTCCTCGCCGGCCCGCACGTGGGAATCCTGGGGGTGGACGACGCGCGCGACGGCGGCGGACCGCTGCTCGTCCCGCTCTGGTACTCCTACCGGCCCGGCGGGCTGGTGACGATCCAGACCGGGCGGACGACGCTGAAGGCCCGGCTCATCCGCAGCGCGGGCCGGTTCAGCCTCTGCGCGCAGGTCGAGTCGGCGCCCTACCGCTACGTCAGCGTGGAGGGGCCGGTGGTGGCCGTCGAGGACCCGCTGCCGCCGGCCGCACGCGAGGAGCTGGCCCGCCGGTATCTGGACGCGGACACGGCGGCGGCCTACCTGGACGCCAACCGGCGGCAGCTGGCCGATGACGTCCTCATCCGCATGAGGCCCGAGAGATGGCGGACCGCCGACTTCGCCGCCTTCGCCAAGGAGTTCGAACCCTAGCTTCCCGCGCGCGGTCCGTGTGCGGCAGAGAGCGTGACGTCCCGATGAACACCCGAACAACGACGCATCAGGAGGCGGCCGAGCACGCTGCGGCGGTGCCGTATCCACGCGATCGCTGCCTCCACGAGCTGTTCGACGCCCGGGCGGTGCACCGCCCGCGGGCCATCGCCTCCGTACAGCACGGCCTCGGCATCAGCTACGGCGAACTCAAGCTCCGCTCCGACGCGGTGGCGGCCCGGCTGCACGACTCCGGCGTGCGGTACGGCGACACGGTCGGGGTGTGCGGGGCCCGCTCTCCGGAGGCGCTGGTCGCGTTCCTGGGCATCCTCAAGACCGGTGCGGCCTACGTCCCGCTCGACGACGCCTCACCACCCGCGCGTCTGCAGGCGATGGCCGAGGACGCGGGGGTGCACACCGTCGTCACGCTGCCCGGCAGTTCCCGCCGCATCCGGCGCGTGCGTTCCCGCATCGACCTGGGTGGCCTGGCTCCGACCGCCCCGGCCACCCCGACCGCCCCGGCCGCGGTGCCGCAGGCCCGGGTGCTCCCCGCGGACTGCGCCTACGTGATGTTCACCTCCGGCTCGACCGGCCGCCCCAAACCCGTGGCGATCCCGCACCGCGGCATCGTCCGGCTGGCCGCCTCCGACCTGGTCCGGCAGCGGCCGCGGCCCGGTGAGCGGGTGCTGCACGCCTACGGCCTCTCCTCGGACGCCTCCACGATCGAGATCTGGCCCGCGCTGCTCGCCGGCGCCTGCATCGTGATCGCCGACCAGGAGGAACTGCTGTCGCCGACCGCCCTGGAATCGCTGCTGCTCTCCGAGCGGGTCAGCATCGCCTACCTGACCACCGGGGTGTTCCACCACATCGCGCGCACCAGGCCCTCGGCGCTGCGGTCCCTGCGGTTCGCCTCGGCCGGAGGCGAGGCGATGGACGCGGAACTGGCCCGCGCGATACTGGCGGCCTGCCCGGACACCACCGTGGTCAACTTCTACGGCCCGACCGAGAACAGCGTGGTGTCCACCGCACACGCGCTGCACGACCTGCCTCCCGAGGCGACGGCCGTGCCGATCGGCCTCCCCCTGGAGAACTCCACCTGTCACGTGCTGCGCCCGGACGGCACGCTCGCCGACACCGGCGAGGAGGGCGAGCTCCTCGTCGGCGGGGACGGGCTCGCCCTGGGGTACCTCGGCGACCCCGGGCTGACCGCCGAGCGCTTCGTCGACGACCTCGTCGAGCCCGGCACGCGCCTCTACCGCACCGGTGACCGCGTGGTCCGGCACCCGGACGGCGTACTGGAGTACCGGGCCCGGGTGGACCGGCAGATCAAACTGCGCGGGCACCGCATCGAGCCGGACGAGGTGGAGGCGCGGCTGCGCGCGGACGACACGGTGGGCGAGGCCGTCGTCGAACGGGAGGGCGACGCCCTGATCGGGTACGTGACCGCGGCCCGCCCCGGCCAGGCACTGACCCTGGACCGCATCCGCAGCGCTCTCGCCACCTGGCTGCCCGCGGCCGCGGTGCCCGCGCGACTGGTGGAACTCGCGCGGTTCCCGGTGACGGCCGGGGGCAAGGTCGACCGCGCCCGGCTGCGCAGGCTGACGGCGACCGAGGAGGCTGCCGTCCCGGCGGCGGTGAACGGCACCGCGTCCGGCCCGCAGGACACGGTGGCCCGGATCTGGCAGGTGGTGCTGGGTGTGCACCCGGCGCCGGGCGACAGCTTCTTCGACATCGGCGGCGACTCCCTGCTGGCAGCCGAGGCCGTCACCCGTGCGCTGGCCGCCTTCGGCCTCGACGCCCGGCACGGCCGCACCCTCGTCCACAGCCTGCTGCGCTCCCCGACCCTGGAGGACTTCACCGCCGCCGTCGTCGCCGTCCAGGGCCCGCCCGGCAGGGTGAACGCCGACGCGGGCCCGGTGGACTTCCGCGCCGAGGCACGGCTGGGCTTCACCCTCCCGCAACCGCGCGGGCCGGAGCCGGACTGGCACCACCCCGCGGAGGTGCTGCTCACCGGCGCCTCCGGCTTCGTCGGCGCCTTCCTCCTGGACGCGCTGCTGCGCCGCACCGACGCCCGGGTGTGCTGCCCGGTGCGGAGCCGGGCCCCCGCCCACGCCCGGCAGAAGGTGATGCGCAACCTCGCCCGCTTCGGCCTCGCCACCCCCGAAGCCGCCGACCGCATCGTGTGCCTCCCCGCCGACCTCGCCGAACCCGGCCTCGGACTGGAACCGGGCCGCGCCGACGAACTCGCCGACACCGTCGACCTGGTGATCCACTCGGCCGCGCAGGTCAACTTCATCTATCCGTACGACGCGCTGCGCCGCACCAACGTGGAAGGCACCAGGGAGCTCATCCGACTGGCGGCCGGGCGCCGGGTGCCGGTGCACTTCCTCTCCACCATCGCGGTGCTCGCCGGCTTCGGAACCGCCGGCGTACGGCACGTCGACGAGGACCTGCCGCTCGACCACGCCGACGGGCTCACCATGGGCTACGCCGAGAGCAAGTGGGTCGCCGAGGAGGTGCTGCGCGACGCCGCGGACCAGGACCAGGGCCTGCCGGTGGCGGTCTACCGTCCGTACGAGATCACCGGCGACCGGCACACCGGCGCGTGCAACACCGACACCGCGATCTGCTCGCTGTTCAAGACCATCAGCGAGACCGGGCTCGCCCCCGACATCCGGCTGCCGCTGGACTTCGTCCCGGTGGACTTCCTCTCCGACGCCCTGGTGCACATCGCCACCACCCACCGCGCCACCCGCCGGACCTACCACATGACCAACCCCCGCGCCGCGAGCCTGTGCGACATGCTCGACCGGATGGACAGGGCCGGCCACCGGATCTCCCGGCTCCCCTACGAGGAGTGGGTGGGCGAGCTCGTCCGCCACGTCGCGCAGCACCCCACGAGCCCCACGGCCCCGTTCGTCTCGCTGTGCGTGGACCGCTGCAAGCAGGCCGACATGTCCGTCAAGGAGATGTACTTCGAGGGCACCTTCCCGACCGTCGGGCGGGCCAACGTCGAGCACGACCTGGCCACCTCGGGCCTGCACTGCCCTCCCGTCGACGCGGAGCTGCTGGACCGCTACCTGGAGTACTTCTACACCACCGGTTACATCGAACGCCCCTGCCCCCGCCACCCGGAAGGGGCGCGGGCATGAGCGCACGGCCGCCCGGTGCGCGGGGGGCCGGCGCCGAGCCGGACGTCCTGGACTTCCCGCTCCCGCCGCCGGGCACCATGGGGCCGCCCGAGGAGTCCGCGCGGCTGCGCGAGAACTGCCCCCTGGCCAGGGTCAGGCTGCCGATGGACGCGACCGCCTGGTACGCCACCCGGCACGAGGACGTCCGGATGCTCTTCGCGGACCCCCGGCTGATCAGGCCGACCATCAACGACTGGCCGCCGCGTCCCGGGCAACCCGCGGACGACGGGCCGCGCCTGGTCACGATCGCCGAACTCGACGGCCCCCGGCACGCGGCCCTGCGCCGGGCGCTGGCCGAGCCGTTCAGCTCCCGGGCCGTGCGCGACCACCTGCCGCGCATCCGCGGGCTGGCCGGGCGACTGCTGCGGGCGTTCGAGGACAACGGCCCGCCCGGCGACCTCGTCGCCGGCTTCACCGACCCCTTCCCCCTGCTCGTGCTCTGCGACCTGGTGGGCATCCCCTTCGAGGACCGGGACCGGTTCCTCCCGGTGCTGGACGCGGCCCTCGGCGGCATGGTGACCTCGCAGGAGGGGCGCCGGGTCACCGACCTGCTGCGCGAGTACGTCGCCGCACTGATCGTCCGGAAGCGGGACCGGCCCGGCGACGACGTCCTGACCCGGCTGGTCCGCCGGTGCGACGACGGCGAGCTGACCCACGACGACGTGATGGCCTTCGGGCTGTCCATGCTCACCGTCGGCTTCGGCATCAGCAGCTTCTTCCTGGCCGACACCGTGCACACCCTGCTCGACCGGCCGGGCCTGTGGGCCCGCCTGCGCGACGGCCGGGAGCTGATGCCCGGCGCGGTGGAGGAGTTCCTGCGCTACATGCCGGTGATGAACGGCACCGTGATCCTCCTGGCGACCGAGGACATCGAGCTGCGCGGGCGGACGATCCGCGAGGGCGACGCCGTCATTCCCGTACCGGCCTGCGCCAACCGCGACGAGCGGGTGTTCGCCGACGCCGACCGGCTCGACCTGGAGCGGGCCGGCGCGACCACGGGCCGCGGGGGCCACCTCGCCTTCGGACGAGGAGCCCACAACTGCCTCGGCGCCCACCTGGCCCGCGCCGAACTGACCGCGGGAGTCGAGGCGTTGTTCGACCACTTCCCGCGGCTGCGCCTCGCCGAAGGACAGGAACCCGCCTGGGACGACGAATCCGTGACCAAGTCACCGCTGACCCTCCCGGTCAGCTGGTGAGACCCGACCGGCCACCTCGCACACGATCACCTCGTACGCGGCCACCTCACACCCGGCCACCTCACACCCGGCCACCTCACACCCGGCCACCTCGCACACGATCACCTCACACCCGGCCACCTCGTACGCGACCAGGGAGCACCGCCAGTGAGCAGCTCACCGCCGCAACCCGCCGCCGACCCGCCCGCCATCGACCTGCCCCTGCCGCCGCCGGGCACCATGGGCCCGCCCACGCAGTACGGGTGGCTGCGCCGGGAGTGCCCGCTCGCGGAGGTCCGGCTGCCGATCGGCGCCACCGCCTGGTACGCCACCCGCTACGAGGACGTCCGGGCCCTGATCGCGGACCCCCGGCTGATCCGGCCGACCATCAACGACTGGCCGCCCCGGCCTGACCGGGCCGCCGACGACGAGCCGGGCCTGATCACGATGATGGAACTGAACGGCCCCCGCCACGAGGCCCTGCGCCGCGCTCTGGCCGAACCGTTCAGCGTCCGTTCCGTCCGGCGCCGGCTGCCGCGACTGCGCCGGACGGCCGATGGGCTGCTGGACGACTTCACGGCCGCCGGGCAGCCCGGCGACCTGGTCGGCGGCTTCCTGGAGCCCTTCCCGCTGCTGGCCATGTGCGAGCTGGTGGGCATCCCCTACGAGGACCGCGAGTACTTCCTGCCCAGGGCGGACGCCGCCCTCGGGGCGATGGTCACCCTGGACGAGGGCCGCGAGGTCACCTCCGAACTGCGCGAGTACATCGCGTCACTGCTCGACCGCAAGCGGCGCGAGCCCGCCGACGACGTCCTCACCGGGCTGGTCCACGCGTGCGGGCCCGGCACCCTGGACGGGGAGAGCGTGGTGACCTTCGGGCTCTCGATGCTGGTCGCCGGCTACCGCACGAGCACCATGTTCCTGGCCGACGCCGTGGTGGCCCTGCTGACCGCGCCCGACCGGTACGCCCGGCTCCGCGACGACCGCGGCCTCCTACCCGGCGCGGTGGAGGAACTCCTGCGGTACATACCGGTCATGAACGGCGTCGTGGTCCTCCAGGCCGTCGAGGACATCGAGTTGCACGACCGCAGGATCCGCGCGGGCGACGCCGTTCTGCCCGTCCTCGCCTCGGCCAACCGCGACGAGCGGGTGTTCACCGACGCCGACCGGCTCGACCTGTGCCGGGCGGAGAACCCGCACCTCACCTTCGGCCGGGGTGCGCACAACTGCATCGGCGCGCACCTGGCCCGGGCCCAGATGGCCGTGGGACTGGAAGCCCTGCTCGACCGCTTCCCGCGACTGCGCCTCGCCGAGGGACAGGAGCCCGCCTGGGACGACGAATCCCCGAGCAAGTCACCGCTCACCCTCCCCGTCAGCTGGCACGCCACCACCGCCGCGGCTCAAGGGGTCGGCGATCCACCGGAACGACCGCGAAGCCACCGGCCCCCGCCGCCGTGAGGACACCGCCGAGCATTGCACTCACCGCCGCGCGCCGGGAGGAAGGGCCCTCCTGCTGGGCCGGCAGAGACCTTGGACGACCGCTCCGCGGGGAGCGCGCGTACGGAGTGCGTTGGGAAGGCGGCCCCGGGCCTCAGGAAGGCGTCAAGGACGGGCGGACCGTGGCGAGGGTGGTGTGGAGGGCGGCGAGGCCGTCGCGGTAGATGGTGGTGAAGAGGGCCACGGCCTCGGCCTCGGTGGCGCCGTCGGGGTTGAAGCGGCCGGACCACTGGACCTCGGCGGCGTTCTCCTGGCCGGGGACGGCGTGGACGCGGATCGTGGAGACGTAGCCGTTGACGGGGAACGGGGCTTCCAGGATGGCGTAGCTGTAGTGGTGCTCGGCCTCGTTGAAGGCGACGAGGCGCTCGATGATGGTCCCGCCCTCGGGGTTGCGCAGGCGGCGGACGCGGCCGCCTTCGAGGGCGGTGCTCTCGGGGATGTACGGGAGCCAGTCGGGGAGGGAGTCGAAGCCGCCGATGAGGTTCCACACCTTGTCGGGGGAGGCGGGGACGATGCGGCTGACGGAGGTGGAGGCCATGATCGGATTTCCTGACGGGTCGGGGGTGGTTCAGGCGCCGTACGGCAGCGGGGCGGCCGGGCTGACGAGTTCGGCGGAGCGCAGCTCCTGCCAGAACGCGGCGGGGACGGTCTCGTTGAGCGCCGCCTGGTCCTCGGCGATGCGGCTGGGCTTGGTGGCGCCGGCGACGACCGCGGCGGTGACCGGGTGGGCGAGGGAGAACTGCAGGGCGGCGGCCTTGATGCTCACGCCGTGCTCCGCGGCCAGGTCCTTGAGCCGGGTGACGCGCTCGATGATGTGCGCAGGGGCTTCCTGGTACTCGAAGTGGGTGCCGCCGGCGAGGATGCCGGAGCTGTAGGGGCCGCCGACGACCATGCCGACGCCCTGCTCCTGTGCCATCGGCAGCAGGCGCTGGAGGGCGTGCTCGTGGTCGAGGAGGGTGTAGCGGCCGGCGAGGAGGAAGCCGTCCGGGCGGGGCTCGTCGAGGGACAGGGTGAGCTCGATCGGCTCGGTCTTGTTGACGCCGAGGCCCCAGGCCCCGATGACGCCCTCGTCGCGCAGGCGGGACAGGACTCGGAAGGCGCCGGTGCGGGCCTCCTCGAACTTGGCCAGCCACTGGTCGCCGTGGAAGTCCTGGGCGATGTCGTGGACCCAGACGATGTCCAGGCGGTCGGTGCGCAGGCGCTTGAGGCTGTCCTCGATGGAGCGCTCGGTGGCCTCGGCGGTCCAGACGTGCAGCATCCTGTTGGGGTTGCCGTGCTCGAACAGGCCACCCTTCTCGCCGAGTTCGCGGGCGCCCTCCTCCAGTTCCGCGAGGATGACGCGGCCGACCTTGGTGGAGAGCACGTACTCGTCGCGGGGCTTGGCGCAGAGGACCTCGCCGAGGCGTTCCTCGGCGAGGCCGGCGCCGTAGAAGGGGGCGGTGTCGTAGTAGCGGACGCCGTGCTGCCAGGCGGCCTCGACGGTGGCGGCGGCCTCCTGGTCGGGGATCGCGCGGAACATGTTGCCGAGCGGGGCGGTGCCGTAGCCGAGCTTGCCGGGGAGGAGTTCCTTGAGGGACATGGTGGTGCCTTTTCGAAACGGAGGGTGCGGGGCGCAAAGGGTCACGCAATAGATGCGAGCGCGTCTTGCATGCGTTAACAATAGTTGCAGGCGCGCTGTAATGCAAGGGCCCTACGCGCCGGATGCGGGGAAGCGCGGCAGGACGTACTCCGCGAGCTCCTGCAGCAGTTCCTCCACCGGCCGGTCGTTGGGCCGCAGATTGAAGGAGACGTGCGAGACCCCGAACAGCGCCATGCTCTCCAGGTGCTCGATCAGGGCGTTGCGGCCGGTGCTGAGGCCGAGCCGGATCGGACGGGCCGGGGCGTCCGGGTCCTCCTGGAGGGTGAGCACCATCGGGGTCACGTACGGCTTCTCCCCGGCGAGTTCGCGCCACTGGCGGGTCCGCAGGCGCAGCGCGCCCAGGTCGCGGGGGTAGTTGAGCGAGGCGTCGGCGTGCTCGGCGATCCACTCGGGCGTCTGCTGGGCGCCTCCGGCGACGGCGATCGGGATGCCCGCCGCCTCCGCCGGTTTCGGCAGGACCTCCAGCTGGAAGTCCGGGCCGAGCCCGGCCCCGGGCAGTTCCAGCGGGCCCGGGCGCCAGGCGGCGCGCAGGGTGTGCAGTCCCTCGCGGAAGGCGGCGCCGCGGGCCTCGAAGTCCCGCCCGAAGAGCGGGTACTCGACGGGACGGTCGCCGCTGGCGAGGCCGAGCAGCATCCGGCCGCCGGAGAGCGCGTCGACGGTGGCGGCGGCCTTGGCGACGAGCAGCGGTTCGCGCAGCGGCAGGACGACGGCCGCGGTGCCGAGGACGGCCTGCTCGGTGACGGCGGCGAGGTGGCCGAGGTGGGTGAAGGTCTCGAAGACCGTCCCGGCGTCCCCGAAGCGGACGGGGTCGAAGAGCGGGACGTCGCGCACCCAGAGGCCGGCGAAGCCGAGCCGGTCGGCGAGCCGGGCGAGGCGCGCGTGGTCGGCGAGGTCCGGGACGCCGTGGGGGCGGCCGACCGTACGGTCGGTGGCCTGCCGGGACGGGCCCCAGTCGTTGTCGAGGGGGAGTTCCAGGCCGAGGGTGAGCCGGCCCTCGCCGGGGGCGAGGCGGGCGAGGGCGGGGTGACGGGGTGCCATGGGTGAATCGGTCCTCAGAGCGGGGGGAACGGGCGAAGCCCGCTGCGGGCCGGCCGGGAAGGGCCGGCC
>NZ_JBHXMU010000048.1:0-75871 GCF_042720685.1 Kitasatospora sp. NPDC058492
GCCCCCCCGCCGGCCCGCCCCCCCCTCGTCCCCGCCCCCGCGCGCGCCCGCCCCCCGGGGGGGGGGGCGCCCCCCCCCCCCCCCCCGGCCGGCCCCCCCCCCCCCCACGGCCGAGACGAGCAGCACCCAGGTCTGTCCGCCCCACGGGTCCGTCGGAGGGAGCCCGCCATGCCGCACCGAGCCCTGACCCACCCCGCCCGGCCGCAGGAGGCCCCGGCGCCGCCACCCGTCAGCACCGCGCCGTACACCCTGGTGCGCGCCACCGTCCTCGCCCGCCCCGCCCAGTCGGCCCCGGCCGCCGTCGTCCGGGCCCTGCTGGCCCGGCTCACCGCCGTCGAAGCCGCGGACGCCGCCCTGCGGCCCGCCCTCTGCGACGACCTCCACGCCGGCCGCGCCGGCCACGGCGAGGCGTTCCACCGGCAGGTCGTGCTCCCCTTGCGCCGCGACCTGCACAACGGGCGCCCGCCGCGCGCCGCCCTGCTCGCCCGGCTCGCCGACCTCCCCGCCCGAACCCCGCGCCTCGCCGAGTGGCTGGAGCTGCGCGCGCGGCGCACCAGCCTGCTCGACGACCTCGCCGCCGCCGTCGCGCCCGCACTGGCCGCCGAACGCGCCGCCCTCGCCGAACTCTGCCGCTCACCCGCGTTCACCCGTGCCGTCGCCCTCACCAGCGCCGACCTGCTGCGCGCGGTCGGCAACACGGCGCGCGACGGCGGTGCGGCGGGAGAGCGGCGGGGCCGGGCGCGCAAGGAGGAGGCCGCGGTGCTGCGCCACGCCCTGCGGGCCACCAGCAAGACCAGCCCGCTCTCCTGGTTCACCGCCGTCGGCTGGGCGGCGGGCGGCGACACCGCCCCGCGCGCGGTCGTCAAGGAGAACCGGACGCTGGTCGGAGCCCTCGTCCAGGCCCTGCTCGACGAACCCCGTCGCAGTCGCACCCTGCCGCACCGGATGGCCAGCGCCGCCCGGATCGACGGTGACCGCGCCCGCTACGCCCGCACCCGGGTGGTGTTCGCGGGCGGCCGCTACCTGGTCACCCGCGAGGAGGAGGTCGAACTCGCGGCCCGCTCCGAACTGGCGCTCCTCGGCGCGCTCTCCGACACCCCGGACACTCCGGCCCGGCTCACCGAGCGCCTCACCGCCGCCCTCGGCCGCGCCGACGGCGACCCGGCCGTGCACCGGTTCGTCGGACAACTCCTCGACGCCCGGCTGCTCGTGCCCGCCGACCCCGTCGATCCGCAGGACCAGGACCCGCTGCGACGCCTCGGCGACTGGCTGCGGCAGTGGCCCGAGGACGCCGACCTGAGCCGACGCCTCCACCAACTCGCCGATCACACAGCCCAGTTCCATACGACCCGGGCGGAGCGGCGCCCGGCGCTGCTCGCCGCTCTCGCCGCCGACTGGCGCCGGCTGCTCGCCGACGCCGGTCGGCCCGTCCCGCCCGACGCCGCGCCCCTCACGGTGCTCACCGAGGACGTCCACGCCGCAGCGCCGCCGCGGCCCCGGCTGGAGCCTGCCCGGCCGATCCAGCCCGGCCCGCGGTCGACCGGACACGACCTGGACGGCGCCGACCGGGCCGCGCTCGGCGAACTCACCGCCCTGGCAGAGCTGTTCGACCTCGGCCACCTGATGCGCCGGGCGGCCCGGGACCGCTTCGTCGCCCGCTACGGCGTCGGCGGCGTCTGCGCCACCCCGTGGGAGTTCGGCGCCGATGCCGGCGAAGCCTGGGCGGACGCAGGACGGACCGCCGGACCGCCGGAACTGCGCCTCCTGCGGGAGGAGTTCACCGCCACACCCGTGGTCGACGGCGAGCTGCTGCTGCCCACCGACCGGATCCGCGCCCTGGCCGCCCGCCTGCCGGACTGGACCGCCGCCCGGCCGCTCAGCTACTCCTGGTTCGTCCAACACGACCTCGCCGACGGCCTGTTGTGCGTCAACCACGTCTACGGCGGCTGGGGGCGCTTCACCAGCCGCTTCCTCGACGCCGGCACGCCACAGGCCGCCGACGTCGCCCGGCAGATCCGCCGCGGCCTCGGAGACGGCCCCCGCGCCGCCCAGATCCGCCCGGTCGGCGGCTTCAACGCCAACCTCCACCCCCGGCTGCTCGCCGACGAGATCGGCCCCGACCGCCGCTGGACCAACCTCGCCGAACCGGACCTCGACCTCGTCCACGACCCCGCCACCGATCAGCTCCGGTTCCGGCTGCGCACCACCGGTGAAGCCCTCGACGTGCTCTACCTGGGCTTCCTCGCGCCGATCATGCTGCCGCAACGGCTCGCACCCCTCCTCGCCGACCACCCCAACGGCATCGTCGACTTCCGCCCGCTGCTGCCCCGCACCACCCTGCCCGCTCCCGGCGGCACCGTCACCCGCACACCCCGGTTGCGCTACGGTCACGTCGTCCTCGCCCGCCGCCGCTGGCACCTGCCCGCGGCCGTCCTCGACGCCCTGCGCGCCGACCTCGCCGCCGAGACCGGCCCCGGCGACGTGCCCGCGGCCACCGCCGCCCGCTGGCGGGCCCTCCTCGACCTCCCCGAGCAGCTGTTCCTGCACCCCGTGCCGGACGGCCCCGCAGCCGGCCCCGCAGCGGGTCACGCCGTCGACGCCTTCATCGCCCGGCTGCGCGCTCCCAAACCGCAGCCGGTCGACCTCGGCAACCCCCTCCACCTGCACCACCTCGCCAAATGGCTCACCCGCCACCCCCGCGGCGTCGTCCTCGAAGAGGCCCTGCCGGCGCTCGGTGGCCGGCCCCGGCCGACCGGGGCCGTGGAACTCGTCGCCGAGACGTACCGCCCTGCCCGGCCCACCGCCGTCCCGGCGGGGCGTGGGGAGGGCGGCCGGTCGACGCGTGGGGTGACCGCCCGGACAGGGCCCGGCGGCAGCCAGTGGTGAGCGGCCGCCGCACCGGGGCCGCAGTGGAGACGAAGTCCCATCCGCGCAGGCCCATCCGTAGAGGTCCATCCGTGCAGCGTCGAGGAGGCGTTCGATGAGTGATCCGGCCGGTGGCCCGCGGGCCGTGACGGCGTGTGACGTGGTCCTGTACTACTACCAGCCCACCAAAGCCCGGGCGTTGCGCGAGGCCGTGCTGCCGTTGGCCCGGCAGGCGGCGGGGGACGGCCTGGGCGTGCACGTCGAGCGGCACTGGCGGTTCGGACCGCACCTGCGCCTGCGGCTGTCCGGCCCGGCCGCCCGGGTGGCCGCCGCGGCCGAGCGTTCCGCGGCGGCGCTGCGGGCGTGGACGGCCGCCCATCCGTCCGTCGCGGACCGGACCGACGCCCAGGTGCTGGCGGAGGCGGCCGTCGCCGGGCGGGTCGAGCTGGTCGCGCCGCCCTACGGTCCGCTGGTGCCGGACAACACCGTCCGGGTGGAGCCCGTCGAGGCCGGGGCCGCGACCTCCCTGGACGCGCTGCTCGGGCCCGACGCGGCGGCCCTGCGGGACGAACTGCTGCGACTCGGACTGCCCGCCGTCGGCTCCGCCTGCGACTTCCTCGGGGCGCACGGCGACACGCCGCAGGCCAGGGTCCAGCTGGTGGCGGCGGCGCTGGCGGCGCACGCGGCCGCCCACCCGGACGGGCTGATCGGCGGTCACTACTCCTTCCTCTCGCACCTGGAGGACTTCCTCGTCCACGAGGATCCGGACGGGCGGCTGCGGGACGCGTTCGAGCGGCACTGGGAGGGGAGCGGCCGGGCCGTCACGGCACTGGTCGGCCGGATCGTCGACGGCGGGGCGAAGGGCTGGGAGCGGGACTGGGCGCGCTGGTCGGCGACGGCCTGGCGCCGGGCGGAGGAACTGCTGGCGGCCGGGGCCGACCTCGGCGGCGACCGGTCGGAGTACCGGGACCGCGCCGCCGCGCTCGGGGACCGGGCCACCGCCGAACGGTGGAACCCCGAACTGCGTACCGTCTACAGCGAGTTCCACCAGCTGCTGCACCGGTCGGACCCGGCGGGCACGATGTGGAGCCGCCCCGACTACCTGATCTACCGGGCCTGCACCAACGGCCTGTACAGGCTGCTCGCGATCTGTGACGTCCGGCCGGTGGAACGCTACCTCGCCGCCCATCTGGTGGTGCGCAGCGTGCCGGAGCTCACCGGGCACCAGTGGCGGGACCGGGTCGACGAGGTGATCGCCGTGGTCGAGGGGGCGGCGTGACGGCCCCGGAGCCCCGTCCCCGGCTGCGCCCGGGCGTGGCGGTGACGCCGCTGCGCGACGGGCTGCACCTGCGGGGGCGCGGCACCAGCCTCACCCTGGAGGGCAGTCGGGCGCTGCCGGCCCTGTGGAAGCTGCTGGAGGCCCGGCTGGGATCCGAGGCGGACGGGCACCCGGAAGCCGTTCCGGCCCGGGTGGAGGCGGCGCTCGCCACGGTGACCGCACGCCTGCGCGAGTACGACCTGCTGGTCGACCAGCCGGGCCGCCCCGGGAACGCAGACCACCCCGACCGCGCTGACCACCCCGACGGCGCCGACCGGCCGGGCCGCCCCGATGGCCGCGAACTCCCGCTGTGGCCCGCCTCGGTGGCCGCCCGGCCCGCGGCAGCCGCGGCGGCCCTGGCCGCGGCCCGCCCGGTGGTGTCCGCCGCGGACCCCGACGGGCCGGGTGCCCGGGCGGTGGCGCGGGCCCTCGCCCGGGGCGGGGCGGAGCCGACCGTCCTCGCCGAGGCCGGCCTGCCCGTCGGGCGGGTGGTGGCCGCCGTGAGCGATCCGCCGGTGGCGGTCGCCATGCAGTGCGACGCGGACGGCGGCTTCGTGACCGCGCCCGCCGACCCGGCCCGCGTCCGCGCGGACGCCGCCGCCGTCTCGGCCCGCCTGCGGGCGGACGCCACGCCGGCGGGTGCGGGTCCACCACCCGCGACGCTCCCCGCCCTGCTCGCCGCCGCGACGGCGCAGCGGCTGCTCTGCGCGGTCGCCGGCCTGCCGGACCCGGGCGATCCGGACGGCGATCCGCGGCTGCTCGTCGGCCGCCCGGCGGTGCTGGTGGCCGAGGCCCGCCCGCCGCGCGCCGACTACCACCCGTGGGCGGCGGGCCCGGGCCGTACCGCCGGGCCGCCCGACGGACTGGCCGAGGCCCTGCGCAGGGTCACCGCACTCGGCGATCCGCGCCTCGGCGTACTCGACGCGCCCTCGCCCGGTGGCCTGCCGCAACTGCCGGCGGCCCTGGTCTCCTGCCGCACACCCGCCGGAACCCTGGTGGCCGGTGCGGCCCGGACGGACCTGGCCCGGCTGGCCGCCGCCTGCCGGGCCGCCGAACTCCGGCTGGCCGCACTCGACCCGACCGCCCCGGTCGTGGGCGCCGACCCGGACCACGCACTCGGCCGGGCCCTGCGTCGCGCGGCCCAAGCCCGTCCGTCCGAGGGCCGCCCCCTCGCGTGGGCTGCCTGGCGGGAGCACCCCCAGGCGGCGCACTGGTGGGCGGCGCTGGCCCGGCGCCTCGGCCACGCTCCCGAGCTGGAACTCGGCCAACTGGCCGACGAGCAGGCCTTCCTGGCCGTCGTGGCCACCGCCGGTACCGTCCTCGGCCGGGCCGTCGAGGCCACCCCCGCCGACGCGGTCGCCGTCGCCGCCCTGTCCGCCCTGACCCGCCTCATGGCCGCCGGCCACGGCCTGTCCGCCGCCCACCACACCATCTTCACCGGCGCCGCCGCCCCGCTCGCCGCCCGGCGGCAGCCGCCCGGCCGCCCGGACCCAGGCCGCCCGGAGCCAGGCTGGACGGACCCGGGCTGGACGGACGAGGGCTGGACGGACCGCTGGATCGCCGAACTCGCGGGCCGGGAGCCGGCGTTGCGGGACTCCCTGGGCCACCTGACCGGGCTGCGCGCCGACCCCTGGCAGCCTGCCACCGCCGCCGCCCGCCCCCTGGCGAACGCCCTGGACGGCTGCGGTTTCACGGTTCTCGTGACCACCGGAGGCCACCCATGACCACCGCCACCGACCTGCCGGTCCTCGACCCCGAGCGGGCGCTGGCGACCACGAGCGGCACCGCCGTCGTCCACCTCACCAGCTGGACCCTCGACCTGGCCGCCCGACTCAGCCGCCACGCGCTGGAGCACCCGGTGCGACTGGTGCCGGTACGGGAGGACGGCGCGCTGACGGTCGTCGGGCCGGTCCTGGAGCCGGGGGCGTCGGCCTGTCTGAGCTGCACCGAGTACCAGCGCCTGGCCACCGCGGGCGGCCGGGTGCCCTGGCACAGCCCCGCACTGGCGCTCGCGGGCACCGGCACCCCGGCCTTCACCGAGGCGGTCGCCGCGCTCGCCGCCGACCTCGCCGCCGACCGGGCGGAGTCCGGGCCGCACGCCACCGTCCACCTCGTCCACGGCGACCGCGCCACCTGGTCCACCCACCTGGTCCGCCCGGTCGGCGGCTGCCCGGTCTGCCGCCCGCTGCCCGCCGACTCGCCCGCCGCCGCCCGGCTGCCCCTGACACCCCGCCCGCTGCCCGATCCGGCCGTGCTGCGCGGCGCGAACGACCTGACGGGCACCGACGGCAGGGCCAACGACCGGCTGCGCGCCGAGCTGTACGACGAGCGTTTCGGCCCGGTCCGGCGCCTGTTCCGCACCGAGGACTCGGCGTTCGCCCTCACCACCGCCTGGGTCACCGACGGCCGGCTGCTCGACGACGGCGGCTACGGGCGGGCCGTGGACTTCCGGTCCAGCGAGCGGGTGGCGCTGTTCGAGAGCGTCGAGCGCTTCGCGGGCATGCGGCCGCTCGGCCGCAGGACCGTCCTGCGGGGCTCCTACGGCGACCTCGCGCGCGACCTGGGGCCCGAGGCCGTCCTCGACCCCGTCCGGCTGGGGCTGCCCGATCCCGCGCACCACGGGCACCCGAACCGGGCCACCGTCCCGTACACCCCCGACCTCGTGCTGGACTGGGTCCACGGCTGGTCCCTCACCCACGCGCGCCCGCTCGCCGTGCCGGAGCACGTCGCCTACTGGGAGCTCCCGGACCGGGACCGTCCCAGGGTGGTCTACGAGTCCTCGAACGGCTGCGGGCTCGGCAACAGCCCCCAGGAGGCCGCCCTCTACGGGCTGTTCGAGGTCGCCGAGCGGGACGCCTTCCTGATGGCCTGGTACGCGCGGACCCCGCTGCCCGGCGTCGCCGTCCCCGTCGAGGATCCGGCCGTCGCCGACCTCGCCGACCGCGCGCGCCTGCTCGGCTACCGGCTCACCCTGCTCGACGCCACCAACGACCTCGGCGTTCCCGCCGTGATCGCCCTCTGCCGCTACCGGGGGAGCCACCCGGACGCCCCGCGCACCTTCCTGGCGGCCGGCGCCCACCACGACCCGCGGGCGGCGATCCGCTCGGCCGTCGCCGAAGTGGTCACCAACGTGCAGGAGGCGGCGCACCGCCCGGCCACCCCGGGCGGGCCGCGCGACCCGAACCGGCTGCGGCCGATGCTGGAACGCCCCGAGCTGGTGGTCGGCCTGGAGGACCACGTCGGCCTCAACACCCTGCCCGAGGCGCAGCCCCGCCTGGACTTCCTCTTCGCCGGCCCGCCCCCGGTGCCCTGGCCCGAACGCTGGCCCGGCGCCCCCGAGCCGGTCACCGACCTGACCCTGCTGCTGGAGCGGACGGTGGCCCGGCTCGCCGAGGAGGGCCTCGACGTCGTGGTGGTCACCCAGGACGAGCCCGGGGTCCGCGAACGGCTCGGCCTGCACTGCGCCAAGGTCGTCATCCCCGGGACCCTCCCGATGACCTTCGGGCACGTCAACCGCCGCACCCGCGGCCTGCCCCGCCTGCTGGCCGTCCCGCACCGGCTCGGCCGCAGCCCCCGCCCGCTGCACCACGACGACCTGGCCCTCCACCCGCACCCGTTCCCGTGACGGCCCCGACCCCCTCCCCGAGGACCCGATGACCACCCACCACCGGCCGACCACCCACTGGCAGAGCCTGCACCTCGCGCTTCCCCTGACCGCCCGGGACGCCGACGCCTTCGTCACCGACGACCTCGCCCCGCTGATGGACGGGCTGACGACGGACCCGGACGCCGACTGGTTCTTCATCCGCTACGGCGAGGGCGGCCCCCACCTGCGGATCCGCTTCCACGGCCCGGGCGCGCCGGAGCAGGCCGAAGGACTCGCCGCCGACCTCGCCCGCCTCGCCGCCCGCCGCACCCCGCCCGCCGGCCCCTGGGCGCCCCGCCACGGCGAGGTGACGGCGGTGCCCTACCGGCCCGAGACCGAACGCTACGGAGGCCCGGCCCTGCTGCCGATCGCCGAGGACCTCTTCGGCCACTCCTCCCGCACGGCCGTCCGTGCCCTGCGGGCCGCCTCCGCAACCGCCGCCCGCCTGCCGCTCGCCCTCGACCTCGCCCACACCACCGCCCACGCGCTCGGCCTCGACGACCTCTCCGCCGCCCGCTGGCTGCGCCGCCACGCCGCCTCCTGGCGCTGGGTCACCGAGTACCGGCCGCTGCCCGGCGCGGCCGTCCACACCAGGGTCAACACGGTGTTCGCCCGGCAGCGGGACGCGCTGGCCCGGCGTGCCCGGGCCCTGCGCGAGGCACTCGACACCGGCGCCGCCGCACCTTGGCTGACCGACTGGTCCGGGCAGGTGGCGGCCGCGGCCGACCGGATGCGCGCGGCCTCGCCGCCCGAGGCCGCCGAGCGGCTGTCCTGGGCCTGGGCCTCCCAGCTGCACATGCTGTTCAACCGCCTCGGCGTCGGTCCCGACGAGGAGCGCGCGGTCTGCCGGCTCGCCGCCCGCACGCTGCTGGAGACCGACCGGCCGTTCGCCTTCTTCCCCGCCGACCGGCACGCCCCCGACTACCAGTACCTGGAGCGCAGCAAGTTCCAGATCGGCCGCAGCGAGGACACCGCGCTGCGCGACCTGGCGCCCCGCCCGGCCCCGCAGGAACAGCCCGACGACGTCCGGCTGCCCGCCGAGCCCCTGCCGGAGCTCACCCTCGCCGAGGTCCTGGGCACCCGTCGCTCCGCCCGCGGCCCGCTGACCGGCCCGCTCACTGCCGCCACCCTCGGCGGGTGCTCTGGTCCGCGTGCGCACCGGGCCCGGAACTGCGCCGGCCGATCGCCGACGGCACCGACCCCGCCCACCGCCCGTACCCGAGCGCGGGCGCGCTGTACAGCGTCCGTCTGCGCCTGCTCGCCCTCGCCGTGGACGGCCTGCCCGCCGGCACCTACCAGTGCCTGCCGGAGCGCCGCGCGCTGCGCCCGATCGGCCCGGCCCCCGCCCTCGACGACCTCAAGGCCCTCTCCTCCTACCTCTCCCGCCCGGCCGCGGATCCGGACGCCGTCGGCATCGACGAGGCCCCCGCGGTCCTCGCGGTCTACGTCGACCTCGCCCTGCTGCGCAGCCGCTACGGCCTGCGGGCGCTGCGCCTGGGCCTGCTGGAGGCCGGCCACCTGACCCAGAACCTGCTGCTCGCCGCCACGGCCTTCGGCCTCGGCACGATTCCCCTCGGCGGGGTCCACGACGACCTCGCCCACGAACTCCTCGGCCTGGACGACCTGGACGAGCCCGTGCAGTACCTCCTGCCGCTGGGGCGGGTCTGACACCTCGCGTCGGATCAACGCGCGGCCTCGGGCGCCCGGCGGGAGTTGCCGGGCCCGCCCCGGGCCGGGGGCCCGGGCGGTCAGCGTGAGTGGGCGGCGAGGCTGAGCAGCAGGTGGGCGGATTCGGGGTGGTGGAAGTCGGAGTGGGCGCCTGCCGGGTTGAGGCGGGTGGCCAGGCCGCCGCGGTAGACCCGGGCGGCGTCGATGTTGACGATCGGGTGGTCCAACTCGGTGCGCGGGTACGGGGAGGCGGTGGGGCGCAGCCGGGTGCTGAACTGGGGGACGGGGGCGACGCCGGTGCCGGAGTGGCCGATGCCCGGGCGGCCCTCGGCGCGCAGGTGCCAGAAGCCGGTGGCGCGGTCCCAGCGGGAGTGGGTGAGCACCAGCGGGCCGCGCAGCGGGGCGCCGGGGCGGCCGGGGCCGAGGAACAGCCGGGGGAAGAGGTGGGTGAAGGCGTCGCGGGGCGCGGCCATCTGGAAGACCAGCGCGCTGTCGACGGTGAACGGCCGGGTGGGGTCGCCCGGCCGGCTCCAGCCCAGCACCGGCGGCCCGGCGGGCCGGTCGGCCGCGTACTGGACGGCCTCGCAGAGGAAGCGGCCGCCGAAGGAGTGGCCGACCAGGTGCAGGTACTGGCCGTTGCGGTTGGCCAGGACGCGGGGCGAGGCCGGGTCGCCGCGGTCGGCGTCCAGGTAGCCGAGCAGGTGGCCCAGGACGCGCCCGGCCTGCCCCTGGGCGCTCATGGCGTGCGCCCGGGCCCGGATCCGGCGGTAGCCGGCCGGCGACGGCAGGCTGGAGGACGGCCAGCGCACCACCACGCACCACGGGCGGAACCCCCTGGTCAGCCCGGGGTAGGCGGTCGGCGCGGACCGGTGCAGGGCGGCGGCCTCGGTGAGCAGGGCGGCGGCCGAGCGGTCGGCGGCGGCGGGGCTGGTCTGCCAGCCGTGGACGTAGACGTAGACGTCGGTCGCCCGCGGGGGGATGCGCAGGTGCCGGGCGAGGTGTTGGGCGATCCGGGCCTCGGGCACCGGCGTGCGGGTGCCGGGGACGAGCAGCCGGCCCTCCTCGTCCAGGTCGACGGTGGCGGTGGCGATGGGCGTGGGCGCCGTCACGGGGTCAGCTCCAGGATGCTGTCGAGGCCGCAGTGCAGGGAGTAGGTGAGCGCCAGCGGGTTGCGGTACTCGCGGGCGAACCGCCGGACCAGCTGCTGGGTGATCTCGCCCGCCGTGAACTCCCCGGTCAGGTAGAGGTCGAGGAAGGCGAAGGCGTACTCGGCGGCGAAGACCTGCGGGATCTCGATCTGCGGGCCGAGCACGCCGTTGGCGCCGAGGTCGACCAGCGCCCGGCCGAGGTGCTCCAGTTCGGCGGCCGTGGACTGCCCGGTGTGGCACGCGTTCAGCAGCACGAACGGCCGGAACATGGCGTCCGGCGCCTCGGCGTGCCGGCGGCGGTGGCGGCGCACCAGGTCGGCGTCGATCTGGCGGTCGTCGGAGAGCCGGACGGCGAGCTGCTCGTACGGGGAGTCGCCGGCGACGAACTGGCCGTGGCACCAGAAGTACATGACGTCCTCGTCCAGCACGGCGGAGGACAGCGCCTTGAGCAGCGGCTCGGACTCGGTGCGCACGGTCAGCTGGGAGCGGTCCTCCAGCAGCTTGCGGACCTCGGGGGCCCGGCCGACGTCGGTGAGCTGGTCGTCGGTGTTGAGGCTGGTGACGGGCCTGGTGCGGGCCGGGTACGGCGGCTGGATCGGCGGGTAGCCGGCGCCGGTCTGCTCGACCTGGTGGCGGTGGCCGAGGAAGTCCGCCCACGGGTCGGCGTGGCCGCCGTCGACGGCGAGCATCGGCCAGGGCAGGTGGAGGTCGGAGTCGAAGCTGATCCGCAGCGAGCCGTGCTCGGTGAGCGTCCGGGTGAGGTACTCGCGGAAGACGGTGAGCTCGCGCTCCGGCCCGTCGAGCATCACCTCCAGGAAGTACCGTCCCTCCTCGGCCAGTTCGGCGACCTGCCGCTCGGCGACGCCGGCCAGCCGGTTGAAGTCGACGGCCTGGGCGAAGGGGTAGCCGCCGATCGGCTCCGGGTCGTACTGGACCAGGCGGTCGCGCCAGACGGTCCGCAGCCGGGAGGCCCGGGCGAGCAGGGCGGGGGCGGACACCTTCAGCTCCGCGCGGTGGGGGCGGGACCAGGGCGTGCGCTCGCCGGGCCGGAAGGCGGAGACGAACAGGTCGTCGCGGTGGCGGCGCAGCGAGACCACGAGGTCCAGCGGGGCCGGCTCCTTGGCCTGCGGGGCGTCCGGCGCCTGCTGCCGGGGGAGCCGGGTGAAGTCGGCGGAGGGGTTCTGGCGGATCTCGACGAGGAGGTCCCGGGCCACGCGATTACTCCTCGTCCTGGGCGATGTCGGCGACGGTGATGGCTTGAGAGGTGACGGCTTGGGCGGCGACGGTGGCGGCTTGCGCGACGGGCGGGACGTCGACGACGGCGCACAGGTCCTGGAGCACGGCGCCGTGCCCCCGGTCGTAGACGGTGATCCGGACGGTGTGCGGCCCCGGCACGGACGGGGTCAGCGCGAAGCGGACGGGCTCCCCGGCGGGGCTGTAGTCGGCGACGGGCGGATCGAGCACGGCGTCCGAGGCGGCGACGGCCACCAGGCGCAGGCCCGGCAGCGCGCCGGGGTCGGTCTGCGGCACCTCGGGTTCCAGCCGCAGTTCCAGGTGCACGGTGGCTCCCACCGCCGGCTCGTCGAGCAGGGTGAGCCGGGGCCGCCAGGCCGTCCTGGCCGGCGCGGGCGCCGGGGGGCGGTGCCGCGACCCGCGCGAGCGCCGGATCAGCGCGGCCGGCTCGGACGGTTCCGGGCCGAGCTCCGCGCGGACGGGTGCGGCCGGCAGCGACTGCGGCCCGCCGCCGTCGAGTCGGGCCGGCGACTCGGCTGCGCCGCCGTCGAGTCGGGCCAGGGCCGTCCGGCTCTCCACCGCCAGCGGATGGCCGGGGCCCATCAGGGTCCGGCGCGCGGTGTGGACGGCCGCCAGCAGGCCCTGGGCGGCGTCCCGGCGCCCGCTCGCGGCGAGCGCGGCGGCCAGGCCGACGGCCAGCGTGGGGAACACCGGGAGCAGCCCGGGGCGCAGGGTGCCGAGGCTGACGGCGACGTCGTCGGCCTGCCGGTGCCCGGTCAGCAGTGCCCCGGCCGGGATCCGGTCGGCGACGATGCCTTCGTACACCCGCACCGCCCCGACGGCGTCGCCGGCCCGCAGCCGCGCGTGGGCGAGGCTCTGGCGGATGCTCAGGGTGAGGGAGTTGCGGGGGCCGTGGCTCGCGGCGCACTCCTCGGCGAGTTCCTCCAGCCGGACGACGGCGCGCAGCGGCCGCGGGCCGCAGGCCAGCAGCAGCGCGTGGGCCTCGCGGGCGGTGAGGGTGGCGTCGTCGGTGCTGCCGAGGGCGTCGTCCGCGCAGGCGGCGAGGGTGGCGGCCAGGCGCACCGCCGCGTCGTGCTCCCCGTTGAGGTGGCGGGCGAGGGCGAGGACGCACCCGGACCGGACGAGGCCGGGCAGGGCGGGGCCGGCGGGTCGGGTCCAGTCCGGCGTCAGGGGCGACAGTTCGGCGATCGCGCCGGCGTGGTCCCCGGCGAGCACCAGGGCCTGGGCGAGGCCGTACCGCACGGCGTGGGCGAGGAGGTGCTCCGGACCGAGGGCCGATTCGACGGCGGCCAGCACCTCCCGGTAGCAGTCGGCGCCCTCCGCGTACCGGCCGGCCTCGACGAGGTTGAGCGCGATGCTGTCCCGGTCGTCGAGAGCGTCGAGGGTGTCGAGGGCGTTGAGGGAGTCGAGGGCGCCGGGGTGTTCGGCACCGAGGATCCGGGTGCGGTCGGCCAGCAGGGCGCGGTAGAGCGCGTCGGCGCGGTCGTGCTCCCAGCGGCGGCGGTGGGCGTGGGCGAGGTCGGCGCGCGCGGTGAGGGCGTCGGGGTGGTCCTGGCCGTGTACGCGCTCGTGGTCGGCGAGCAGCATCAGCCGTTCGACGATCTCCTGCCGCTGCCGGCCGGCGCGGGCGTGGGTGGAGGCGAGGCTGGAGCGCTCGCCGAGGGTGTCCGGGTGGTCCGCGCCCTGGACCCGGCTCCGGTGGGCGATCAGCTCGGTGAACAGGGCTGTGGCGCGGTCGAGTTCGCCGGTGGCGAGGACGGCCTCGGCGAGTTGGGAGAGCTGGTGGAGGGTGTCCGGGTGGTCGGGGCCGTGGATGCGCGCACGGTCGGCGGCCAGTGCCTCCCGTTCGGCCTCGGCCTGGTGCAGGAGGCCCGCGAGTCGGCGGTCCTGGGCGAGGCTGCCGCGACAGGCGAGGGTGCCGGGGTGGTCCGGGCCCTGGAGCCGGATCCGGTCCCGCAGCAGCGCCTCGTCGAGTTCCGTCGCGGGGCGGTGGTCGCCGCCCGACCGGTACGTCCAGGCCAGCAGGAACCGGGCGCCGAGGGCGTCGGGGTGGTCCGGTCCGAGCACCCGCTCGGTGTCGGCGACCAGGGGCGCGGCCAGGTCGAGCGCGCGTTGGAGGTCGTAGCCCGCGCGGTACGAGGAGGCCTGCCACCAGCGGGCGTTGAGGGTGTCCGGGTGGTCGGCGCCGAGCACCCGGGCCCGGTCGGCGGCGACGGCGCCGAAGGCCTCGGCCGCGCGGCGCTGGTCGTCCGCGTCGCGGTGGGCGGCGGCCTGCCACCACCGGGTGGTGAGCGTGTCCGGGTGGTCCGGGCCCTGCGCCCGCTCCTGGTCGGCCAGCAGCGCCGTGTACAGCTCGGCGGCGGCGGGGTGGTCGCCCGCCGCCACCACCGACCGCGCGAGGCCGAGCCGCGCGTCGAGGGTGTCGGGGTGGTCCGGTCCGAGCACCCGTTCGTAGTCGGCGACCAGGGCCCGGAACAGGTCCACCGAGCGGTCGTGCTCGGCCGCGTCGCGGCAGGTCCGGGCCAGGCCGAGCCGGGTGTCCAGGGTGGTGGGGTGGTCGGCGCCCAGGACCCGGGCCAGGTCCGCGACCAGTGCCTCGTACAGCTCCAGGGCGCGGTCGAGTTCGCCGACCTCGCGGTGGCCCGCCGCCTGCGAGCGCCGGGTGTCGAGGGTCTCGGGGTGGTCGGGGCCCTGGAGCCGGGTGCGGTCGGCCACCAGCGCGGAGTGCAGCTCTGCGGCGCGGCGGTGCTCGCCCGCCTCGCCGTGCGCCCAGGCCAGGGAGCCGCGGGCGTCCAGGGCCAGCGGGTGGTCGGCGCCGTGGAGCCGGGTGCGGTCGGCGGCCAGGGCCTCGTAGCGGGCGATGGCGCGGCGGTGGTCCTTCGCGGCGGAGGTGGCCCAGGCCAGTCCGGCGCGCGTGGCCAGGGTCTCGGGGTGGTCGGCACCGCGGATCCGGGTGTCGTCGGTCACCAGTGCGTCGAACAGCTCCACCGCGCGGCGGTGGTGGCCGGCCCGCTGGTGGCCGTTCGCCTGCCACCAGCGGGCGGTGAGGGTCTGGGGGTGGTCGGCGCCGAGGATCCGGCTGCGGTCGGCCGCCAGCGCGTCGTACAGCTCCACCGCGCGGCGGTGCTCGCCGGCCTGCTGGCAGTCGTGTGCCAGCCACCAGCGGGCGTTGAGGGTGTCCGGGTGGTCGGGGCCCTGGAGCCGGGCCCGGTCCGCGACGAGCTCCTGGTGGAGCTCCAGCGCCCGGCGGTGCCGGCCGGCGGCGGTGAGTGCCTGCGCCAGCGCCAGACGGGCGCCCAGGGTGTCGGGGTGTTCCGGTCCGTGGACGCGGGCGTGGTCGGCCACCAGGGCTTCGGACAGCGTGACGGCCTGTCGGTGGTCGCCCGCCTCCCGGCAGCTGTCGGCGTGCCACCAGCGGGTGTTGAGCGTCTCCGGGTGGTCGGGGCCCTGGAGCCGGGCGCGGTCGGCCGCCAGCGCTTCGTACAGTTCCGCCGCGCGCCGGTGCTCCCCGGCGTCCCCGTGCGCGGAGGCGAGCCACCACCGGGCGCTGAGGGTGCGGGGGTGCTCCTCGCCGTACAGCAGGACGCAGTCGGCGACCAGTTCCGCGTACAGCTCCACGGCGCGCGGGTGGTCGCCGCTCTCGTCGTGGGTCCGCGCCAGCTGGAGGCGGGCGCTGAGGGTGGTGGGGTGCCCGGCGCCGAGCGTCAGGGTCAGGTCGGCCAGCACCCGTTCGCGTTCGGCGAGTGCCTCCCGGATCCGCCCCGCGCACTGGAGGGCGTAGGCCAGGCCGGTGCGGGCGTTGAGGGTCTGCGGGTGGTCGGGGCCGTGGACCCGGTCGTAGTCGGCCACCAGCCGTGTGCGCAGTTCCACGGCCTGCCGGTGGTGCTCCGCCGCGCCGTGCAGCCAGGCCTGCCAGCCGCGGGTGTGGAGGACGGCGGGGTGGTCGGCGCCGAGCACCCGCAGCCGGTCGGCGACGAGTCGGTCGCACAGCTCCGCCGCGTGCCGGTGGTCGCCGGCGTCGCCGAGGGCCCGGGCCAGGCTCAGCCGGGCCTCGAAGGTCTCGTGGTGGTCGGGGCCGTGGACCCGCTCGCGGTCGGCGAGGAGCCGTCGGCATTCGGCGAGCGCCGCGCGGGGGCGCCCGGCCAGCAGCAGGGTGCGGGTGAGGTTGGACCGTTCGTCCAGGGTGTCCGGGTGGTCCGGGCCCTGGATGCGGGCGCGGTGGGCCACCAGGTCTTCGAACTCGGCCAGTTCATGGTCGGTCCGGCCCGCGACGCGCAGCGCGTAGGCGAGGTCGCTGCGCTCCTCCAGGGTGCCGGGGTGGTCCGCCCCCTGGACGCGGGAGCGGCTGCGGACCAGCGCCCGGTGTTCGTCCACCGCCGTCCGGAGTTGGCCCGCCTCGCGGTGGGCGTGGGCGAGACCGCTGCGCACGTCCAGGGTGTGGGGGTGGTCGGGCCCGAGGACGCGGGTGTAGTCGCGGACCAGATCGGTGAACCGGGCGACCGCCGAAGCCGGGTGCCCGGCCTCGCAGTAGGCCGTCGCCAGTCGGCCGCGTGCGAAGAGGGTCTGCGGATGGTCCGGCCCCTGCACCCGGACGTGGTCGGCGACCAGCGCCTCGTACCCGGCGACCGCGGCCCGGTGGTCTCCCGCGACGACGTGGGCGGCCGCGAGCCAGTCGCGGCTGGTCAGGGTGTCGGGGTGGTCGGCGCCGAGCACCCGGGCCCGGTCGGCCACCGCCTGCTCGTACAGGGTGATGGCCAACCGGTGCTGGCCGGCGGTGAGTTGGGCGTACGCGAGCCCGTTGCGGTGGGCCAGGATGTCCGGGTGGTCGGGGTCGTCCAGGACCCGGCCGGCGTCGGCCAGCAGCCGCTCGAACTCCGCCACCGCCGCCTGGTGTTGACCGGCCACCTGGAGGGCGTAGGCCAGGCCCGCGCGGCTGGTGAGGGTCTCCCGGCTGTCGGCGCCGAGCACCCGCGCCCGGTCGGCCGCCACCGCGCGGAACTCCTCGACGGCGCAGCGGTGTTCACCCGCCTTGCGGTAGGCGTGGGCGAGGGTGCTGCGGTCGGCGAGGGTGGCCGGGTGGTCGTGGCCCTGGAGGCGGGTGCGGTCGGCCACCACCGCCCGGCAGAGCGCGACGGCCCGGGCCGGATCGCCGGCCCGGGCGTGGAGTTCGGCGAGCCGGCCCCGGGTGGCCAGGGTGTCGGGGTGGTCGGCGCCCAGCAGGCGGGTCTGGTCGTCGGCCATCGCGGTGACCAGCGGGATGGCGAACACCCGCTGGGCCCGGTCGGTCAGCTCGCCGGCGGCCAGCCGGTACAGCGCGACGGTCTGCGGGGTGGGCTGCTCGGACGGGCCGCCGGCGGCCAGCTCGCGGATGTGCGGCAGCAGCGCCCGGCGCAGCCGGGGCCCGGCGGTCGGCCAGAGCCGGGCGGCGGCCTCGGCGAGCTGCTGTTCGGCGCGCCGGCGCAGCGGGCGGGCGCCGTCGGAACGGCGCAGCACGCCCTGGAGCAGGCGGTGCACGGTGACGGTGTCGCCGAGGGTGATCAGGTTGTAGTCGGCGAGCAGCCGCAGCGCGGAGTCGACCTCGGCCGGGCGGCGCGCGCCGAAGGGCGTCAGGGCTTCGCGCGGCAGCGCCTCGGGGGCGTACCAGGCGAGCGTGCGCAGCAGCTCGACGGCGAACGGGGTGGTGGCCTGGACGGTGCGCAGGGTGGTGTGCCAGAGCCGGGAGACGGTGGCCACCGCGCCGGAGCCGGTACCGGAGTCGGAGCCGGAGCCGGAGTCGGAGTCAGGGCCGGCCGGGCTGCTGGTGCGCAGCAGCTCGCGGTAGGCGGCGAAGGTCGTGCCGGTCTGCTGCACGTAGGCGCCGGCCTGGGCGAGGGCGAGCGGGAGATGGCCGAGTTCGTCGGCGAGGGCGAGCACCTCGGCCTGTTCGGCCCGCGCCCCGGGGTAGGCGGCGCCGCAGAGCAGCCGGGTGGCCTCGGGGGCGTCGAGGACGTCGATCCGCACCGGGCGGATGCCGGGGTGCCAGCCGCCGGCGCGGCGGCTGGTGACCAACTGGTGGCCGCGGCCGAGCAGGCGGCCGAGATAGGGGGTGAGATGGACCGGGTCCTCGGCGTTGTCGTAGACGAGCAGCCAGCGGTCGTGGGCGCGCAGCCAGGCGAGCGCCCACTCGACCTGCTGGCCGGGCGGGGCGGTGAGGGCCCAGGTGGGGTGGAGGTGGACGGCGAGGTCGGCGAAGGCCTCGGCGAGCTGCTCCTCGGACTCGGCGGTGATCCACCAGATCAGCCGGTAGTGCGTGGCCTCGGCGTAGGCGTAGTGCAGCGCGAGGGTGGTCTTGCCGACCCCGCCGAGGCCGTGCAGCGTGGTGGCCTGGGTGACCAGCCCGCTGCCGTCGCCGTCCGACAGCGCCTCGGCGATCGCCCGCAACGCGCCGTCGCGGCCCACGAGTCGGTCCGCGGCGCGGGGCGGCAGGTTGGGAGTGGGGGCGCTCGCCTCGACGGTCAGCGCGGCCCGCGCCGCCTCGGGCGGCAGCACGGCCGCCCGCTGCTCGGCATGCGGGTTCCCGGCGGTGGCGGGTGAGACCGGGCGGCGGCGCTGGTCGAAGGCCTCGTGGTCGGGCAGGCCGCCCTCGGGCCGGACATGCGTCGTCCTGGACATCAACACTTCGGCGCCCTCACCCCCACGTACGGTTCCGCCCGCCCACCGTAGTCGCGGGCGGGCGCCGTGTCACCGGATTCCGCCGGTCACCCGGAGCCGGGCGCACCACTGTCGGTACCGGACGGTAGCGTACCCGGATGATCATGCATACCGCCCCCACCTGGCACGCCACCGGGACGGGCGGCCCGCTGCGGCCAGAGCCACACCGAGGTTGATGCGGGCCGGGCCCTCGGCGGCGCGGTCGCGGGTGTCGAGGAACGCTTCGACGGCCGAGCCGGTGCGCCCCGGCGCCGGCGTCAGGCCTGGCCCTGCCCGGCGAAAGCCCGTTCGGCGGCGGTCATCACCCAGAGCGGGAACTGCTCCACGGGAATCGCAGGCGAGGCCGGGAAGTCGGGCCGGATCGACGCATCAGGGAAGAACGCGACCTGGCAGCGCCGGCACAGCCACCCTGCCTGCCACACGTGGAGATGCCGCTGCCAGAGCGCCCGCTGCTCGGGCAGTCCTTGTTCGACCGCTCGCCTGTGGCGGCTTCGCGACACGGTCCGCACGATCAGGCCGATGACCAGCAGGACGGCGGGCAGGATGAACGGGCCTATGTGGTAGCCGAGCTGGTAGGCGGAGTCGTAGCCGCTCAGGTCCTCGTCGTCGCGGAGCTGCGAGAGGACCCCGAGCAGGCCGAAGACCGCGGCGAGGACGAAGAGCACGATCGCCCCCGTGCTCAGCTCGGCAGGAGCGGGCTGCGGCTCGGGCGGCGGGTACAGCAGCGCACGCGTCGAGTCGTCGAGTGGCGCGGTGGTGTCCGCCAGGGCGTGCGCCATGAGGACGGACTGGTCCGGTGCGGTGCACTGGGGGCAGGTGGCACTCATCGAACGGTTCGCTCCTGATGGGGACTTGTGCCTGAACGGTGAACACGTAGTACACCACGGGAAGCTGACTGTCCGTGGTGGCCAGTCACCCGCCCCCGGCAGACGGATCAGAGCTCCGGAGCAGGCACGGCCGCGTCGAGGGTGATGGTCCCGGTGGAGGCGATGGTGGTGCCGGGGCATGGGACATGGGTCGGACCCACCGTCAGTCCGCCAGCCCCAGCGGGTCCGGGGCGGGGGCGAGCAGTTCCGGACCGTTGGAGCGGGCGCTGTTGACGGCGGGGGAGACGGCCCGCACCCGCAGGGCGCCGTCGGCGGGGCGGCGCAGCAGGTGGTGGAGTTCGTCGGAGTCCGTGAGGTCGGGGGCGAGCCAGGCGGCCAGGTCGGCGGGGGCGATGGTGAGCGGCATCCGGTCGTGGACGCGCCCGGCGCTGTCGGTGGCGTCGGTGGTGATGACGGTGGCGGTGGCGAGCCAGGCCGCCGGGTCGTCCTCGGGCCGGGTGCGGTCGCGCCAGAACTCGTACAGGCCGGCCATCAGCATGACCGAGCCGGTGCTGAGGAAGTACGGCTGCTTGTACTTCTTCCGGTCGGCGGCGGCGGGCACCTCGCGCCACTCGAAGTAGCCGTCGGCGGGGATGACGCAGCGCCGGGTGGTGAAGGCCTTGCGGAAGGCGGGCTTGAGGTGGACGGTCTCCGAGCGGGCGTTGATCATGCGGGCGCCGCCGGAGGGGTCCTTGGACCAGGACGGCACCAGGCCCCAGCGCAGCGGGCGCAGCTGCCGCAGCAGCTCGCCGCTCTCCCGGTCGACGCGTTCCAGGACGGCGGGCACCGGGTCGGTGGGCGCCACGTTCCAGCTCGGCGCGAACGACTCGGCCGGATCCCAGCGCAGTTCCCCGAGCAGGGCGACGAGGTCCTGGGGCGTGGTGGTGGAGACGAAGCGACCGCACATGCCCCCCACCCTGCCACCAGCGGCGGACAATGCGGGGCCTGGCAAGACCGGCCGGACGGGACCTATGTGGGGTGGCTGCCCGGGGTGTGGCCGAAGGTGCGGCGGAAGACGTCGATGAAGGCGCTCGCGGAGGACCAGCCGCAGCGGTGCGCGACCGCCGTGACGGGCAGGCCCTCGGCGAGCAGCACCAGCGCGTGGTGCAGCCGCAGCTGGGTGCGCCACTGGGGGAAGGTCATGCCGAGGTCGGCGCGGAAGAGCCGGGAGAGCGTGCGGTCGCTGGCGCCGACCGCCCGGCCCAGCTCGGCGAGGGTGCGCTGGTCGGCCGGGTCGGCCCGCAGCCGGTCGCAGACCGCGCGCAGCAGCGGCGTGGCGGGGGCGGGCAGGTGCAGTGGCTGCTGCGGGGAGGCGCGCAGCTGGTCGAGCAGGACGGCGCGCAGCCGGGCCCGTTCGGGGCTGTCGTCCTCGGGGGTGCGGGTGTAGGCGACGATCAGTTCGCGCAGCAGCGGCCCGACGGCGAGCACGGTCGGCCGGTCCAGGCCGAGCGGGTTCTCGGCGGCGGGCAGCCCGACCAGGTGGAGGTCCAGTTCGCCATGGGCCTGGTGGGCGTGCACGGTGCCGGCCGGGACCCAGATGGCGCGGGTGCCGGGGGCGACCCAGGAGCCGGCGTCGGTGGTGATGGCGAGCACGCCGCTGGCCGCGTAGGCGATCTGGTGGTCGTCGTGGCGGTGGGCGTCGATCCCGGTGCCGGAGGCCAGCCGCTGGGCGCGGGTCGGGGCGACGGGGTCATGGCGGATGTTCGGCATCACCTGGCAGATTGTCGGAAGCCCGACAGGTGCCGCTGCGCCGAGCATGTCGGCATGCCGAAGACAACGCCGGACAATCTGCCGATCGCTATGCCCCCTACGTCCAGTACATCCAGTACGTCGAGCACGCCTGACAATCCGAAGAGCACACCCGGCAAACGGGACTCCTCGATCACCCTGCTGTCCCTCGGACACGCCTGCGTGGACGTCTACCAGGGCGCGGTGGCCGCCCTGGTCCCGTTCTTCGTGGCCGAGCGCGGCTACGGCTACGCCGCCGTCTCGGGCGTGGTGCTCGCCGCCTCGCTGCTCTCCTCGGTGGCGCAGCCGCTGTTCGGCGCGATCACCGACCGCCGCCCGCTGCCCTGGCTGCTGCCGGTCAGCACGCTGGTGGGCGGCGTGGGCATCGCGCTCAGCGGGGTGAGCGGCTCGTACCCGCTGACGCTGGCCTTCGTGGCGCTGTCCGGGGTCGGGGTGGCCGCGTACCACCCGGAGTCCGCCCGGGTGGCCCGGCTGGCCGCGCGGGACGGCCACCGGGGGATGGCCTGGTTCTCGCTGGGCGGCAACCTGGGCTTCGCGGCGGCCCCGCTGCTGGTCTCCGTGGTGGTCTCGGGCGGCGGCCTGCGGCTGACCCCGCTGCTGGTGCTGCCGGCGCTCGCGGGCGCCGTCCTGTGCCTGCCGGTGCTGCGCGAACTGGAGCGCCGGCGGGCCGCCGGGGCGGCTTCGGCGCCGGTGGCCGGGGCCGACGACCGGGCCTCGTTCGTGCGGCTGTCGCTGGCCGTGGTGTGCCGCTCGATCGCCTTCACCGGCCTGAGCACCTTCCTCGCGCTGTTCGCCACCCAGCGGGTCGGCGGCGGTACGGCGGCGGGCACCGCAGCGCTGGTGGTGCTGTACGCGGGCGGCGCGGTGGGTTCGGTGCTGGGCGGCGCGCTGGCGGACCGCTGGGGCCGGGTCGCGGTGGCGCGCTGGTCGTACCTGGTGGCGGCGGTGGCCGTGGCGGGCGTGGTGCTGGTGCCGGGCCCGGCGCTGTACGTCTTCGTGGCGTTGACCTCGGCGGGCCTGTACGTGCCGTTCTCGTTGCAGGTCACGCTGGGGCAGGACTACCTGCCCTCGCGGATCGGCACCGCCAGCGGGATCACGCTGGGCCTGACCGTCAGCATCGGCGGCCTGGCGAGCCCGGTGATCGGCGGCCTCGCCGACGCGACCTCGCTGCGCACCGCCCTGTTTCCGCTGGTGCTGATGCCGGTGCTGAGCTGGCTGCTGTTCCGCACCCTGCCGGAGCCGGTCGCGCCCGAAGCCTTTGGCGCGGCCGCGCCCGAGCCGGGTCCGGCGGCTACGCGGTGACGGCCGCGACGACCTCGGCGTAGGCGTCGAACAGCCGGGGCGCGCCCGGCCCGGGGTCGGCGAGCAGCAGCGCCCAGCAGCGGGCGACGAGTTCGCGGGCCGCGGTGCCGGCCCAGGGCTGTGGCAGGAGTTCCGGCGGCAGCAGCGGGTCGGGCTCCATGGCCTCGGTGAAGGCGGCGGCCAACTCCAGGGCGACGGTGAGCAGTTCGGAGCCGGTGAGGCCCTTCTCCAGCCGGGCGAGGCGGTCGGCCGCGACCTCGGTGAGCCGCTGGTGGCCCTCGGCGACCTGGTCCAGCGGCCACCAGCGCCGGGCGAGCGCGCGGGGGTCGTCGGTCTCGCCGGTGCGCAGGTCGCGGCTGGTGAGGAGGGTGAGGTGGCCGCGCACGTCGAGGGCGGCGGCCTCGGCGAGGACGTCCTCCTCCCAGGGGTGCGGCGAGACGTAGAGGCCGTTCTGCACCGGGGCGCCGCCGAGTCGGAGGATCGCCTCGCGCAGCGCGTCGCGGGCGGGCCGGGCGTGCTCGGGGACGGCGAATCCCGCGAGGTGCCAGACGCCGTCCCAGGGGGCCCGGCCGCGGTCCTGGGCGTACATCAGCGCCACGTACTCGACGTCGGGGTCGATCGAGCGCCGGGTCTCGGCGGTGGCCCGCAGCAGAGCCCGGCGGCCGCGCCCCTCCTGGATGAACCGCCCGTCGCCGGTGAGGCGCTTGACGGTCAGCCGGACCTGCTGGTCGGTCATCCCGAGCAGGCCGGCCACGGTGTACAGGTCGCCGCAGTCGACCGTGCCGTCCGTACGGACCATCGCCTCGACCAGCACCCGGGTCGGAATCTCCACCATGGCGACCATCCTAATACGTTCACATCTGATACGTTCGTTTTTAGAACGATAGATTGGTGGAGTGAAGATGCGCAGGCGATGGTTGCTCTGGGGATCACTGCTGTCCGTGGTGGTGCTCCTGCTCGGCGCGGGCGGCTGGGTGGTCTACCAGAACGAGTACGACCTCAAGGAGGAACGCGTCACCATCACCGGCGGCAAACAGCCGCTGCACGGCGTCCTCGCCCGCCCGACCGGCGGCCGCACCCCCGCCGGCCTGGTCGTCTTCGTCCACGGGGACGGCCCCACCAACGCCACCCACGACACCTTCTACCGGCCGATCTGGGAGGCGATCGCCAAGGCCGGCTACGCCTCCCTCTCCTGGGACAAGCCCGGCGTCGACGGCGCCCCCGGCAACTGGCTCGACCAGAGCATCCAGGACCGCGCCGACGAGACCGTCGCCGCGATCGACTGGGCAAAGAAGCGGCCCGGCATCGACCCCGCCCGGATCGGCCTCTGGGGCGCCAGCCAGGCCGGCTGGGTGATGCCCAAGGCCGCCCGGCAGTCCCCGGACGTCAGGTTCGTGATCGCCGTCGCCCCCGCCCTCAACTGGCTCCAGCAGGGCCGCTACAACCTGCTCGCCGAACTCAGGAAGAAGCACGCCACCCCGGCCGAGACCGCGGCCGCCATCGCGCGCAGCGACCGGAACCTCGCCGCCCTCCGGGCCGGCCAGACCTTCGAGCAGTACCGGGCCGGCGGCGGCGACGTCGACGGCCTCACCCCGCAGCGCTGGGACTTCAACCGCCGCAACCACACCTCCGACGCCAGCGACGACCTCGCCGCCCTCCGGGTGCCGGTCCTGCTCTTCCTCGGCGGGCGCGACATCAACGTCGACAGCGACGACACCGAGGCCGGCTACCGCAGGATCCTCACCGCGCCCGGCCAGCTCCGGGTCAAGCGCTACCCGGACGCCACGCACAACATCGTCCCCGAATCCGTCGAGGACTCGGAACTGGAGAGCACCCTCCTCGCGATCGCCGCACCCCGCTCGCTCTTCAGCCCCGGCTACCTCGACGAGCACCGCAGCTTCCTGACCTCGCTGGCTTCCTGACCTCGCTCGGGCAGCGCTGACGGCCCAGCCGCAAAGCCGGTGGACGCAGCCGGCGAAAGGAGAAACGACGATGAGAGTGCTCGCCCTCGGCGGAGCGGGAGCGATGGGCCGCGTCGCCGCCCGGGTCGCCGCCCGACTGCCCGGCGTCCACGAACTCGTGATCGCCGACCGCGACCCGGACGCCGCCCGCCGCACCGCCGCCGCCCTCGCCGGCGGCCCGGTGCCGGTCCGGGCCCGCCAGGTCGACGTCACCGACGGGGCGCAGCTGCACGCCGCCCTCGCGGAAGCCGACGCCGTCCTCAACACCGTCGGCCCGTACTACCGCTTCGGCCTGGGCGTGCTGCGCGCGGCGATCCGCACCGGCACCCACTACCTGGACATCTGCGACGACTGGGAACCCACCGTCGCCATGCTGGAACTCGACGGCGAGGCCCGCGCCGCCGGCGTCCGCGCCGTGATCGGCATGGGCGCCAGCCCCGGCGTCAGCAACCTGCTCGCCGTCCGGGCCGCCGCCCGCCTCGACAGCCTGACCGACCTCTACACCGCCTGGCCCGTCGACGCGGGCGCCGAACCCGACGACACCTCCCTGCGCGGACCGGACGGTGCCCCGCTGGCGGCCGCCGTCCACTGGATGCAACAGATCAGCGGCACGGTCGCGGTGGTCGACGGCGGCCGGATCGTCCAGCGGCCCCCGCTGCGGCCGGTCGCCCTCGACCTGCCCGGCGGCCACCGCGGCACCGCGTACACCGTCGGCCACCCCGAACCGGTCACCCTGCACCGCAGCCTGCGGCCCGGCGGCGCGGCCGCCAACCTCATGGTCGTCACCGCCAGGACGGCCGCCTACCTGGACGTCCTGCGGGACGACCTCGACGCCGGGCGCCTCGGCAACGAGACCGCCGCCGTCGACCTCGACCGCCCCACGCTGCGCCGCACCCTGCGGGCCGCCGCCCGCGCGGCCCGCTTCCCCGGCCCCGGCAGCCTCCCCGGCTTCTTCGCCGCCGCCACAGGCGGCCGCGAGGGCCGGCCGGTCACCGTCCTCGCCCGGCTCACCGGCGCCGAGGCCCTGCTCGGCGACATGGCCGAGAGCACCGGCGTGCCGGCGGCCCTCGGCCTCGCCCAGCTCCTGGACGGCGGCGTCCGCGCCCCGGGCGTCCACCCGCCCGAGGCGGCGATCGACGCCGAGCGCTTCTTCGCCGACCTGGCGCGCCACTGGCCGGGCGTCGGCGTCGTGGTGGAGGAGGAGCGCCCGGGAGCGTGATCAGGTGATGCGGTCAGGACGCGGGCACCCGGGAGGTCAGGACACGACGCCCCAGCCCTGTCCGGGGGCGGCGCCGTCGGCCGCGTCCGTGGTCACGGTCGAACCCGCCGTGCCGGTGCGGGCGTTGAGGACCAGGCCGGTGGCGACGTTGGTGATGGTGAGCTTGCCGGTGGCGCCGTCCTGGGTGACCCGCCACTCCTGCCAGCGGTTGCCGGGCGAGTAGCCGAGCAGGTAGGCGCTGTTGCCGGGGTCGGTGCCGGCGGCGAGCACGGTGTGCGCGTGGGTGGCGGTGGCGCAGTTGTCGGCGATCCGCACGGTGCCGTCCGGGTTGCTGGTGAAGGTCCACTGCTCGGAGGTGTGCGTGGGCCACCAGGTGTTGACGTCGGCGACGGCGCCGAGCGGCGAGCTGCAGGTCCCCGCCACTTCCAGGACCAGGCCGCCACCGCCGCCGGCGCCGATCGCGTGGTAGCGGCCGTCGTCGACCACCGCGGCCGGCCCGGTGGCCGGCCGGGCGCTGAGCCGGTACAGCGCCACGCCGTGCGGGGCCACCGAGGCGCCGAGCGTGCCGGTGACGGTCGAACTCGCGCCCGTCCACAGCTCCTTGGCGGTGTAGCCGGGCCCGGTGAGGCCGAGTTCGCCGAGGCTGGTGCTCACCGTGCGGCTCGCGGCCGGGTCCTGGTTGACGAGCAGCACGGCGGTGTCGCCGTTCGCCAGCCGCCGCTGGAGGACGACCGGCGCGGTGGCGTTCGCGGGCTTGGCGCCGACCAGGGTGGCGGGCTTGGCCAGGGCGTCCTGGTCGATCGCTATGACGTCGCGGTTCTTCAGGACCGCCAGGCTAGCGGCGTCGATCCCGGTGGACCAGGTGTGGCCGTCCGCGCTGTGCTGGGACTGTGCGGCGGTGCGCAGGTCGGCGCCGGAGACCAGCGGGGCGGCGAGCATCGCGAGGACGGAGGTCTCGGTGCGGGACTCGTCGTCGGTGAACGGCTTGTGGCAGGTGCAGGTGTCGGTGGTGCCCCAGGCGCCGTAGACGTCCTGCCAGCCGGTGAACATCATGTCGAGGTCGTTCCAGCTGCCCGGGCGCACGTTGCCGGGGTACTGCAGCGCGGTCTGCAACTGCCCGTTCCAGAGCACCCCGTCGAGCTCGCTGTCGCGGTCGCCGCCGATCCGGCAGAGGTTGGCGACCTGGCCGCACCAGACGCCGGTCGGCGCGTAGCCGGGCGCCTGGAACGGCGCGGTGCCGGCGGCCTGCACGACCGGGTCGGTGCGCGCCGGGTCGTCGGCCGCGAGCAGGTACGGGACGCCGGTGTGGGCGGGCTGGGCGGAGACGCTGAGGGTGACCTTGGGCCGGCCCTGCGCGGCGGAGGCGGCGTCGAGGGCGCGCTGGAAGGTCTGGACGCGGGCGTAGATCGAGCGGGTGAGTTCCTTTCCCTCGCCCTGGGTGTAGTAGTTGTGGCCGTCCGGGCCGGTGATCTGCGGGCCGTAGGGGCAGTCGTCGTACTTGACGTAGTCGACGCCCCAGGAGACGAAGTCGCTCGCGTCGGTGCTCTCGTGGCCGAGGCTGCCGGGGTGCATCTGGCAGGTGAGGTAGGTGTCGGTGGCGTAGAGCCCGAACTTCATGCCCTTGCCGTGCGCGTACTGGGCGAGGTACTCGATGCCGTTGACGGTCCGCCCGTTGACGGTCTGCGCGGGGAAGTGGTCCGGGCGGGGGAGGAGGTGGCCGGTGGTGGGGTCGTTGCCGGTGCCGTCGGTGCCGCTGACGGGGTTCCCGGCGGCGTCCTGGAGCTGGAGGCCGCCGTCGGCGTTGCGGACCAGGTCGGTGGTCTGGCCGTCGCGGTGCCAGAGCGACCAGCCGTCGTCGATGGTGACGGTGTCGTAGCCGGCCGCCACCAGGCCGTTGGCGGCCATGAAGTCGATGGTCTGGACGACCTGGTCCTCGGTGACCTCGGTGCCGAGGGAGTTCCAGGAGTTCCACCCCATCGGCGGGGTGAGGGCGTTGCCGTTGCCCAGGGCGGCGGCGGGGGCGGCCGTGCCGAGCGTGAGGGCGCCGAGGCCGGTGGCGGCGAGGGCCAGCGCGAGCACGGGTGCCGCGAGGCGGTGGGGGATGTGGCGCATGCGCGCTCCTGAGGGTGTGGGGGTGGTGACGGTGCGTCGGGTGGAGCGGGGTGTGCGGCCGACCGGTTGGGGGCCGGTCGGCCGGAAGGGTGGTGCGCTGGGGGGGGTCAGTCCGTGACGGCGGCGCTCGCGGTGCGCCCGGGGGCGACGGTGACGGTGGCGTAGGTGTAGCTCACGCCGTCGACGGTCCTGGTGCGGGTGGGCCGGGCCTTGCCGTCGACGGTGATCCCGCCGTGCGGGCCGGCGAAGCGGGCCTCCCAGGTGAGCGGCGTACGGCCGGTGTTGGTGACGGTGCTGCTGCGGTGGCCGTCGTGCCGGACGGTGACCGAGCCCGCGCCGACCGGGATGTCGGCGACCTCCAGCCAGCCCATCGAGGCGGGCAGCCGGGAGGCGATCACGAGGGTGTGCGCGGCGGCGTCGGGCTCGACGCCGAGCAGGCCCTGCACGGTCTGGCTCAGCAGCGTGAACGGGACCTCGGGGTAGTCGCCGTTGAGCAGCCGTCCGGTGGCGTGGAGCTGGTCGACGCCCTGGTAGATCTGCCGCATCCACTTCCAGGCGGTGTCGCCGTCATGGTTGGCGAAGAAGGCGTCGGGCAGGTAGGTGTAGGCCTCCAGGTTGGTCGAGCGCTGCGGGCCGGAGTCGGCGGCGTCGATGGCGGCGAGGAGGGCGTCCCGGCGCGGGCCGGGGTCGAGCAGCTGCTTGACCGGCATCAGCACGCTGGACTCGTAGCCCCAGCCGGTCACCGGCTTGCCGGTGGTGTCGTAGCCGTGCACGACCTCGCCGGGCTGCTGCCGGTCCACGCTCCAGGTGGTGTTGACGTAGTCGCGCAGCGCGGTGGCGGCCTGCCGGTAGCCGGTGGCGGCGGCGGTGTCGCCCTGGGCGGTGGCCAGGGTCGCGGCGGCGAGGTACGCCTGGTACTGGGCGCCGATCGCGTCACCGGCCTCGGCGTAGGTGCTGGTGGCGTTCTCGGCGTAGCTCGCGGTGCCGGAAAAGATGCTGCGGCTGGTGGCCTGGGGGATGGGGAGGCCGCCGTTGTCGACCGGGCCGGGGTGCTGGGCGATGAAGGGGCCGAGGGTGTTGCGGACGTAGCCGCTCAGCGCGGGGTCGTCGGCGTAGTCGCGGTCCCCGGTCCACCGGTAGGCCTCGCCGGCCTTCTCGACCAGCTCGAACGGCGCGGGCAGCTCGCGCACGAAGCGGTCGGGGCTCCGGTAGTCGATGCTGCCGTACGTCCTGGCGTCGAAGTTGAGCGCCCAGACCGGGTAGAGCTTGTTGGTCTCGGTGGCGGAGGCGGCGAACCCGCGCAGCATGGTCTTGTTCTCGGCGTCCAGGCCGAGCAGGTGGGCGCCGACCAGCTGGTGGGCGAAGTCGCGGCTGTAGAAGTCGGAGCGGAACGGGTAGCCGGCCCAGTAGGTGGTGTCGTAGGTGGTGGTGCCGGTGCCGCCGGGGTTGTTCTCGTCCTGGTTGAGCACGCCGGTGGTGCCGGCCTGCTGCACCCAGCTGTTGGCCTTGGTCTTGGCCCAGTCGAACAGGGCGACGACCTCCGGGTCCGAGGAACTGATCCTCGGGTCGCTGGGGGCGGACGGGGCGACGGCGGCGTCGTCCGCGTTGACCCAGCCGGTGGGGGAGGAGCCGATGCCGAGGGTGAGCCGGTCGCCGGCCGCGACGTGCACCCGGGGCAGGGTGTACTTCGCGTAGACGGGCTGCTCGGGCAGGGTCAGCGAGCGGACCACGGTGCCGTTGACGCTGACCGAGAAGGTGCCGCCGGCGCCGCCGGTGGCGATCCAGGCGGACAGGTCGTAGCTGCCGGCGGTGACGGCGGTGACCTGCTGGGCGATCCGGTGGCCGGAGCCGGCGTCGAGGTAGGCGAGGCGGGTGCCGCCGTGCGGGTTGTTGGTGGCGACGCCGGTGTGCTCGGTGAACGTCCAGCCGTTCGTGCCCTGTTCGAAGCCGGGGTCGGCGAGGGTGAGCGGTTCGCTGCGGGTGAGGGTCCAGCGGTGGGCGGGCCGGGCGTCGCAGCGCCGGCGGTCGGCGGCGCTGCTCGGCTCGTGGTCCGCTGCGCTGCTCTGCTCGCGCTCGGCGGCGCCGTCCTGCTCGCGATCCGCTGCGCTGTTCTGCCTGTGGTCGCCTGCCGTGGTGAGGCAGGCGCCGTGCGCGGCCAGGGTGTGACTCCCGCCCGGCGCCGGGGAGATGGCGAAGGTCTCGGCGGCGGGATCGGCGCCGCAGTCGGCCGTGCCGGGATGCCGCCCGGTGCCGTCGAGGGTCAGGCAGCGTCCGCTCGCGGCGTTGACCAGCCGGTAGCCGTCGGTGGTGCGGTGCAGCTGCCAGCGCTGGCTGAGCAGCCCCTGGCAGGCCGCGCCGACGACGGGCGTGCCGGCCGCCGGCTGCGCGTACTGCGGGCCGAGGCAGCCGCCGTCCAGGACGGAGCCGAGGACGTAGCCGCCGCCGTCGACCAGCGCGGCCGGGCCGTCGGCTCGGGCCGGTCCCGCGCCGACGGCCTGGACGGCGAGTACGGCCAGGGCAGCCAGGACCGCTGAGCCCGAGGGCAGGGCGCGGACCGGTCGGCGGCGCGGGGCGCGGGTGGGGGGCATGGGGGCTCTCCTGTCGGACGGCTGGCGGTGCGTCAGGGGCGGGGCGGCGTGCGCGGGCAGGGGTTTGAACGTTCAAATCCCTTGAGCGGCGCTGAGTGACATGTGCAATGTCACATGCCCATCCGAGCCGCGTCAACGGTCGGCGCACGGTCGGCTGCCGCCCTCCGGACTCGTCCTCGCTCGTTCTCCGGGTTCGCGCGCCGGGAGCCGGGGCCCGCCCGGCGTCAGGGCGGGGCGGTGACCAGCGTCAGTGCAGGGTGGTGAACGGCATCAGTGCAGGGAGATGACCGGCATCAGCGCAGGGCGGTGACCAGCATCAGCGCGGCCACGCCGAGCAGGGCGAACGCGAAGGCCCGTTGCAGGGTGCGCCCGCTGAGCCGGTCGGCGAGCCGCTTGCCGTCCCAGGCGCCGAGGATTGCGGCCCCGGTGAAGGGGGCGGCGACGGCCCAGTCGATGGCGCCGGTCGCGCCGAGGCGGGGCAGCAGCGCGGCCAGCGCGTTGGCGGTGATCACCAGCAGGCTGGTGCCCACCGCCTCGGCCATGGTGAAGGCGAGTACCGAGACCAGCGCGGGGACGGCGAGGAACCCGCCCCCGACCCCCAGCAGCCCGGTGACCGCGCCGAGCCCAGCGCCGGTCGCCGTCGAGCGGCCCCACCCGGCGGCGGAACGTTCCTGCGCGGCGGCCTTCGGCGGCACCAGCATCCGCCAGGCGGCCAGCCCCGCCAGCACCGCGAACGCGCCGGTCAGCAGCGCCCCGGGCAGGTGCGCCGAGAGCGCCCCGGCGGCCGTGGCGGCGGGCAGCCCGGCGGCGGCGAACAGCGCGCCGGTGCGCCAGCGGACCCGGCCCGCCCGGGCGTGCGCGAGCAGGCCGGTCAGCGAGGTCGCGGCGACGATCACCAGGGCGGCCGTGGTGGCCAGGGCCGGGCTGAAGCCGAGCAGGTAGACCAGCGCGGGGACGGCGAGCATGCTGCCGCCCCCGCCGAGGCCGCCGAGGGCGAGGCCGACCACGGCCCCGGCGGCCAGCGCCAGGAGCAGCGCGGTCATATCGCGCCCCCGGCGCCCCTGGAGCTCCCGCCGCTGCCGATGTCGCCGCTGCTGCTGTCGCCCGGAGTGGTGACCGGCAGTCCGGCGTGCTTCCAGGCGGTCATGCCGCCGACGACGTTCAGCACCTCGACGCCGCGCTCGGCGAGCAGCTGCGCCGCCCGTGCGGAGCGGTTGCCCGAGTGGCAGATCGCCAGGACGAGCCGTCCGCCCGCCTCGGGCGGGAGCGGTTCGCGGGCGGCCAGGGCGATCAGCGGCAGGTGGAGGGCGCCGGGGGCGTGGCCGGCCGTGAACTCGCCGCGCTCCCGGACGTCGAGCAGGACGGCTGCGCCGGCGCGGGCGAGCTGGTGGGCCTGAGCGGGGGTGGTCTGCCCGGGGTTGGGCGGCAGCGGGGGCATGTGGTTCTCCGATGGTCCGGTGTGGGCCGGGCGGGCGTCCCGGAGGCGTGGGCGCCTCCTCGGCGCCACCCGTCTCCGACGGTGGCGGCCGGTCCCGCGCGATGTCCACCATAGTACCCCCGGGGGTATTATCGACTCCGTTCGGCGACACCCCGCCCCGTATCGACCGTGGGGCCGTATGCTGTCGCTCATACCGGAGGGGGTATTGAGATCACGCCGAGGCGCCCGACGCCGCCCAGGAGGTTCCCCGTGTACTTCGCCCAGTTCTACCTCGACTGCCTCTCCCAGGCCTCGTACCTGATCGCCGACGAGCGGACCGGCCGCGCCGTCGTGGTCGACCCCCGCCGCGACGTCGACGAGTACGTCGCCGATGCCGAGGCCCGCGGCCTGACCGTCGAGGCCGTCATCAACACCCACTTCCACGCCGACTTCCTCGCCGGCCACCTCGAACTGGCCGACCGCACCGGCGCCTGGATCGGCTACGGCCGCCGGGCCGAGACCGAGTACCCGATCCGCAAGCTCGCCGACGGCGAACGGATCGAACTCGGCGACGTCGCCCTCCAAATCATGGAGACCCCCGGCCACACCCCGGAATCGATCAGCATCCTGGTCTACGAGCAGCCCGACGACACCGTCCCGTACGGCGTGCTCACCGGCGACGCCCTGTTCATCGGCGACGTCGGCCGCCCCGACCTGCTCGCCTCGTCCGGCGTCACCGCCGACGAACTCGGCGCCATGCTGTACGACAGCGTCCACCGCAAGCTGCTCGCTCTGCCCGACGAGACCCTCGTCTTCCCCGCCCACGGCGCCGGCTCCGCCTGCGGCAAGAACCTCTCCACCGAGAAGCGGTCCACCATCGGCCGCGAGCGCGCCACCAACTACGCCTGCCAGCCCATGGACCAGGACACCTTCGTCCGCATCGTCACCGCCGGCCAGTCCGTGGCCCCCGCCTACTTCGGCCACGACGCCGCCCTCAACCGGCAGGATCACCCGCTGCTCGACCGCACCAACCCCGCCCGCCCGCTGTGCCCCGGAGGCTTCAAGGAGGCCCGTACCGCAGGCGCCGTCGTCCTCGACGCCCGCAGCCCCCAGGAGTTCGGCGCCGGACACCTCCGCGGCGCCCTCAACGTCCCCCTCGACGGCCGCTTCGCCGAACAGGCCGGCACCGTCCTCACCCCCGACGGCAACCTTGCGATCATCGCCCCGCAGGACCGCGAGGGCGAGGTCATCACCCGCCTCGCCCGCATCGGCTTCGATCACATCGCCGGCTACCTGAGCAACCCCGACACCGCCCTGCCCGCCCTCGCCGACGACCTCACCCCCGCCAGCCGCCTCACCGCCGACCAACTCCGGACCGCCCTCGCCACCGAACAGCCCCCCACCGTCCTGGACGTCCGCACCTGCGGCGAACGCGAAACCGGCTCCATCGAAGAATCCCTGCACATCCCCCTGACCGAACTCCCCAGCCGCCTCGACGAGATCCCCACCGACCACCCCCTGGTCGTCCACTGTGCCGGCGGCCACCGCTCCTCCATCGCCGCCAGCCTGCTGCGCCACCACGGCCACACCGACGTCTCCGACCTCCTCGGCGGCTACACCGCCTGGCACACCCTCACCCACCCCACCCTGGACTGAACCCAGCCCTCTCGGCGCACCTTCGCCGGCATCTACCTGGACTGACGAGCGGTATCGCATCCGATGCAACATTCATCGGATGCTGCGAACGGCCTCGGCCTGGGGCTTCATCAATCGGAGATTCGATGCTTTCGCTGCATGTTCGATATGGCGCCCATGTGAGTGAAATGCGAATGTTGTGCCGTTTCGTGGCGTTGGGGTGCGCTTTGCTGACGCTGATCCCGGATCGGGAACAGTGCCAGAAGAAGAGAGACAGCCGTGAGCGTGGAGTCCATGAAGCGTGGGAAGAAGCGGACCGTCGGGTCGTTGGCGGTGGCGATGGTGGTCCTGTGCGCTTCGCCCGCCACCGCGGCGGTGACCTTCACCGAGCACAACACGCCCAACAGCCCGGGTGCCATCACCAAGGGGGCGGACGGCAACCTGTGGTTCCTTGAGCCGGGTGTCGGTAACGTCGCCAAGATGACCACGGCGGGGACCGTGACCGAGTACCAGGTGCCCACCCAGAACGCCACCCTGACCGCGATCGCCGGCGGAGCGGACGGCAACGTCTGGTTCACCGAGTACGACGGCCAGAAGATCGGGAAGATCACCCCCGCCGGCGCCATCACCGAGTACAACCTGCCCCAGGGCCAGAACTCGCCCGAGCCCAACGGCATCACCGCCGGGCCGGACGGCAACATGTGGTTCATCGACTGCAACAACTACCAGATCGGGAAGATCACCCCGTCGGGCGTCATCACCGAGTACGCCATCGCCTATTACCCGGGCGAGATCACCACCGGTCCGGACGGCAATCTGTGGTGGACCGCTCCCAACAACAGCGGCCTCATGAAGACCACCACCGCGGGCGTCACCACCAAGTACACCGTGCCCAACATCACCTGGCAGTCCTACATGCAGGGGATCACCGGCGGCCCGGACGGCAACGTGTGGTTCACCGCGTACGGCGCCAACAAGATCGGGAAGATCACCCCCTCGGGCGCCATCACCCAGTACAACGTCAGCGCGCCTGGGGAGATCACCAGCGCCCCGGACGGCAACCTCTGGTTCACCGAGCCCGGCAACAACAAGGTCGGGAAGATCACCCCCGCAGGCACCGTCACCCAGTACAGCCCGCCCACCGCGAACGCCGGGCCGAGCTACCTCACCACCGGCCCCGACAACAAGGTGTGGACCACCTACGGCAACGTCAACAAGGTCGCCAGCGTCACAACGAGCTGAGCCCAGCCGACCCGGCCCGCGCTCGCGACCCGACTAGAGCCTGCGCGGGCTGCGGGGCCACTCGGTACGGTGCTCGGGCCCGGAACACGCCGGGGTCATGGGCGGCGAGCGCGTCGAGGTACACCTGTACTGGTGGAAAGAAGCCCTGTGGCACGTACTTCGGGCGTGCACTGTGCTCTTCCTTGCCGTCTTCGAATGCCGGCGCAGGTGGACCGGGAGGCCGGGGCGTCCGTACGGGCGCCCCGGCCTCCCGGACAAGAAGGTCGTGACCGCACTGCTTCGTCCAGTCAGACAGCAGCAGTCGAGAGGAAAGGAACGGAGATTCCCGACCGGACTCAGGCGCCGGGGTTGTACAGGGGGGCCATGGGGGTGAACTCTCGGCTCGGTGCCGCGACGTATCCGAGGCCCTCCCGGGCGGCGTTGGCCAGCAGACCGTTGTCCTGGTGGGCCGACCATGCGCACAGTCCGCCGAGACCGGTCGTGGCGGCGAACTTGCCCTTGCGCATGACGCTGCGCGGGGTGTCGAGCGAGATGTAGTGGCCGTTGGCCAGGAGTGTGTCGGCGTCGGCCTCCTGGTCGGTCAGCAGGGCGAAGCCGTTCTTCCCGGCGGCCCGGCCGTGCTCCAGGTCGAGGTAGTTGGCGACGGCGTCATAGAAGCCGACGACGCCGTGGGCGAACGTTCCCAGCGCGGCCGACGTGCCGGCGTGCGTCCCGGTGGCGGGGTCCGCGTTGGTGACAGCACGGCCGTAGCACGCATACCCGAGGTGGATCTTCCCTGGGTGGATGCCTTCTTCCTGGACGAGGTACTCGACCAGCTTCTGCGCCGACACCTGGTCCGTGTTTCGGGACGTCAGGTTGGCAAGGTGGCCCAGCGGTTCCTTCTCTCCGCCCTGGAAGAAGTCGACGGCCTTGAGGGAGACAGAGTCCAGGCCAACACGCACGAGGTCTCCCAGGCGCGCGGCACGCAGGTCGTCGATTTCGGCGGCGGGAACCGCGATGCTGATCGACTTGCGCCTCCTTGTCCCGAAGGCCCTGTCGCAGGCTTGCCGCAGTTCCCTCACGACGAGGGCGTAGGCGTCTCGCGTGGCCGTGTCCGGGAGAGTGCGAGCCTTCCCGTCCACACTGTCCCAGGCCAGCTCCACTTCACTGAACATGGGGAACCGGTTGAAGAAGTCGACGACGCCGGCGGTGAAGGCGGCCCGCTTCTGCGCGTCGCCGGCCACAGAGGCGAGAGTGCCCGAGGGGCCGGCATCGGTGATGCTGAACGCGAGCTCCAGCTTGTGGCCCGCACGCTTCGCACGCTGCTGCAGGTTGCGCAGGCCTCCCAGCACGCCGGACGCAGCCTCCTGGTTGTAGTACGCCAGGAACGTCTTGTAGGAAGCGTCCCGGCGGTCCGAGGCCGGCAGGTCCACGTTCCGTGTCACGCCGAGGTCACCGAAGGGGTCAACGGGTACGACGTGCCCCGAACCGATCGGCTCCTGCCCGTCGGTCTGCGAGTTCCAGCCGTCCCTGACCGCGGCTACCTGCGGCTGTTGCGGCTCGACGTCGCCGAGTACCGCCAGGTGTCCGAAGACGATGCGGTCGTACGCAGTCGCGGGGATGCCCACCAGGTCGAAGCCGTAGCCCGGCTCATCCGGCCTCTCGTCATCCGAGCTCGCGTCACCCAGCCGTTCAGGGGCCAGCCGCCCGTCGTAGTGGAACCCGGAGGCCAGGTACGCCGAGAGCCGCATGCCGGCGCTCTCAGGTGATTCGGAGTCGTACCCGTTGTAGGCCGGGACGCACACCCGGGTCGAGGTGTACGACAGGGCAGTCCCTGTCCCCTCCGGTTTGTAGCCGTGAGCCTCGTAGGTATCCGTGGTCAACAGATCTGCCTGCAGAAGGACTTTCTGATCTTCAGTCATGCGGCAGAGTGTAGTGACGCGGACATGTGGAGGGTCGACCTTCGCCTACTTCGAGCAGACCGCGAGGTACGCGCCGTGTTCCCCGAGTCAGTCCGGTCCCCGCCCGCGTCTGCCCCTGGGAACTTCATCGTGATCGGCTCGATCACCAGCGGTGGGAAGGCCTCGGATGAGGAGCCGCCGTTGCACGTCGCTGTCGACCTTCGGAACGTGCCGGTGCACGCTGCGCGTCGGGCAGCTTCTCGTCCGTAGTCCTCCGCGATCATGCCGACGGTGCAGCCGTGCCACGTGACCGGCCGCCGGGCCTCACTCGAACGGGTGAGGCCCCGGCTGTCGTTCCCATGGCCGGTGCACCACGTTGATCACTCACCGCCACGCGTCGTGGCCGGGTAAGCGGCGGCGGACAGTCGGACTTCGTCGGGAAGCTGCTGGTTTCCTGCTGGACCGGACTGCTTGGGATCAGGGTGCCCTTGGCGGGCGGGCCGTCAGCCGGTGGCGCGCTGGGCCCGGTGGGCGGCGACCCGCACCCGGGTGGCGCAGCGCGGGGTGCAGAAGCGCTGCGGGGTGCGGCGGCCGGTGTCGACGAAGAACCAGTCGCAGTCGGGGGCGGCGCACTCGCCCCAGGCGCAGGTGCCGCGCTCGCTGAGCCACAGGCCGAGGGCCAGGGCGGAGGTGGAGAGCAGCCAGTGGGTGAGGCCGGCGGCCGGGGGTGCCTGGGTGTGCATCGACCAGGGGCGGCCGGGGAGGCGGACGAGTCGGGGGCGGGCCGGGTAGCGGTCGAGCAGGGTGTTGATCGCTTCGGCCGCCTCGTCCTCGTCGTGGAGGGCGAGGATGCCGATCAGCGGGGCGGTGGCCTCGCGCAGTTCGCGGGCGTCGGCGTCGGTGAGGCGGAAGGGCGGGCCTCCGTGGCGTTCCAGGAGGGCTTGCAGGTCGGCGGCGCCCGCTTCGGGCTCGGCGCGGACGGTGTTCGCGAGCTCGGTGACGAAGTGGAGGCCGCGGGGGTTGCCGCCGTCGTGGTCCTGGGTCATGGGTGTGCCCCTTCCGATCGTTTGCGCACCCCATGGTAACGTCGAAATCCAATATTAGGCGTTACGAAGGAGTGGTATGCGATTCCCGGCAACGGCGCCCGTCCTGATCGTCGGCGCAGGCCCGGTCGGCCTGACCATGTCGCTCCTGCTCTCCGGGTACGGCGTGCCGCACCTGCTCGTCGAGGCGCACCAGGGCACCTCCCGCCACCCCAAGGCCCGTGGCGTGTCCGCGCGTTCGATGGAGATCTTCCGCAGGCTCGGACTGGAGGCCGACATCCGGCAGGCCGGGCTCCCGGCCTCGCACGTCTTCTTCTACCGCGGCCGCGACCTCGTCGACCCGGACTTCGTACGCACCGGCGTGGCCGCCGCCCCGGACGGCGGCGCCGAGCGCACCCCGTCGCCGGGGCTCGTCTGCTCGCAGGACGCCCTGGAGGCCGTGCTGCTGCGCCGGGCCCGTGAACTCGCGCCGGACGGGGTCAGGTTCGCCACCCGGTTGCTCTCGTTTGCCGAGACTGCCGCTGCCACCACAGCCGCAGGCGGCGGCGAGGGCGTGCACGTGGTGCTGGAGGACCGCGCCACCGGCGACCGGCACACCGTGCGCGCCGACTGGCTGATCGGCTGCGACGGCGCGGCGAGCACCGTCCGCACCGGCGCCGGGATCGCCATGGCAGGGCCGACCGGCCTCGGCCACTTCCTCAGCATCCGCTTCGAGGCGCCGCTCGGCGAGGTCGTCGCCGACCGGGCCAGCGCGTCCTACTTCCTCACCGAGCCCGGCCGCGGTGGCTTCCTGGCCGTGGACAACGACCGGCACTGGATCTACCAGCACCCCTACGACCCCAGGCGCGACGACCTCGCCGACCTCCTCGGCGACCACCGGCAGCTGGCCCGGCTGGTGCGCGACGCCGCCGGACTGCCCGACCTCGACGTCACCGTCCAGGACACCCAGACCTGGCGCCTGGACGCCCGACTCGCCGACACCTACCGCCGGTCACGGGTCCTGATCGCAGGCGACGCGGCCCATGTGACGCCCCCCACCGGCGGGCACGGCATGAACACCGGCATCGGCGACGCCGACAACCTGGCCTGGAAGCTCGCCGCTGTCGTGGCCGGGTCGGCCGGCGAAGCGCTGCTGGACACCTACCAGGCCGAGCGCCGCCCCGTCGCCCGACAGGTCATCGACCTGTCCCTCGCCAACTCCCGTGCCCGCACCGGCTACCGGATCGACGACGAGCTGCTGCTCACCGCGGCCTACCGCTCCACCGCCGTCCACGCCGACCCCGACGCCCCCGCCCGCCCGCCGCTGGACCCGGACGGCGAGCACCCCGACGGCGGGCCCGGCGGCCGGTTCCCGCACCTGCGCCCGGCCGGACTCCCCGGGGCGGCATCGACGCTCGACCTCATCGGCTCCGGCTTCACCCTGCTCACAGCCGCCGGCGACCCCGCCTGGCAACGCCAGGCCGACACCGCCGCAGCGTCAGGCCTGCCCGTCGCGCTGCGGCCGTTGCCCGCCGCCGACTGGCCCGGCCTCTCCGGCCTCCCCGCCACGGGCGCTCTCCTCACCCGCCCCGACGGCCACATCGCTTGGCAGGCGCCCCACCCGCCCGCCGACGACACCGAGTTGCGGGAAGTCCTGCGGCGGATCCTGTCGGCGTAGGCGGCCGACCCGACGCCATCGGCTGATCCGGCGCCACTGGTCGGGACCGTCACCAGACGCCGGCGGAACACGACCGCGTCACGGTCGACGCCGACCCGCGCGGATACGTCCGTCGGCAGGACCGGCTCTGGCGCGACGTCAGGCCGTAGCCGCCGCCTCCGGCTCCAGCAGCTGGTCCAGCACCCGGCCGAAGACCAGGCGCCCGGCGCGGGCCACGAGCGGGTCGAACAGCGCGGGCAGGCCAGCGACCCGGAGTTCCTCCGTCCAGCTCACCTGGGATTCGCCGGTCTCCCCGGCCTGCCCGGCGTCCTGACCGGGGGCCCGCACGCGCAGTTCGGCCCAGCCGAGCACCAGCCGGCCCCGCTTCTCCAGCCGGCACAGCCCGTCGCGCCCGGCCGAGGGGGCGGTCAGAGCGACGATCTCCATCGGGTCGTCGAACCGGAACGGCCCGATGACCGTCCGGGCCAGGATGGCGTCCCCCGCCCGCCCGCCACTGCCCCGCACCACGGTGACCCGGGTGAACGGCACCCGGTCCCCGTGCCGGGGCCAGGCGGTCAGCCGCTCCCAGCAGACGGCCGGGGGCAGGGGCGAACGGCGGGTCAGGACGAAGCGGGCCATGCCTCACGGTACGGCTGCCAGCGGCGCGTCACGGCGGGGGCGGGCCGGCGAGGAGGGGGGCCAGGGCGAACAGGTCGGACGGGGCGGCGTCGTCGGGGAGCAGGACGACCAGCGGGGGGCGGGCCGGCGGGCCGAGCCGGGCGACCTCGTAGGCGGTGACGCCGCTGCCGTGCGCGGCGACCAGGGCGACCGGGGCCGGGGACTCCAGCAGCGGGGCGAGGACCGGGCGGTAGGCGGCCGGTGACGGCGGGCCGGCGGCCGGGCGGAGCACGCCGAGGGCCTGCGGGCCCGGCCAGCCGCGCGCGGTGCCGGGGTAGCGGGTGTGCGGGGCGTCGGGCGGGGGCAGCAGCAGTACCCAGCCCGCGCCCGGGCGGGCGGCCCGGCGCAGCACCTCCAGCCGGACGGCCGGGCCGTCCGTCGGTGCGTCCGCCGGTGCGTCCGGGGCCGGCGGGTGGTCGGCGGGCCCGCCGGGTCGGGGCGCCGGGTGTCCGGCGAGGGTGGAGCGCAGCAACTCGGAGGTGCTGAGGCCGCTCGGCAGGTCGGGGAAGGTGCGCAGCAGGTGGGCGCTCTGGCTGAGGAGTTCGACGGCGTCCCGGTCGGCGAGCAGGGCGCGGTCGTGGGTGGTGGTGAGGACGAGTCCGCCGGTGGCGTCGTAGTGGGCGGCGAGGGTGATCGGGTACGAGGTGAAGGTGCCGGTCGGCACGGGGTTCTCCACGTGGATGCCGTGCGCGGCCAGGTCGGTCTCCAGCCGCAGGTGGTGCGGGGCGGTCGGCTGGTGTTCCAGGACGACCAGGCTGTGCGGCCGCTGCCCGCGCGGGGTGGCGCTCCAGCGGTGGGCCTGTCCGGGCGAGATCCACTCGTAGGCGGCGAGGTCGAGCACGTCGTCGCGCAGGGCCGCGAGCAGTTGCGGCACCGTCGTGCTCGGGTGGACCCGGACGGAGATCGGCAGCGGGTTGCGCAGCGCGCCGGGCAGTCGGTCGATGCCGTCCAGCGGGATGCCCCGCCCGGAGACCGTCACCGCGAAGCCGACCCGTACCGCCCGGGCCGGTGGGCGCTGCTCGTGGGACTGCGCCGCGCGGTAGAGCAGCAGCGCCCAGGCGGCCTGGAGGGCGCTGCTCTCGCCCGCCCCCCAGGTGGCCGCCCAGCCGCGCAGCCGGACCGCCTCGTATGGGGTGAGCCGGCGCCGGGCGCGTCCGCTGCCGTGCCGGGCCGGGTCGGGGGCGAGCGGGAGGACGGCGCTGGCGGCGGTCCGGGTGGCCCAGAACTGCCGGGCGGCGTCGCTTCCCTGGGCGTCGAGCCAGCGGGCGTGGTCGCGGACGTCGGGGCGGCGCTCGCCGCCGGGCAGGACGCCGCCGGTCAGGTAGGCGCGGTAGAAGGCCTGGAGGAGCAGCCGCACGCTCCAGCCGTCGAGCATCGCGTGGTGGTAGGTGAGCAGGACCCGGGTGACCGGCCCGTCGTCCTGGTCCTGCGGCCCGGAGTCGAGCAGGGTGGCGCGCAGCAGAGCGGGTCGGCGCAGGTCGAAGCCGCGGTGCCGGTCGGCTTCCAGGAGGTCGTCCCAGCCGATCGCGCCGTGCGGGTGCCGGGTGACGTCGGGGACGGCGCGTTCGTGCAGCACCATCCAGGGGTCGCCGGCGGTGTCGTCCCAGTCGAAGGCGGCGCGCAGCACCGTCTCGTGGTCGAACACGGACTGCCAGGCGGCGGCGAACCGGTCGGTGTCCAGCGGCCCGTGCCAGTTCCAGGACAGCTGTTCGACGTGTCGCCCGCCGTGGTCGGCGCGCCCGATGACCTGGCGCAGCATCTCCCGTTGCAGCGCGCTGGTCGGCACCGTGACGGGCTCCGGCGGGTGCGCCAGTGCCTCCCGCAGCCGTTCCACGAGTTCGGCGGCGCGCGCGGACGGTCCGGCGGCGATGCCGACGAACAGGCGCCGGAGGCCGTCCCGGCGGTCCTCGACCAGGACGGCGCGCAGCCGTGCCCCGGCGGCGAGGGCGCGTCCGAGGTCGGCCAGGACCCGGTCGAGTCCGTCGGGGCCGTCCACCGTGCGCTCCCAGAGCGCGTCCGCCCGGTCCTGGGGCGCGGGACCGGCCGCGTCGACGGCGCGCAGGGCGGCGCGCAGCACGTCGGCCTCGTACGTCTGCTGCAGTTCGACCAGCAGGAACTCCGGGGGCCGGCCGGCCCCGCGCGGCTGTGGCGGCCGCCACCGGCGGGTGGCGGTGCGGGCCAGCGCGGCGTTGACCGCGCCGGTGTCGAGCCGTCTCGGCGGGCGGGCGGCGGGCAGGCAGGGCTCGGGCGACGGGGCGCCGGCCACCAGCAGGGTGACGGGTGCGCTGGAGAAGTGACGGTTCGTCATCGCTGATCAGCGGGCACCGGAGCCCGGTTCCTTCCCGTGGGCCGGCCAGGGTTGCGCCGGGGTTACTGGGTGGCGAGGCCGCCGCAGACGTTCAGTGCCTGGGCGGTGATGCTGGCGGCGGTCGGGGAGGTGAGGTAGCCGGCCAGCGAGGCGACCTCCTCCGGGGTGGTGTAGCGGCCGAGCGGGATGTGCGTCTGGAAGTGCTGGTGGATGGTCTCGGGGGTGGTGTTGTAGGCGGTGGCGTACTCGTGGTGGATCCGGGTGGTGTGCGGGGTGTTCACGTAGCCCGGGCAGATGGCGTTGACGGTGGTGCCGGTCGGGGCCAGTTCCTTGGCGAGTGCCCGGGTGAAGCCGATCACGGCGTGCTTGCTCGCGGTGTACGGGGCGCCGAGGGTGACGGCCTGCTTCCCGGCGGTGGAGGCGATGTTGATGATCCGCGGGTGCGCGGTGCCGGTGAGGTGGCCGTGTTTGAGGGTCTCCCGGGTGACGAGGAAGACGGCGTTGAGGTTGGTGTCGATGACGTCGTACCAGAGGTCGTCCGTGGTGGTGGCGATCGGCCCGCCGCCGGTGCGGCCGGCGTTGTTGACCAGCACGGTGATCGGACCGTGCTCGGCCACCACGTGCCGGATCAGCGCGCTGACCTGGGTGGGGTCGCGCACGTCGCAGGTGGTGCCGTCGGCCTGGTGGCCCTCGCCGCGCAGGGTGGCCAGCGCCTCGGTGATGTGCGGGCCGGTGCGGGCGCAGATGAAGAGGCGGTGGCCGCGGCTGCCGAGCTCGCGGGCGATGGCGAGGCCGATCCCGCGGGTGCCGCCGGTGATCAGGGCGAGGGGTTGCTCGGGTGCGGTGGTCATGGCGGGTCCTGGGGGTGAGGGCGGGCTGGGAGCTCGGGCCGGTGGTGGGTGGTCGGTGGTCGGGGGTCGGTGGGGTGGTCGGGGCGGGAGCTCAGGCCGGGTAGAGGTTGTAGGTGGTCGGGTGGGCCGTGGTCGGGGTGTTGAGGGTGGGGTCGAGGGTGAGGATCGCGTGGTGCAGGTGTTGCAGGTGCGGGGAGGGCTGGATGCCGAGCTCGGTGGTGAGGCGGTGCCGCAGGTGGTGGTAGGTGGCGAGGGCGGTGGTCTGCCGGCCGGCCCGGTAGAGCGCGACCATGGCCTGGGCGTGCAGGCCCTCGTGGTGCGGGTGCTGGTGGGTGAGGTGGGTGAGTTCGGGGATGAGCTCGTTGTGCCGGCCGAGCCGCAGGTCGGTGTCGATGCGGCGTTCCAGGGTGATCAGGCGGCTCTCCTCCAGGCGCATGATCTCGATGGCGAGGATCGGTCCGGGCCGCACGTCGACCAGGGCCGGGCCGTGCCAGAGCGCGAGGGCCTGCCGGAAGTGTGTGGCGGCCTGGTGGTCGTGGCCGTGGTTGAAGGCGTGCTGCCCCTGGGTGGTGAGCAGGCTGTAGGTGTGGACGTCGAGGTTGTCCGGGTGGGTGGTGAGCTGGTAGCCGCCGTGCCGGGTGGTCAGGATGTCCTTGGCGGTGATGTGCGGGGTCGGCCCGAGGCCGTGGGTGATCCGGCGGCGCAGTTGCAGGATGTACGTCTGCATGGTGGTGAGCGCCTGTCTGGGCGGGTCGTCGCCCCAGATCTCCTCGATCAGGGTGGCGGTGGGCAGGATGCGGTTCGGGTAGAGCGCGAGGAGGGCCAGGATCTGGCGCTGCTTGGCGGCGGTGGGGACGACGGAGATGCCGTTGAGGTCGGCGGTGAGGGGGCCGAGGACCTTGAGGTGCATGGCGGTTCTCCTCTCGGGCGCGGGGCGTCCGCTCGGGTGGGCGTCATTCGGCTGCTTGTTCGGGTCGACGGAATGGTGGGGCGGACGCGTCGCACCCTAGTTGGGCCGAGGGGCGGGGGCCGGATTCCTCAAGTGCCCGTCGAGCGCGGTTCCGGGCGCTCTGGTGGGGCACCTCCGGGCAGACCGGTGCGGCGGGTCGGCGCGGCGGGTCGGCGCTCGACGGTGTGACGGGCGGGGCGCCCGGCGCGGACGGGGCCCGGGAACGTACCATCGGCGAATGGCTGACATGACGGAAACCACGCCAGGCTGGCTCGCCCCCGAGGAGCTGGAGACCACCCGCGCCAAGATGCCGATCCTGTACGTCGAGGCCGTGCCGGTCCGCGTCGACGACGCCGGCGAGGTCACCCAGGTCGGTCTCCTGCTGCGGATCGGACCGGACGGGACGGTCAGCCGCACGCTGGTCTCCGGCCGGGTGCTGCACCACGAGCGGATCCGCGACGCCCTGCTGCGGCACCTGGAGAAGGACCTCGGCCCGGTGGCGCTGCCCCGGATCCCCGCCTCGCTGCAACCGTTCACGGTCGCCGAGTACTTCCCGACCCTGGGGATCACCGAGTTCCACGACCCGCGCCAGCACGCGGTGTCGCTGGCGTACGTCGTGCCGGTGGTCGGCGACTGCCGGCCGCGCCAGGACGCGCTCGACCTGGTCTGGTTCAGCCCGCAGGAGGCCGCCTCCCCGCTGGTGCAGCAGGACATGCCCGGCGGTCAGGGGGCGCTGCTCAAGCGGGCCCTGGCGCACGTCGGCTGCCTGAGCTGAGCACTCCGGCCGGGGCCCGCACCGGCGAGGTGCGGGCCCCGGCCGGGAGCCGGTCAGGGGATCGGTCAGGGAGCCGGTCAGGCCCCGGCGGATGCCAGCCGGGCGGTGCGCCGGGCGGTCGCCTCGACGGGGTCCAGCACCGGCACGGCCGCCAGCAGGCCCTTGGTGTACGCGTGCTGGGGGGAGTCGTACACGGCGTCGGCGTCGCCCTGCTCGACGATCCGCCCGGCCCGCATCACCGCGACCCGGTCGCTCACCTGCCGGACCACGGCCAGGTCGTGGGCGATGAAGACCAGCGCGAGGCCGAGGTCGCGCTGCAACTCGCCCAGCAACGCGACCACCTGGGCCTGGGTGGTGACGTCCAGTGCGGAGACCGGTTCGTCGCAGACGATCAGTCGCGGCTGCGGCGCGAGCGCCCGCGCGATGCCGACCCGCTGGCGCTGTCCGCCGGAGAACTCGTGCGGGTAGCGGTGGTACCAGCTGGCGTCGAGGCCCACCCGTTCGAGGAGCTCGCCGACCCGGGCGCGGATGCGGCGATCGTCGCTCTCACCGGCGATGCGCAGCGGGTCGGCGATGGACTCCCCGATGCTGCGGCGCGGGTTGAGCGAGGACACCGGGTCCTGGAAGACCATCTGCAACTCCCGCCGGAGCGGGCGCAGTTCATTCTCCCCGAGCGCTCCGATGTCCCGGCCGCGGTAGTGCAGCCGGCCGCCGGTCGGCTCCAGCAGCCGGACCAGCATCCGCCCGAGCGTGGTCTTGCCGGAGCCGGACTCGCCGACGATGCCCAGCGTCTCGCCCGCACGCACGGTGAGCGAGACGCCGTCCACGGCGGCCACGGGGGCCGTGCGGCGGGTGAGGCCGCCGCGGGTCGCGAACTCCCGGCGCAGGTCGGTGGCTTCGAGCAGGACGTCGCCGTCGGTGCGCCCGGCGGCGGCGCCTCCGGCAGGCCCGGCAGACCCGGTGTGCGCAGCGCCAGCAGCGCCCGGAGCGTCGACCCGGGGCACCGCCGACAGCAGCGCGCGGGTGTACGGCTCGCGCGGCGCGCCCAGCACCTCGGTGACCGGGCCGTGTTCCACCGCCCGGCCGTCCTTCATCACCAGCACCCGGTCGACGCTCCCGGCGACCACCCCGAGGTCGTGGGTGACCAGGACCAGCCCGGCCCCGGTCTCGGCCCGCAACTCGTGCAGCAGGTCGAGGATCTGGGCCTGGACGGTGACGTCCAGCGCGGTCGTGGGCTCGTCGGCGACCAGCAGCCGCGGCTCGCAGGCCAGGGCCATCGCGATCAGCACCCGCTGGCGCATGCCGCCGCTGAACTCGTGCGGGCGCGACCGCGAGCGACGCGCCGGATCGGGGATGCCGACGCGGCCGAGCACCTCGACGGCCCGGGCCCTGGCGGCCCGGCGGGAGACGGCCCGGTGGACGCGTACGACCTCGGCGATCTGGTCGCCCACCGCGTAGTACGGGTCGAGGGCGGAGAGCGGGTCCTGGAACACCATGGCCGCCAACCCGCCGCGCAGCCGCCGCAGTTCGTCGCCCTCGGCGGTGACGGCGTCGACGCCGGCGACCCGGACGGAGCCGCCGACCCGGGCGCCGGTGCCGCGGTGCAGGCCGAGCAGTCCGTAGGCGACGGTGCTCTTGCCCGACCCGGACTCGCCGACGATGCCGAGCGCCTGCCCGGCCTCCAGGGTGAAGCCCACGCCGTCGACGGCGCGTACGTGCCCGTCGCCGACCGGGAAGTCGACGACCAGGTCCCGGACGTCGACCAGGGGAGGAGCCAGGGGTTCGGCGCTCACGTCAGGACCACCCTTCGATCGGTCACCGCGTAGAGCACGTCCGCGACGACGTTGGCGAGGACCACGGCGAACCCGGTGACGAGGGTGAGGCCGACGACGGTCGGCAGGTCGATCAGGCTGACCGAGCTGACCAGCAGCTTGCCGAGCCCCGGGAGCCCGAACAGCGACTCCGTCAGCACGGCGGACCCGAACATCGTCCCGAGGTCCATGGCGGTGAGCGCGATCACCGGGGTGAGCGCGCCGCGCAGCGCGTGCCTGGTCACCAGGCGCCGCTCGCTGACGCCGTACGCCCGGAAGGTCCGGATGTGGTCGTCGGCGAGGGTCTCCAGCATGGACGAGCGGGTCAGCCGGGCGTACTTGGCGGACTCGATGAGCGCGAGCGAAACCCAGGGCAGCAGCAGGCCCCAGAACCACTGCTGCGGGTCCTCGGTGAGCGGTACGTAGCTCGGGAACGGCAGCCACTGGAGCTGGGCGCACAGGACGATGAGCAGCACCAGGCCGATGACGAAGACCGGGATGGAGTTGCCGGCCAGCGTCAGCGCGGTCAGCAGCCGCTCGCTGAGCCGGCCCCGGCGCAGCGCGGAGAGCAGCCCGGTGCCGACCCCGAGGGCCAGCCAGAGCACCATCGCGCCGAGCGCCAGCGAGGCCGTCACCGGGAGCCGGGCGGCGATCATGTCGGTGACCTGCTCGCCGCTGCGGTAGGAGACGCCCAGGCACGGCGCCGGGCAGTGCAGCAGGCCCGTTCCGGCGCTGAAGTCGCGGCCGGCGACGACGCCCTGGAGGAAGTGGGCGTACTGGAGGTAGACCGGTGCGTCGAGGCCGAGGCGTTCGCGCACCTGGAGGACCTGGGCGGGGCTGCACTTCTCGCCGCAGGCCAGCTGGGCGGGGTCGCCGGGGGCGATGTAGAAGACCGCGTAGACGATCAGCGAGATGGCGAGCAGGACGCCGACCATGCCGATGGCCCTGCGGAGCAGGAAGCGGGTCATGCGGGGGCCTCCTCGGCGGCGGCCGACGGGCCGGGGCGGGCGGAGTCCGGCGAGCTGTTGCCCGACGAGCCGGCGCCGCGCGCCGTTCCGACCCGCAGCCGGGAGGCCGCGCGGGGGTCGAGCTCGGTGCGGACGGCGTCGCCGAGCACGGTGAAGGCGAGCACCGTGGCGAACAGCAGTGCGGACGGGAGCAGCACGTACATCGGGTCGGCGCGGAACCAGGTGGTCGCGCCGGAGAGCATCTGGCCCCACGACGAGGTCGGCGGCTTGACGCCCACGCCGAGGAAGGACAGCCCGGCCTCGGCGATCACGTTGGACGGCAGCAGCACCGCGGCGTAGGTGATGACCGGCGCGGCCAGGGACGGCAACAGCTCCCGGCGGGCGATCTGCCAGCGGGTGGCGCCGGCGAGCCGGGCCGCGGCCACGTAGTCGAGCTGGCGGAGGCTGAGCGTCTGCGCCCGGACCAGCCGGGCGGTGCCGGCCCAGCCGAGCAGCCCGATGACCAGGGTCAGCAGGAGCGGGCGGGGGAAGTCGGAGGGCACGACCGCCATCAGCGAGATGGCGAAGACCAGCGAGGGCAGCGCGAGCATCACCTCGGTGGTGTTGCCGATCAGCTGGTCGAGCAGCCGGCTGCCGAGGCCCGCGGCGAGGCCGAGCAGGACACCGATGGTGACCTGGACGAGGGTGGCGCCGACGGCGACGAGCAGCGAGATCCGGGCGCCGTGGACCAGTCGGGCGAACACGTCGCGCCCGGTGCCGGGTTCGACGCCGAGCCAGTGCTCGGCGCTGACGCCGCCGAAGGAGCCGGTGGGCACTCCGCCGGCCGCCGAGTCGAGCAGGTCGTTGTGGTAGCTGGTGGGGTCCTGGCCCTCGATCGCGCTGAGCAGCGGTGCCGCTGCCGCGATCAGGGCGAGCAGGGCGATGACGAGGCCGGCGGCGAGGACGGCGCGCCGTGCGAGCAGCCGCCGCCACACCGTCCGGCCCCCGGCGGCCGGGGCGGCCGCGAGGGCCTCCCCGGCCTGGGGTTCCTGTGGAGCCATGGTTGTCTGACCGATCCGTCCGATCCCGCCCGCTACTTGACCGCGACCTGGGAGATGTCGAGCACGCCGGTCCAGTCGCTGATGACGATGTTGCGGACGTCCTTGCCCGACAGCCGCTTGTAGACGGGGTGGAACAGCGGGACGGTGAGGGCCTGGTCGCCGATCCGCTTGTCCAGGGCGCCCCAGCGCTTGGCGGCCTCGGCGTGGTCGGTGATCTTGTTGATCTGGTCGATCTCGTCGTTCACCGACGGGTCGTCCAGCTGCGCGGAGTTGAAGTTGTAGCCGTCGGTGACGATCTGCCGGCCGTCGAAGATCGGCGCGAGGAACGGGCCGCCGGAGGGCCAGTCGGCGCCCCAGCCGGAGAGGAAGAGGCCGGGTTCGGTGCTGACGGTGTGGATCGTCTTGGAGTACCTGGTGGAGTCCAGGGCGTCGAGCTGGACGGTGATCCCGGCCGCCTTCAGGCCGTCCTGGACGGCGGTGGCCAGGTTCGGGCCGTAGCCCTTGCCCGATTCGGTGGAGTGGGTGAGCGTGATGGTCAGGCCGTCCGGGTAGCCGGCCTCCTTCAGCAGCTCCTTGGCCTTCTCCGGGTTGCCGGTGGCGCCGGCCGGGAACGGGTCGTACGGCGTGTACCCGAAGGTCTCCTGGGTGGGCAGGTAGGTGGTGGCGGCCTCGGCGAGCGAGGAGCCGCCGGCGGCGTTGACGACCGAGGTGCGGTTGAGCGCGTAGGCGACGGCCTGCCGGACCTTGGGGTTGTCGAAGGGCTTGACCTTGGGGTTGAACGCCAGGTAGTTGACGTAGCCGAAGTGGCCGGTGCCGACGCGGGCGGCGAGCGCCTTGTCGTCCTTCACCTGGGCGAGCTCGGAGGGGCCGAGGTTGGTGTCGGTGGTGACGGCGGCCGCGTCGGCGCCGGTGCCGGCGGAGAGCCGCTGGTTGATCACCGCCGGGTCGAGCCCGGACTGCACGTCGACGGTGTCCGGGTACGCCTTGCGCTGGTCGTCGTTGGCCGCCGACCAGTTGGGGTTGCGCTTGAGGACGAGGTGTGCGCCGTCGTTCTCGTTCTTGACGACCTGGTAGGGGCCGGAGGAGACGGGGTGCTCCTGGTACTTCGTCCCGGTGTCCTTGGCCTTCGGGACGGGGGCGAACTGCGTCTGGGTGGCCAGGTACGGGAAGTCGCCCTCGGGCTTGTTGAGGCGGAAGGTGATGGTCTTCTCGTCCGGCGTCTCGATCGCGTCCAGACCGCGGCCGTCCTTGTACGGGCCCTGGTAGTCGGCGGCGCCGACCAGCCAGTCCCTCAGGAATGGCGCCCCGCCGGAGAGTTCGGGGGCGAATGACCTTTCGATGCCGTACTTGATATCGGCGGTGGTGATCGCCGAGCCGTCCTCGTACTTCAGGCCGTCCTTGAGGTGGTACGTCCACACCGTCGCGCCCTCCGAGGGGGTGCCGGTGTCGGTGGCGAGGTCCGGGACGACCTTGGTGCCGGCCGCGCCGTCGGCCCGGTTGCGGGTGGTGAGGGTGCGGAAGACCAGGGAGGGCACGTTGCCGCCGCCGGAGGTGTAGAGCCGTGCGGGGTCGAACTGGTCCTGCGGGTTCTGGTTGAGGACGGTGAGGGTGCCGCCCTGCTGCGGTGCGGCGTCCTTGCCGGTGCTTCCACCGCCGTCGCCCTTCGGTCCGCACGCCGCGACTCCGACGGCCAGGGCGACGGTGACGGTCGCCGCGGCGAGGCGGCGGGGGGTGAAGGTGGTTCGAGACATCGGAAAGGGGGCCTTTCGCTACCGATGGTGTACGGAGGAAGGCGGGCGACAGTGAGGCCGTGAGGAGAGTGAGCGGCACCGCGCCCGCAGGGAGGGGCGATGTCCCGGGGCGGCGATCACCGCTACGCGTCGGGACAGGCGGATTCAGCGACAGAGATTGTCGGAAACGCAGTGCGCGGCCACGCCGATCAGCGCCAGCTCGATGGCGGCGCACTCGATCGGGTGACGGTCAGACATGCCGAGAAGACTGTATGACTTTAAGCGGAATGTCAAAACTCCGGATACCATCCGGCCGCCACCGGAACTCCGGGAACGGATTACGGCCCGGACACCGGGAGACCGTGCGGAAGCGGGGGGAAACCCGGGGCCCGGGCCCGCCGGACCGGCGGGCGCGACATCACCCGAGTGGGTGCCGCGCCCCTGCGAAGCGCCGGCGCCCCGAAGGCCCCGAACCGCCCGCCGGGCGGCCGTCCCGGGCCCTCGCGCACTTCCGTCTGCGGGTTGCCGCGCGCGGGCGCCTGCCCAAGCATGGGTGAACGTGATCGGCGATCGCGCGCAGCGCGGCCGCCCTACCGAGCGGAGCCGGACGTGGCCCCTTACCTCGAAACCGATCAGGACGCCCTGGTGGCGAGCGCACTCGCCGGATTCGCCCGGGCCCACCCATCGCTCGTCGTCCACGACCCCGACCTCGGATTCGTCCGCGCCCGTGACCGGGCCCCCGGGCGCCGGGTCGGACTGCTCTCCGGCGGCGGCTCCGGGCACGAGCCCCTGCACGTCGGATTCGTCGGCCGGGGCATGCTCGACGCCGCCTGCCCGGGCCGGATCTTCGCCTCACCGCACAACCGGCAGATCTTCGAGGCCTCGCGCGCGGTCGCCGGCGAGGACGGCGTCCTGCACATCGTGAAGAACTACACCGGCGACCGGATCAACTTCGGCATCGCGGCCGAACGGCTGCACCGCCAGGGCATACCGTGCGCCAGGGTCCTGGTGGACGACGACCTCGCCTCCGAGTCCGAGTCCGTCGCCGCCGGCCGGCGCGGGACGGCGGCCACCGTCCTGGTGCAGAAGATCCTCGGAGCGGCCGCCGACCTCGGCCTCGGACTGGCGGAACTCTCCCTGCTGGGAGCCGAGTTGGCCGGGCGCTGCCGCAGCATCGCGGTGGCCGGCGCCGCACACACCTCCCCGGCCACCGGCCGGCCGGCCTTCGAGGTGTCGGACCGGACGGTCGAGTTCGGCGTCGGCATCCACGGCGAACGGGCCGAACTCTCCCTGGAGTGCGAACCGCTGGCCGTCCTGGTGGGCCGGATGGCGCTGCGCCTGCTGGAGGCGCTGCGCCCGGCCCGCGCCCCCCTCGTCGCGCTGGTCAACGGGCTGGGCGCGACCACCGGCCTGGAGCTGTACGCGGTCCTGTACGAACTGGCCGCCGTCCTGGACGCCGGCGGGCGCCGCCTGGCGCGCAGCCTGGTCGGCGACTACGTCACCGCCCTCGACATGCGGGGGTTCTCGATCACCCTGCTCGCCGCCGACGAACAGACGCTCGCGCTGCTCGACGCCCCCGCGTACACGGCGGCCTGGCCGGTCGCGCAATCGGCGCCGGCCCCCGGTCACCAGGAGGTCAGGAGATGACGGGCACGAAGGCCTTCGACGGCGTCTTCACGGCGGGCTGGATGCGACGGTTCGCCGAGACCGTCGCGGTCACCGAGGAGGAGCTCACCCGGCTCGACCAGGCCGCCGGGGACGGCGACTTCGGCGTCAACCTGCTCACCGGCGTGCGGTGCGCCCTGGCCGCGCTGGACCGGCTGCCGCCGGGGCGCCAGGCCGCCGCGGTACCGCTGGGCGCGGCGGCGGGCGCCTTCCTGGACGAGGTCGGCGGGACGAGCGGGCCGCTGTTCGGCCTGGTGCTCCAGGAGCTGGCGGCGGCCGTCGGCGCCGGCCCGCTGACCGGCCCGGCCCTCGCCCGGGGAGCGACGGCGGCGCTGGAGGCCGTCCAGCGGGTGGGAGAGGCGCGGCCGGGTGACAAGACGCTCGTCGACGCCCTGCACCCGGCCGCACTGGCCCTGCGCGGCTGCACTCCCGATGCCCGCCCGGACGACTGCCTCGCCGCGGCCGCCGCCGCGGCCGCGGCGGGCGTCCGCCGGACCAGGGCCCTGCGGGCCCGCCGCGGCCGGGCCAGCTACCTCGGCGAACGGGCCTCGGGAGTGCCCGACCCGGGCGCCGTGGGCATCGCGCTGCTGTTCGCCTCCGCGCACGCGGTGCCGCGGACGCTGGACGGCGTGCTGCTCGGTGACAGCGCTGCTGACAGCGCGTCCGCCGACACCGTGCCGACCGACACCGCGTCCACCGACACCGCGTTCGACGGGCCCGATCCGCTGTGCGGGCCCGAGCCGGCCCCCGCCGGCCCGTGACCGCCCGGCCCCGGCCGGGTGGCGCCCAGCCGGCTCCCCGGCCGGCTTGCGCTCCGCCGGGCGCTGCTCGGCCGGGGGCCGCCCCGCCGAGGGCTGCTCAGCTGGTGAGGGCGAGAGCGCTCCGGCGCCGGACCCAGTCGAGCAGTCCCGGCTCGCCCAGGGTGGCGACCCACAGGTCGACCGCCTCCCGCGCCTCGGCCGAGGGGTTCGGTCCGACACCGATCACCCGCAGCCCCGCCAGGACGGCCGAGCGGATGCCGCAGAAGGTGTCCTCCACGGCGAGGCAGTCGGTGGGCTCGGCGCCGCACAGCCGGGCGGCGGTCAGGTAGACGTCCGGCGCCGGCTTGGGCCCGATCCCCTCGGCCGGGACCACGATGTGCTCGAAGTGTTCGAGCAGTCCGGCGCCGCCGAGTCCGGCCTCGATCACGTCGCGCGGGCAGTTGCTGGCGACCGCCAGCGGGACGAACCCGCTGAGCCGGCCGACCAGTTCGGCCGCGCCCGGCATCGGGACCGGGTCGGCGTCGACGAGCGCCCGGAAGCTCACCAGCAGCCGGTCGGTCAGCTCCGGCGCCAGCGAGGGGTCGCCGGCGGTCTCGGCCATCAGCCGCCCGCAGTCGGAGTAGTGCAACCCGGCCGCGCGCGCCGTGAACTCCGGTCCGGCCGTGAGTCCGTAGCCTCGCAGCACCTCCGCACGGGCCTGGTGCCAGTGCGACTCGCTGTCCATCAGCGTGCCGTCGCAGTCGAAGACGACGGCTGCAGGGGTCCAGTCGTTGATTCTCTCCACGGTCATGCCTACGCCCTTCAGGTGGGATTGGCTTTGTGGGATTCGCCGGAGTGTGCGTCGGGACGAGGGGGGCCGGCCACGGCCCGGGGCCGTGGCCGCTTGCCGACCTGTCCGGGGCCGGAATCTGGAGTGCGGCGGAACGACGCGCCTCGGCGTCCGGATCGGAGAAAACGATCCGGAACATAACGATCGCAACGTTACGATCGATATGTTTCGCGGTCAAACTTGGCGGCCCTAGATTTGCCGGGTCTTTACTTCAATAGCCCAACGACCCCGCGGCGGTGATATGACCGTTCTGACGAATATGAAAAACGCACAAATGCTCGTACTCGGTGATGTCGACTTCCGGGAGGGGGGCGAACTCGGTGAACCGCACGGCCTTCATGCGGTAGTCGACGGGGTGCGACAGCCGCCCCGCGCTGCGCAGCGCCGCGGCCTGCCGGGCCGCCTCCAGCAGCACCATGCCGGGCATGTGGTCGGACGAGTGGTCGAAGAAGAACGGGTGTGCCGGGTCGGCCGGGCAGATCAGGAGCGCGTCGTCCGCCCGCGAACCGTCACTCGCCCGCGAACCGCCGCCCGCGCGCGTCACCAGCACGTCGGAGGGCAGGGAGACGCCGACCTCCGCCGGTGACGGGGGGTCGGGGGGCGGGCCGGAGTCCGCGGGATCCCCGGCCAGCGCGGTGCCGCGCAGGGCCGGGTAGGCGGGCCGTTCGACGAAGCGCGTGCCGCCCTCGATCCGGGCGAACACCACTCCCCGCGCGGAGCAGTCGACCCGCAGCCGCATGCCGGTGGGCCGGTGGTTTTCGGCCGAGGTCCGCAGGCCGTGCACCTGGGCCCGGCAGAGGACCGCCGCCGGGCCGTCGCCGCGCGGCTCGGCCGCCGGGTCGACCCGGCAGGACACGTCGGTGATCAGCAGGTGCGTGTCGGCCGGCACGCCGTAGTGGCGCAGCGGCAGGTAGATGCCCAGCTGGCGGGCGGTCTCCACGGCGATCAGCGGGTCGTGCCGCTCTCCGCGTCCGCGCGGGAAGGTGGGGTGGGAGCGGGGCCACTGGGCCGCCGCCTCGAAGCGGTCGCCGCCTCGGGCCCGGACGTCGGTCAGCAGCACCTCCGCCACGGCGGCGCGGTGGACCAGTTCGCGGGGGACCGTGCGGGACCAGCTGAGCGGTCGGGCAGGATGCCGGGCCGCCGAGGAGGGGAGGAAATCCAGCATCTTCATATTTACAGAAAATATCAATCTCCTTGGTTTCGCATGTCGTCAGTTGGCGCTCCGGCCCGCGGATCACTACAGTGCGTGCGAAAAGCCGGGGTGATCTTGAAAAGGCAGAGGCGCGTGCAGAATCGGGCGGAGACGACACGGAGGTCAGTCCTCGAATCAGCTGCGCGATTGTTCGACGAACGCGGGTACGCGGGCACCAGCATCAGCGACATCAGCGCGGCCTCCGGCAGGACGAGCGGGGCCATCTACTTCCACTACACCAGCAAGGAGAACCTGGCCCGCGCCGTGATCGAAGCGCACTTCGCCACCTGGCCGGAGCTCGTCGCGCGCCACACCCGCACTCCGGTGCCGGCGCTGGAGCAACTCGTCCGGCTGAGCTTCGCGGTGGCGCGGGCCTTCCGCGACGACGTCGTGGTCAGGGCCGGCGCCCGGCTCTGGTCCGAGCGCGCGGCCATCGACGCCGACCTCCCGGTGCCGTTCGTGGGGTGGATCGACACCGTCCGGGTCCTGCTCGAACGGGCGGGCAGCGAGGGCGAGCTCGCCGCCCGGGTCAACCCGTCGACCACGGCCCACGGCGTGATCTGCGCCTTCTTCGGGCTGCACACCGTCTCCGACGCGATCGACGGACGGCGCACCATCGAGGAGCGCCTGTGCGACCTGTGGGAACTGCTGCTGCCGGGGCTCCAGAAGAACCCCGACCCGGCCGCCCTGCTCGCCTCGGTCCGGCCCAGGCCGTCCGCGCGCGCCGACGGGTGGGAAACCGGCGGGAATTGACGCGGAATCGACCCCCCGCCTTCCGGGAGGAGGCCGCGCCGCTGCGCACCGGGCCCTAGCATGAATCACCACGTCCGGGGCCGGCGGTGCGGCGGAGAAGAGGCGTCAGGGCTATGGCAGCGGTTCAATGGGCGGCCGGGCCGTCCGGTCAGGGGTCGGTCCAGGTACTGGAGTTCCTGTTCGCCTTCCTGCTCTCCGGCCTGATCGGGGTCGAGCGGCAGATCCGCCAGAAGTCCGCGGGCCTGCGGACGTACACGACGGTGGGCAGCGGCGCGGCGCTGTTCACCCTGGTGAGCAAGTACGGTTTCGCCGACGTGATGCGCGCGGGCACCGTCGAGCTGGACCCGTCGCGGATGGCCGCGCAGATCGTGTCGGGGCTGGGTTTCATCGGCGCCGGGGTGATCTTCGTGCACCGGGGCTGGGTGCAGGGGCTGACGACGGCGGCCACCATCTGGCTCACCGCGGCGGTGGGCTCCGCCGCGGCCGCGGGCCTGCCGCTGCTCGCGGCGCTGACCGTCGCGGCGTACTTCCTCGCGTCCTACGCGATCAGGCCGTTGCTCAACCGCCTGCCCGCGCTGCACCGGCCCGCGGTCTCGTACCGCATCGTCTACCGTCCCGGCAGGGGGGTGCTGCGGGACGTGCTGGACCAGTGCACCCGGGCCGGCTTCGCCGTCTTCGAGCTGCGCACGCTGTCCGGCACGGACGGGGAACTCCCCGGCGAGGTCTCCGAGAAGCCCGTCGAGGTCGCCCTGTCGGTGCAGGGGCAGGGCGACGCCGGCGGGCTCACCGCGCAGCTCGCGGCCGTGGCGGGAGTGCTGACCTGCGTCCGCGGCCGGTCCGACGAGGAGTGACGTCCCGGCCGCGGGGGAGAGCGCGTCAGCGGGCGCCGAGGGCCGGCAGGCGCTCCATGATCCGTTCCATGCCGCTGGTCCAGTTCGCCTCCAGGGCGGCGACGGCCTGCTCCATGTCGTCGTCGAGGAGGCACTGGGCGATCCGCTCGTGCTCCTCGGCGGCGCGTTCGAGGATCTCGTGGTCGCCGACGACCACCCGCTCGTAGCGGTGGAGGGTGAGTTTGAGCGAGTCGATCAGCTCGCGCAGCCGGGCGTTGGAGCAGCCGGAGAGCAACAGCGCGTGCCAGGCGTCGTCGTAGCGCTCTATGGTGCCGTGCGGGGCCTGGGGCGCGGAGAAGGCGCGGGCCTCCGCCAGCAGCCGGGGCGCGATGGCCGAGAGGTGCGCGCGGTCGGAGGTCCGCAGCGCCAGCGACTCCAGGGCGATCAGGATGGCCGTGAGGTCGAGGAACTCCTGTCGGCCGGTGGGTGCGAAGCGAAAGCCCTTGCCGCGCTCGCTGGTGATGATGCCTTCGCGCTCCAGACTGATCAGCGCCTCGCGCAACGGGGTGCGGCTGACGCCCAGTTCCTCCGCGAGGTGGACCTCGTTGATCGACTCGCCGGGGGTGAACCGGCCGTGGCTCAGCCGCTCCAGGAGTTCGTCCTTCACCTGTTCGCGCAGCGGACGCCGCTCGATCGCCATCGGGCTTTCCCTTCTTCCTCGGTCCGTAGCGTACCGGCCGGGCGACTGGTCAGGCGGTCCCGGCGCCGTCCACGGCGATGATCGCGCCGCTGACGAACGTGGAGGCGTCACTGGCGAGGAAGGCGACCGTCTGGGCGATGTCCCGAGGCTGGCCGATGCGGCCGAGCGGTCGGTCGGCGGCGTCGGCGTAGAAGGCGTCCGGGCTCTCGCCGAGCTGGCGGGCCTCCTCGGCGAGCATACCGGTGTTGGTGTCACCGGGGCACACGCAGTTGACGCGGATGTTGTCGGGGCCGTGGTCGATGGCCATGGCCCGGGTCATGTTGACGACGGCGCCCTTGGAGGCGCAGTAGGAGACGGCCCGGCCGCCGCCCCGGATGCCCCAGCCGGAGCCGGTGTTGATGATGCTGCCGCCGCCGTTCGCAGCCATCAGCGGCACGACCAGCCCGCTGAGCAGCATGACGGAGCGGACGTTGACGGCCATCACCTGGTCCCAGTCGTCGTCGGCGATGTCGCAGACGGTGGACCGGCGGATGATCCCGGCGTTGTTGAACAGCACGTCGACGCCACCGTGCAGGTCGACGGCGGTGCGCACGGCCCGTTCGCAGTCGGCGCGCTGAGAGACGTCGCAGCGGACGAAGGTGCCGCCGGTTTCCTTGGCGGCCTGCTCGCCGCGGTCGGCGTCGAGGTCGGCGAGGACGACGGCCGCGCCGAGTTCGGCCAGCAGCGCGGCGGTGGCCCGGCCGATGCCGGAGGCGGCGCCGGTGACGATGGTGCGCTTGCCGTGGAGGTCGATCACTGAGGGCTCCTCTTCAGGGGGTCAGGCTGGTTGGGGAGGTCGGGCCGGTCAGGCGGTCAGGCGGTAGACGGCGCTGGTGTGGCGGCCGGTGATCACCCGGACGTGCCCGGACAACGCGTCGTCCAGCTCCGGGTCGCCGGTGTCCAGCAGCAGCGGGCGGCCCGCGAGGGCGGCGAGCTTCGCCTCGGTGGCGAGGACGAGCAGCCGCTCGCGGCCGGCGGCGTGCAGCAGTTCGGGGGTGAACTGCTGATTGCCGCGGCCGAGCAGGAAGCCCTGGCCGCCGATCGGCGAGAGCGCGATCCACGGGGCGGCGGGCAGGGCCAGCAGTTGGTCGGCCCGGGCGTCGCGGATCACGACGCGGGCGGCGCCGCCGGGTTGGAGGCGGAGCACGTCGACGCCGGTCAGGCAGGCGTCCGCCGCGCCGAGTGCCGTGGCGACGGCGTGCGTCGTGCCGCCCGGGCCGAGGGCGAGCAGCTCGCCGGGGCCGACGCGTTCGGCGACCTCGGCGGCGATGCCGCCCAGCGCCTCGGAGTCGGCGGTGGAGCTGCCGGTCTTGCGCTGCTGGACCCGGGAGGGCAGGACCGGGACGGTCAGCCACCCGTGCAGGCGGGCGGACACCCGGCCCTCGCGTAGCGCCGCCTCGTCGCGGTCCACGACCTCGGCGGACGCCAGCCGGACGCCGCCGCCCGCCCAGGCGGCGGCCACCTCGGCGGCGGCGCGGGGGTGGACGGCGAAGACGGCGGAGTGCATCTTGACGCCGGCCGGGATGCCGAGGACGGGCGGTCCTGGCTCCGGACCGAGCGTGCCGAGCGTGCCGAGTGCGTCGAGCGTGCCGAGCGCGTCGAGGACGTCGCGGGCCGTGCCGTCGCCGCCGCAGAACAGCAGCAGGCCGGCGCCGGCCGCGACGAGGGCGCGGACGGCCGCGCGGGTGTCCGCCGCCGTGGTGTCCGGGCCGGCGGGCCGGTGGACCACCGTCGGGTCGAGGCCGGCCGCCCGCGCCGCGTCCGCACCCATCGGCCCGGCCGCCGTGAGCAAGGTCGAGTGCGGTGCGAGCAAGCTGAACTGACGGAGCATCAGTTCTGTACGGGAGCTCGCGGCCGGCCGGGCGCCGAGGGCGCGGGCCCGCTGCTGGACCTCGGCGCCGTCGCTGCCCTTGAGGCCGACCCGGCCGCCGAGTCCGGCGACCGGGTTGACCACGAGCCCGACGGCGGGGCCGGTCGTCGGTTTCCCACCTGCCGGGCGGGCGGCGGAAGTTGGGCGACCGGCCCCGGGGCCCGTCGTCACGGCTGCTCGCCGAGGACCTTGCGGCGGTAGGCGCGCCAGCTGACGGCCCAGACCGCCGGGTCGTCCAGCGGCTCGTGCCGGATGCGGTGCACGGTGGAGTTGTGCGGGGCCGTACGGACGGTCTCCGGGTCCTCGTAGGCCTCGCGGGCGACCTCGGCGAGGATCGCGGCGTACTCGTCGAGGTCGGCGCGGGAGTAGGACTCGGTCGGCTCCAGCGTCATCGGCTCGGGGACGACGTACGGGTGGTGGCTGGTCCAGTAGTGGGTGCCGAAGTCGGCGGCGCGGTACCCGAGGTCCTCGCTGTGCAGGCCGGTGTCCTCGTTGAGCTGCTGCCAGCTGTAGCGGACCTGCTCGACGCGCGGCCGCCCCTTGGCGTAGGGCACGGAGACGCCGCGGATCCGCTGGACCTGGTGCATCAGGTAGTTGTTGTTGAGCACGGCGGTCTCGGCCACCTCGCGCAGCCCCGCGGCGCCCATCGACATGATCCAGGCGTAGGCGCGGACCAGGTTCGGGACGACGCCCAGGTAGGGGCGGATCTTGCCGATGGACTCCGGCCGGTCGTGGTCCAGGATGTACCGCTCGCCGTCGAACTCGACGGTGGGGCTGGGCAGGTGGGGCGCGAGCTCGGCGGTGACGCCGCAGGCGCCGGCGGCGGGGCCGCCGCAGGCGTGCGGGGTGGAGAAGGTCTTGTGCAGGTTGAAGTGGCACAGGTCGAAGCCGGCCTCGCGGGCCCGGGTGATGCCGAGGACGCCGTTGGCGTTGGCCTGGTCGTAGGCGCACAGGCCGCCGGCCGCGTGCACGATGCGGACGAACTCGGCGATCCGGGGGTTGTAGATCCCGGTGTCCTCGGGGTTGGTGATGAGCAGCGCGGCGGTGCGCGGGCCGACGGCGGCGCGCAGCGCCTCGATGTCGGGGTAGCCGTCCGCGTCCGGGTGCAGGGTGATCACCTTGAAGCCGGCGGTCTTGGCGCAGGCGGCGTTGGAGGGGTGCGAGAAGGCGGTGGTGATGACCTCGTCGCGCTGTTCCAGCTCGCCGCGGGCGGCGAAGTGGGCGCGGATGACGGAGACGTTGGTCCAGATCGCGGCGGAGCCGGCGCCGGGTTGCAGTGAGACCCGGTCCATGCCGGAGACCTCTTTGAGCAACTGCTCCAGCCGGTGGACGAGTTCGAGCACCCCTTGGACGGTCGAGGAGTCCTGGGCCGGGTGCAGGGCGGCGATGCGCGGGTCGCGGACGAAGGCGTCGTTGACCTTGGGGCTGTACTTCATGGTGCAGGTGCCCTGGCCGACGTCGACGTTGAGGTCGGCGCCGAGGTTCTCCTGGGAGAGCCGCAGGTAGTGGCGGAGCACCTGCTGCTGGCCGAGTTCGGGCAGCGCGGCCGGGGTGGCGCGGCGCAGCGCGGCGGGCAGGCGGTCGGCGGGGCTGCCGACGGCGGCGGTGACGCCGGGGCCGGGGGTCGGTGGCAGGATGCCGCGTTCGCCGGGCGCGCCCAGTTCGAAGATCAGTTTCTCGTCCCAGCGGGCCTGGTGGAAGCGGCGCAGGGCGGGCTTGGGGGCGATCCGCGGGTCGGTCCCGCCGCTGGTCTGACGGTCCGTCACTTGACGATCTCCTCAAGGGCGGTGGCGAGGCGGTCGATGTCGGCCTGGGTGTGGAGCTCGGTGACGCAGTAGCGGCCCTCGTGTTCCCCGGCCGGGGTGCCGGCGTGCAGGCCGCGGGCGAGCAGTGCGGCGGCGACCTCGGCGGCGGTGCGCCCGCCGGTGTAGCGGAGGGTGAAGTCGGCGAAGTGGACGGCCTCGGGGTCGGCGAGTTCCACGCCGGGGGCCTGGGCGAGGCGCCGGCGGGCGTAGGCGGTGTTGGCGAGGATGGTCTCGCCGATCTCGCGCATGCCGTGCGGCCCCATCAGCGAGAGGTAGACCCCGGCGGCGATGCCGTGCAGGGCGGCGGCGGTGCCGACCCACTCCTTGCCCTCCTCGCGCACGGCGAAGGAGGTCCGCTCGTAGGCGACGTCGCCGAAGCCGTACTCGCCCGGCACGTCGGTGGGGGTGAGGCCGAAGAGGCGGCTCGGGTACTCGGCCACCAGGCGTTCGTCGTCGGCGCTGGCGATGAAGCCCGCGTTGCCGCCGCCGAAGCTGGGGTGGATGCCGAGCGGCTGGAGGTCGCCGCAGGTGAGGTCGGCGCCGAAGGAGGCGGGCGGGGCGAGCACGCCGAGGCTCAGCGGGTTGGCGCCGACGACGGCCAGCGCGCCTGCCTGGTGGGCGAGTTCGACGTACTGCGGCAGTTCGGGGTCGATGCGGCCGCAGTGGTCGGTCAGTTCGGCGAAGACGGCGGCGGTGTCGCCGGCGGCGAGGGCGGCGCGGACGGCCCCGGGTTCGGCCGGGACGAGCACGAGGTCGTGGACGCCGCGCACGTAGTCGCGGATCCGGGAGAGCTTGTCCGGGTCGAGGTCGCCGACCAGGAGGAGGCGGCGGCGCCCGGTGGCCCGGCCGGCCATCCGCAGTGCGGTGGCGGCGGCCTGGAAGCCGTCGTAGGTCGGCACGTTGACGACGTCGACGGCCAGTAGTTCGGCCATCAGCGACTGGTACTCCCACAGGGCCTGGAAGCGGCCGTGGTCCTCGTACGGCTCGCCGGCGTAGGCGGTGAGGAACTCGCTGCGGTTGACGACCTCGTCGACCACGGCGGGCACGTGGTGGCGGTAGCAGCCGGCGCCGAGGAAGCTGCGGCCGGGCGGGACGGCGGTGTTGCGGGCGAGCAACTCCTCCATGTGGGCGACCAGTTGTGCCTCGGAGTCGAGTGGCTCGGGCAGTCGCAGCGGGCGGTCCAGGCGGAGCTCGGCGGGGATGTCGGCGTAGAACTCCTCGACGCTGTGCGCGCCGATCGCCGCCAGCATGGCCTTCTTCACGTCGGGGGCGGCGTTGGGGATGTACGGGTGGGTCCGGGGGGCGCGTGCGGTCATCCTGGCACCTTCCGCGATTTCGGTCACAAGCCTTGACGGCACTGTGTGTGCTGAGTTCTGTATACAGCATTCGGCATTCACTCTTCAGGAGGCAAGATGTCGGGAGGAAAGAACTCAACCGGCACCCGGCACAGACACCTTGACGCTCCGGCGGGCAACCGGGCCGGATCCGGACCGGGCCCCACCCGGCGCCGGGTCCTCGGCGCCGGGCTCGCGGGCGGCGCGCTGCTGCTGACCGGGGCGACGGGCTGCGCCACCGGCGGCGCCGGCGCCCCCGACGCCAAACGGCTGGACGCGAGTTCGGGCGGCAAGGCCGCCGGGAAGATCACCATCTGGTCCTGGGACGTCGCCGCCAAGGCCATGCAACGGCTCGGCAAGGCCTTCGAACAGGCCCACCCCGGCACCACCGTCGACGTCGTCGACATCGGCTACGACAACGCCTACGACAAGATCACCGTCGGACTCGGAGCCGGCAGCGGACTCCCCGACGTACTGACCGTCGAGGGCCACCGAATGCCCACCTACATCGGCAACTTCCCCCACGCGCTGGTGGACCTGACCAGCCGGGCCGGCGGCCTCGCGAAGGACTTCGCGCCGTCCGTCTGGCGCACCGTCACCGACGCGGGCGGCCGCGTCCTCGCCCTGCCCTGGGACAGCGGCCCGTGCGCCCTCTTCTACCGCCGCGACCACTTCCAGCAGGCCGGAATCGACCCCGCCACCCTCACCACCTGGGACGACTACCTCGCCGCCGGCACCACCCTCAAGGACCGCACCGGCAAGAAACTGCTCATCCTGGACGCCAAGCAGGACAGCATGTTCGCCCTGCTGCTCCAACAACAGGGCCAGGGCTGGTTCGTCGACGGCAAGGTCGCCGTCGCCTCACCCGCCGCCGAACGGGCGCTCACCCTGATGAAGCAGCTCGTCGACCGGGGCCTGGTCGACTTCGAGAACGGCTGGGACGGCCTGGTCTCCGGCACCCACGACGGCAAGGCCGCCACCACCCCCACCGCCGCCTGGTGGGACGGCACCCTCACCGGGGACATGGCCGACCTGAACGGCAGGTTCGGCGTCGTCCCCCTGCCCGCGTTCGACCCCGGCGGCTGCCGCACCTCCAACAGCGGCGGCTCCACCCTCTCCGTCACCGCACAGAGCAAGAACCCCGAACTCGCCTGGGAGTTCCTCTCCTTCCTGCTCGCCGACCGGGCCAACCAGGCCTCGATGATGGAGCACGAAGGCCTCTTCCCCGCCTACCTCCCGGCTCTGGACGACCCGTACTTCCAGCAGCCGGACCCGTACTACGCGAACCAGCCCGCCATGCGGCTCTTCGCCGACCTCGCCCGGTCCATCCCCACCGTCGAGACCACCGCCGACGACTCCAAGGCCGGCGACATCGTCAACACCGCCGTCAACCAGGTGCTGCACAACGGAGCCGACCCCGGCACCGTGCTGCGCTCCGCCGCCCGCCAGATCGCCACCGCGACCAGTCGCCAGCCGGCCCCGTAGGGACACGCGCCATGACCAGTCTCCAGGCCCCCGCCCCCCGGATGGCCGCCGCGCCCGCGCGCACCACGCCCACCCGGCGACGACGGCTGCCACGCTCCGCGGCCTGGCTCTTCGCCGGGCCCACGGCCGTGCTCTTCATCCTCTTCTTCGCCTATCCGCTCGGCGCCAGCCTCTACCAGAGCTTCACCGCCCGCCGGGACGGCGCCACCGTCTGGGTCGGCCTGGACCAGTACCGGCGCATGCTGGACGACCCGGCCTTCCTGCACTCCCTGGTCAACACCGGGATGATCCTGGCCGTCCAGGTGCCCGTGATGATCGGGCTGGCGCTGGTGCTGGCCGTCCTGCTGAACCAGTCCTGGCTGCGCTTCCGGGCCGGCTGGCGGGCCGTCTTCTTCCTGCCCGCCGTCACCACGCTGGTCGCCTACGCCGTCGTCTTCCAGGTGCTGCTGCGCACCGACGGCGGCCTGGCCAACCAGCTCCTGCACGCCCTGGGCGCAGGCCCCGTCGACTGGCTCAACTCGCCCACCTGGGCCCGGATCTCCCTGATCGGCTCGGTCACCTGGCGCTGGACCGGCTACAACGCCGTCATCCTGCTCGCCGGCCTGCACGCCATCGGCCGGGACCAGTACGAGGCCGCCGCCCTCGACGGCGCGGGCACGCTGCGCACCTACACCAGCGTGATCCTGCCGCAGCTGCGGCCGGTGGTGCTGTTCTGCGTCATCACCTCCACCATCGGCACGCTCCAACTCTTCGACGAGAACTACGTGCTGACGCGCGGCGGCCCCGGCGACGCGACCCTCACCCCGGTGGTCTACCTGTACAAGGTCGGCTTCCAGCAGCTCGACTTCGGGTACGCGGCCGCGATCGCCTGGGTCGTGGTGCTGGTCATCGCGGCCGTCTCCCTCCTCCAGTTCCGGTTCTACGGAAGGGAACGCCGCCGATGAGCACCACCTCCGCCCGCCCCCGGCCCGCCCGGCCGGCGGCCGTCCGCCCACCGGCGGCCCGCCCGCTGACCGCCCGGCTCGGCCGCGGCGCCGTCCTGGCCGTGCTCGCCCTCGGCGCCGTCGTCAGCCTGGTGCCGTTCGCCTGGATGCTGATCGCCAGCACCCACAGCAGCTCCGAACTCTTCCACTCCCCGCCGCCGTTCCTGCCCGGCGGGGAACTGCTGCGCAACCTGGCGCACCTCCAGCAGAGCATCGGCTTCGGCCGGGTGCTGCTCAACAGCCTCGGCGTCGCCGTCGTCTACACCGCGCTGAGCTCCCTGCTGTCGGCCATGTGCGGCTACGGGCTGGCCAAGTACCGGTTCCGGGGCCGCGGGCTGCTGCTCGGGCTGGTGCTCGCGACCATGATGATCCCGCTCCAGGTGCTGCTCGTCCCGCTGTTCCAGATGATGGCCAGCGTCGGCTGGATCGACAGCTACCAGGCGGTCATCCTGCCCTTCCTGGCCAACTCCTTCGGCATCCTGCTGATGCGCCAGGGCTTCCTGGACTTTCCCGACGAACTCCTGGAGTCGGCGCGCATCGACGGCTCCGGCGAACTGCGCACCTTCTACCAGGTCGTCCTGCCGTGCGTGCGGCCGCAGCTGGGCGCACTCGTGATCTTCACCTTCATGGGCCAGTGGAACAGCTTCATCTGGCCGCTGCTGATGCTCAACACCGAGGACAAGTACACCGTGCCGGTGGCGCTCAACACGCTGACCGGGCTGACCCACGTCGACTACTCCGGCCTCATGCTCGGCTCCCTGCTGGCCACCCTCCCGCTGGTGCTGCTCTTCCTGGTCTTCCAGCGGCAGTTCGTGGCCGGCCTGCTCGGCGGAGCGCTGAAAGGATGACCCCCCGCATGACCCCCCGCACACCTTCCCGCGCAGGCGCACTCACCCGCGTCCCCGGCCTCCTCTACGGCGGGGACTGGAACCCCGAGCAGTGGTCCGAGGAGGTGTGGGCCGAGGACGTGAAGCTGATGGCCGAGGCCGGCGTCAACCTGGTCACCGTCGGGGTCTTCTCCTGGGCCCGGCTCCAACCCGCCGCCGAGAGCTGGGACTTCGGCTGGCTGGACCGCCTGCTCGACCTCGTCCACGGCCACGGCATCGCCGTAGACCTGGCCACCGCCACCGCCTCGCCGCCCGCCTGGCTGGTCCGCGCCCACCCCGAGCTGCTGCCCGTCACCGCCGACGGCGTCCGGCTGGAGTTCGGCTCGCGCCAGCACTACTGCCCCTCCTCCGCCGTCTACCGGGCCGCCGCCGCCCGGCTCACCCGGGCCCTCGCCGAGCGCTACCACGACCACCCCGCACTCGCCCTGTGGCACATCCACAACGAGTACGGCGACCACGTCCAGGAGTGCTTCTGCCCCGCGTCCGCCACCGACTTCCGGCGCTGGCTGCGCGAGCGGCACGGCGACGTCGACGAACTCAACCGCTCCTGGGGGACGGCGTTCTGGTCGCAGCGCTACGGCTCGTTCGACGAGATCGAACCGCCGCGCGCCGCGCCGGGGCCGGTCAACCCGACCCAACTGCTGGACTGGCGCCGGTTCTGCTCCGACGCGCTGCTGGCCCTGCACCGCACCGAGAAGGCCGTCCTCGACGAGGTCTCACCGGGCGTGCCGGTCACCACCAACTTCATGTCGATGCTCAAGTCGCTGGACTACTGGGAGTGGAGCCGCCACGAGGACCTCGTCTCCGACGACGCCTACCCCGACCCGGCCGACCCCCGCACACACGTCAACGCGGCCATGAACTACGACCTGATGCGCTCCCTCAAGGGCGGCAAGCCGTGGCTGCTGATGGAACAGGCCCCCTCGGCCGTCAGCTGGCGGCCCGTCAACCTGCCCAAACGGCCCGGCCTGTACCGGCTCTGGTCGCTCCAGGCGCTGGCCCGGGGCGCGGACGGCGTACTGCACTTCCAGTGGCGGGCCTCCGTCGCCGGGGCCGAGAAGTTCCACAGCGCGATGCTCCCGCACCGCGGCACCTCCTCGCGCGGCTGGCGGGAGACCGTCCGGTTCGGGGCCGAGCTGCGCCGGCTCGGCGAGATCGCGGGCAGCCGGATCCGCGGGCGGGCGGCCGTCCTGCTCGACTGGGACAGCTGGTGGGCACTGGAGCTGGACGACCACCCCTCCGCGCGGATGCGCTGGCTCGACCTGCTCCGGCCCTGGTACGCGGCCCTCCACGACCGCGGCGTGACCGTCGACTTCGTCCCGCCCACCGGCGACCTCGACGGCTACCGGCTGCTGCTCGCCCCCAACCTGTACCTGCTCGACACCGCCACCGCCGACCGGCTCACCGCCTTCGTCCAAGCGGGCGGCCACCTGGTCTGCGGCCCGTTCAGCGGCATCAGCGACCGGCACGACCACCTCCACCCCGGCGGCCACCCCGGGCCGCTGCGGCCGCTGTTCGGCCTCGTCGTGGACGAGCACTGGCCGATCCCCGACGGTGCCGCCACCACCGTCCGGCTCGACGACGGCGGGCCGGAGCTGCGGGCCGAGCACTGGAGCGAATGGATCGACACCGAGGGCGCCGAGACCGTCGCCCGCTACGCCTCCGGCGAGCTGGCCGGCCTGCCCGCCGTCACCCGGCACCGCCACGGCACCGGCAGCGCCTGGTACCTCGGCTGCCACCTCGGCGCGGACGTCGGCCGGGTGCTCGACCTGCCGCTCGCCGAAGCCGGGGTGGGCGCCGAACTGCCCGGCCTGCCGGCCGGCGTCGAGGCCACCCGCCGCCGCGCCGCCGACGGCACCGACTACCTGTTCCTGCTCAACCACGGCCCCGCCGCATGCCGGGTGGCGCTGGACCGGCCCGGCACCGACCTGCTCACCGGGGCCGACACCGGCCGGGGCCTCACCCTCGCGCCGCTCGGCGCCGCCGTCGTCCGCGTCCCCGCGGCCGGCCCCGACCCGGCCTCCCCACCTCCGTCTCAGTCCACGCCCCCGTCCACGCCCGCCGAGGAGCGCACATGACGCCGTTGTCCCGCCGCCGACTCCTGGCCGCCACCGCCGCCACCGGCACCGCCCTCGCCGTGGTCGGCGGCGTCACACCGGCCGCCCACGCCGACGACCGCCAGGCCGACCCGTCGGACCTGTCCAACCCGTCCGACCTGACCGATCCGTCCGCCCTCTCCGACCGCTACGCCGACGTCCTCGACCTGCACGGCACCCCCGCGCAGGCCTACCCCGGCGACGCCACCGGCAACAACCCGATCAACGTCTTCGCCGACCTCGGCGCCTGGCACGCCTACGCCCTGCCGCGCCCGCAGGACCCGCTCGGCGGCTTCACCGGCCCGCTCCACCTCGCCCAGGAATACCCGTGGTGGCTCAGCGACGGCCTCAACCGCCTCCAACTGACCGAGCAGGGAAAGGTCCTGGACCTCGCCGCCGGCGGCGCCCCCCGGCTCACCTCGCTGCCCGGACTGCTGCGCCAGTCCTACGACCTCGGCGGCCGCCTGGCGCTCACCCTGGAACTGCGCTTCGCCGGCAACCGCACCGCCCTGGTCAGGGCCCGGCTGGCCAACGGCGGCCCGGCCGAGCGGAACCTCCAGGTCGCCTGGACCGGGGCACTGCTGCGCCCGGCCGCCGGCCCCCAGCACGACGCCCCCGCCCTGGTCGCCGCCGAGCGCGGCATCGCCGTCCGGTTCGCCCGGGTACGGCAGACCTGGGACTACCTCACCGACGGCACCGAGCGCTTCGAAGTCCGCCACGCGGCGCCGGTGCGCACCACCGTCAGCGGCGACGGCCACCGCACCGAACTGGCCGGGGCCGTCCGGCTGGCCCCGGGCGCGGCCCGCACCCTGGACTGGGCCGAGAGCTACACCTTCACCGACGCCGAGCACGCCCGCGCCGTCGCCGAGGCGGACGCCGCGCTGCGCGCCCCCGACCGGGTCGCCACGGCGGGCGCCGCCCGCTGGGCCGGGTACGTCGCCCGGGCGACCGAGGGCGTCCCCGCCGCGCGCCGCCGGACGGCCGTCAAGTGCGTGCAGACCCTGGTCACCAACTGGCGCAGCCCGGCCGGGCGGATCCGGCACGACGCCGTCACGCCCACGCTCTCGTACAAGTGGTTCAGCGGGGTCTGGGCCTGGGACACCTGGAAGCAGGCCGCCGGCACCGCCGTCTTCGCCCCCGACCTGGCCGCCGACCAGATCCGGGCGATGTTCGACCACCAGATCCGCCCCGACTCCGCCGACCGCCCGCAGGACGCCGGGATGATCCCGGACTGCGTCTTCTACAACGACCCGAGCACCGGCGGCGGCAACTGGAACGAGCGCAACTCCAAGCCCCCGCTGGCCTCCTGGGCCGTCTGGGAGGTGTACCGACGCGGCGGCGACCGGGCGTTCCTGCGCGAGCTGCTGCCCAAACTGACCGCCTACCAGGACTGGTGGTACCGCACCCGGGACCACGACGGCGAAGGCCTGTGCGAGTACGGCGCCACCGTCGACCCGGGCAACGCCGCCCCGGCGGACTGCCTGGCGGCGGCGGCCTGGGAGTCCGGCATGGACAACGCGCCGCGCTTCGACGCCGCCCTCGGCGCCGCCGTCGTCGCCAACCGCAGCGCGCAGGGCGCCCTGCTGGGCTGGTCGCTCACCCAGCGCTCCGTCGATCTCAACGCCTACCTGGCCGCCGACCACCGGGCCCTGGCCGCCATCGCCGCCGAACTCGGCGACCGCACTGCCGCCCAGCGGCTGCGCGGACGGGCCGAGGCGATCGACCGGGCCGTGCGCGACACCATGTTCGACCCCGCCACGGGCTGGTTCCACGACACCGACCTGGCCACCGGCGCCCGCCTCACCGCGCGCGGGCGCGGCATCGAGGGCGCCATCCCGCTCTGGTCCGGCACCGCCTCACCCGCCCAGGCCCGCGCGGTCCGCAGGCTCCTGCTCGACCCGGCCGAGTTCGGCACCGCGCTGCCGTTCCCGACCGTCGCCCGCAGCTCGCCCTCCTTCGACCCCGCCGGGTACTGGCGCGGGCTGGCCTGGATCGACCAGACCTACTTCGCCATCGAAGGCCTGCGCCGGTACGGCTGGAACCAGGACGCCCGCCGGGCGACGGACCGACTCCTGACCACGGCCGCCGGGCTCGGCGGCGACGGTCCGCTGCGGGAGAACTACGACCCGCTGACGGGGGAGGGGCGGAACTCGACCAACTTCAGCTGGTCCGCCGCCCTGCTCCTGCTGCTGCTCCGCGCCTGACCGATTTGGCCCGGAGCTGCCCCGTCCTGGCATGATCGGGGCATGGTCGAACGAGTCATTGCAGCGTGTGACGGAGCAGCCAAGGGCAACCCCGGTCCGGCGGCCTGGGCCTACGTGGTGGCGGACGCCGCCGGGGTGCCCCAGCGCTGGCAGGCCGGTCCGCTCGGGCACAGCACCAACAACGTGGGCGAGCTGACGGCGCTGGAGCAGCTGCTGGCGTCGACGGACCCGGCCGTCCCGCTGGAGGTCCGGCTCGACAGCACGTACACCCGCGACGCGGTGACCAAGTGGCTGGTCGGCTGGAAGCGCAACGGCTGGAAGACCGCCGCCGGCAAGCCCGTCGCCAACCGCGAGCTGATCCAGCACATCGACGAGCTGCTGACCGGGCGGGACGTCACCTTCGTGTACGTCCCCGCCCACCAGGTGAACGGCGACCCGCTGAACGCCATCGCCGACAAGGCCGCCAGCGACGCCGCCCGCCAGCAGCAGGCCGCGGGCGGAACCGCCGCCGACCTCCCGGAGCCGGACCCGGCCCGGACCACCCCGGCGCGGGCCGCCCGCCCGGCCTCCTCGTCGGTCTCCTCGTCGGCGGGTTCGTCGGCCGGCTCGTCCACGGCGAAGAAGCGCTCCTCGGGCGGTTCGCGGACCCTGGCCGCCCGCTTCCCCGGCACCTGCCCCTGCACCCGCTCCTACGCCAAGGGCGAGACCATCACCAAGGTGGGCAGCAGCTGGGGACACCCGGAGTGCGCAGGAGCCCACGCGTAGGTCCGGTCCGACGCCGGGCGGGCCGACACCGGCCCGCCCTGGTCGCACTCACCCCCGAGGTGGAGCCGGGTGGAGCCGGGTGGAGCCGGGTGGAGAAGCACTCCGGCGAATTCTCCACCCCCGCGCCGAGGCTGACGCCACCTCAGCAGTCCTAGCGTCGGACGCATGACCCGACCTACCGGCCGCACCACGGCCCGCGCCGGCGGCGCGCTGCTCACCGCCGCCCTCCTGCTCGCCGCACCACTCGCACCGACCGCCGTCGCGGCCCCGGCGGCCCAGTTCTCCTGGGGGCCCTGCCCCGCGCCGACCCCGAACGCCAACGGCGTGCCGTTCACCCGCGACCCGCGCCAGCAGTGCGCGACCCTGCGGGTGCCGCGGGACTACCGTGACCCGGACGCCGGCACGATCACCCTCACCGTCTCCCGGCTGCGCACCGCCGACCCCGCCCACCGGCGCGGCACCCTCGCCGTGGTGCCGGGCGGGCCGGGCGGCTCCGGACTCGACTACCCGGGCGAGATGGCGAAGCTGCTGCCGGCGGACGTCCTGCGCTCCTACGACCTGATCGGCTTCGATGAGCGGGGGGTGGGCAACAGCACCCCGGTCCACTGCGACCTGTCCGCCGCCGACCGGGACGCCCAGCTCAACTACCCCTTCCCCGGCCCCGACGGCTCGATCACCGCCAACCTCGACCAGGCCCGGCGGGTGGCCGACGGCTGCGCGGCCACGAGCGGCGGCTACCTGGCCGACGTGACCACGGCCAACTCGGCCCGCGACCTGGACCGGATCCGGGCCGCCCTGAGCCTGCCCCGGATCTCCTACCTGGGCAGCTCGTACGGCACCTACCTCGGCCAGGTCTACGCCACCCTCTTCCCCTCGCACACCGACCGCGTGGTGCTGGACAGCACGGTGCCGCCGGGCGGACTGGAGCAGGGGTTCAGGCTGTTCAGCGAAGGCTTCGCCGACTCCTTCCCGGCCCTGGCCCGCTTCGTCGCCGCCCAGGACGCCACCCTGCACCTCGGCGCCACCCCCGAGGCGGTCCGGGCGAGCTACCTGCGGCTGGCCGGCGAGGTCGACCGCGACCCGCTGCCGCTGTCGGGCGGCCGGCTGCTCACCGGCGGCGGCCTGCGCAGCGTCGTCTACGCCTCGCTGGTCAAGCCGAGCTACTACCCCCTCGGTGCGCGGGTCCTGCAACTGGCCGAGGAGCGCGACACGACTCCGGCCCAGGCCCAGGCCCAGGCCCAGGCCCAGGCCCAGGCCCCGGTTACGGCTACGGCTCCGATGCCGACGGGCGCGGGCACCGGCGGTTCGGGCGGCAACCCGCTGCCGCAGGTCATCCCCGACAACTTCCTCGCGGCCCAGTTCGCGGTGATCTGCGGCGACTCGGCCTGGCCCCGCGACCCGGCCGCCTACGCCGCCCGCACCGCCGCCGACCGGGCCCGCTACCCGCTCACCAACGGCATGAGCGGCAACGTCTGGCCGTGCGCCTTCTGGCACTACGGCCCGAAGGAACCGCCGGTCCGGGCCGACCCGGACGGCCCGCGCAACATCCTGATGCTGCAGAACCGGTACGACCCCGACACCACCTACAACGGCGCCCGGCAGACCCGGCGCGCCTTCGGGCACCGGGCGGCGATGGTCACCTTCGACACGACCGCGCACGGTGTGGACTTCACCGACCCCCGGGTGCTCGCGCCGTTCACCGCCTTCCTGCTCGGCGGTCGGCTCCCGAGCTGAGCGGTCGGCCGGTCGGGCCCCGACCCGGGCCCCGGCCGTACGTCCGTACCTCCGCTCAGGGCTGGGCGACCCCGCTGCGGGCGCCGTTCTCGGCCCGGACCGTGAGGGCGGCCGGCACGGACAGGCGTTCCTGGTGGTCCGGCGGGTAGAACTGCCGGGCCCAGTGCCGCAGGGCGCCGATCGGCCCGTCGCCCGGGGCGAGCCGGGCCGGCGGTGTCCGCCGAGGAGGCCGCCGCGACGACCCCGGCCGGGCGTCGCGGAAGTCCTAGCGATCCGCCGCTTCGACGGCGCTCAGCGGGGCCGCCAGGTCCTCCAGGCTGCGCCGTTCCGCCCGCACGCCGATCGCGGCCTCGACCAGCCCGGCGGCCGTCATCAGCGCCGCCCCGATGCAGAACGCGAGCGTGGTGTCGGAGACCTTCCCGCTGCTCACCAGGCCGTTGAAGAGCAGCGGGCCGCTGATGCCGCCGACCGCCGTGCCGACGGCGTAGAAGAAGGCGATGCACATCGCCCTGGTCTCCAGCGGGAAGATCTCGCTGACCGTCAGGTAGGCCGCACTCGCCCCCGCCGAGGCCAGGAACAGCACGGCCGTCCAGCAGGCCGTCATGCCGGCCGCGCTCAGCGCGCCCTGCTGGAACAGTGCGGCGGTGCCGAACAGCAGCACGCCGGAGCCGATGTACGTGCCGGCGATCATCGGCACCCGCCCGACCGAGTCGAAGAGGTGGCCCAGCAGCAGCGGGCCGAGGAAGTTGCCGACCGCGATGACCGCGAAGTAGTAGCCGGTGTCGCCCTCCGGCACGTCGAAGTAGAGGGTCAGGATGACGGCGTAGCCGAAGGTCACGGCGTTGTACAGGAACGCCTGCCCGATGAAGAGCGAGAGGCCGAGCACCGTGCGGCGCGGGTAGCGGCGGATCACGGTGCGGGCGATCGTGACGAAGCCGAGCGGGCCGCGCTCGCGGATCAGGATCGGCCGGTCGGTGACGGCCGGCAGTGGTCGGCCGGTCTCCCGCTCCACGACCCGCTCGGCCTCGGCCACCACCTCCTCGGCCTCCGGCGCCCGCCCGTGGGTGAACAGCCAGCGCGGGCTCTCCGGGACGTGCCGGCGGACCAGCAGGATCGCCAGGCCCAGCACGACACCGATCCCGAAGGCGAGCCGCCAGCCCACGTCGGTGGCGAACAGCGCGGTGTTCAGCAGCGCGACGGAGGCGAAGGCGCCGAGCGCGGCGCCGATCCAGAAGCTGCCGTTGATGATCAGGTCGACCCGGCCGCGCACCCGGGCCGGGATCAGCTCGTCGATCGCCGAGTTGATCGCCGCGTACTCGCCGCCGATGCCGAACCCGGTGAAGAAGCGGCAGAGGAAGAAGAACCAGGCCGTCCAGGACAGCGAGGTCACGGCGGTCGCCGCCAGGTAGACGGCGAGCGTCACCATGAACAGCTTCTTGCGCCCGAGCCGGTCGGTCAGCCAGCCGAAGAACAGTGCGCCGGCGCAGGCGCCCGCCACGTACACGGCGGCCGCGATCGTCGTCACCTGCGTCGTCGAGATGGCGATGCCGCTGCCGGGCTGCGCGAGCCTGGCCGCCATGTTGCCGACGATCGTCACCTCGAGGCCGTCCAGGATCCAGACGGTGCCCAGGCCGATCACGATCCGCCAGTGCCAGCGGGACCACGGCAGCCGGTCCAGCCGGGCCGGCACGTTGGTCTCGATGACCCCGGTTCCGGCGGACCCGGACCCGGCTTCGGCCCCGGGGGCCGTACCGCCGTGCGGGTTCCGCGCGGATGACTTCGCCGGATCGGCCATGCGGGGCTCCTTCGCTCGCCGTATCGAGACGCCCCGTCTGCCCGCTTTCCGCAGGATCGAACGCGGGCGCCCTCTTCGCTACGCTCGGTGAGCTTCGACGCTCCCTCCGTCATCATCCCCCGAGGGCGGAGGCGCCGCCCGGGGAGGCGTTCCTCCTGACGGGCGGCGGGCGGCGGCGACGGTGACGGACGGACCCGGCTGTGGAAGGCGTCCGGGCTACTGCTCGACGTACTTGCGCAGTACCTGCTGGTAGTCCGCGAACTCGGGCTCGGTGTGCAGCTTGGAGACGTCCTTCTTCAGGTAGACCATGCTGGGGCAGCTGGGTTTGGCGCTGCCCAGCAGATGCTCGGTGCCGACCTTCTTCCCCGTCCTGGCCTCGTACACGGTCACCTCGTACTTGCCGCGGTAGAGCTTGAGGGTGTCCGAGGTGAACTTGCAGTCGGTGAGGAACTCGCCCTCGTCGGGTGAGTCCAGGCAGGCGATCAGCTGGACGCGGTACGGGTCCAGGCGGGTCGCGCTCCAGTAGTCCGGCGAGCCGGCGGTGGGGGAGGCGGGGTGCGAGGAGCCGGACTCGCTGAGGGTGAACATCGCGACCGGGTGCGGCCCGGCGCCGGTGTGCTCGGCGGTCTTGGGGAAGTACTTGCGCGCGATGTTCGACGCGCAGCCGGCGTCGAGGTCGGAGAGCCGGCTGAGTGCCTTGTCGCTCGCCTTCGGCTCGAAGATCACCCAGTAGACGCCGTACCCGAGGACTCCGACCATCGCCAGCGCGACCACCCGTGCGGCGATCGTCCGTCCCTTGCGCTGGCCGGGTGTCAACTGCCGTGCGGCGCCGGTGGCGGCGCGCTTCCTGGTCGCCACGGCGTAGGCGATGAAGAGGATCGGGGACGCCGCCACGACGGCGAACAGCACGCCGATCGGGGCGTTTCCGCCATTGAACGCGATCATCGAGAAGACCACCGAGATCGCGGCGAGCAGGACTATCAGCTTGGCCATGAACATGCCCTCCCACAGGTCGACAGCAGCCGCGAGACTACCGCTGCCGGGGCGGGGCGCGGGCGCCTGCACCCGGTCCGGACGCGCCCCCGGGGCCCGCCGCCGTCGCCGCCCCGGTGTTCCGCCGCAATTCCACCCGCATTTCCGCACCATCGGTGATTTTCTTCCCGCCCCTTTCCGGAGCCCATGCGAAGTCGATTTCCGGGGGTGGTGGAGCCGGGGTCGAGAGGTGCTGGAAAGGGCTTTCCGGCGGGGGTGCGGTGTGTTGTGGTGGGGTGGTGGAGGAGCCGGGCCGCACCCCCGTGGCGGCCCGGCCCGGGCGGACAGCCGCTGGTGGGCGGCGTAGACGCTCGCGCATGGATGTGAGTGCGGTGGCTATGGTTCGCCGACTCGGGGTGGATTTGAATGGTGCCATGACGACGAACCGACCGGGCTCGCAGAGCGGTAGGGGCCCGCGGATCGCGTCGGACCTCCCGGGCGCCGCCGGCGCCTTCGGGGGGTCGGTTCCGTCAGTTTCCTCCGTCTCTCCGAATGAGGTGCTTGTGATGACTCGTCAGGGTGTTGTGGATCTTCCGGTCGGTGCTGGTGTGGTGCTGGTGGTGGGTGGGACGGGTAAGACCGGTCGGCGGGTGGCGGAGCGGTTGGCGGGGTTGGGGTACGGGGTGCGGGTGGGGTCGCGGTCGGGGGCGGTGGCGTTCGACTGGCACGACGAGGGGACGTGGGAGGCGGCGCTGGAGGGGGTGAGTGCGGCGTATCTGACGTACTACCCGGATCTGGCGTTTCCGGGGGCGGTGGAGGCGGT
>NZ_JBHXMU010000049.1:0-74096 GCF_042720685.1 Kitasatospora sp. NPDC058492
CCCTCCCGCAGTCAGGGCGGGCCGCACCCCCGCGCCGGCGGTCGGGGGACCGCTGCCCGGTCCCCCGACCGCCTCCCCGCCCCCGGCGGTGCGGTCCGGCGGTGCGGCTATCGTGCACGGGTGCACGAGGCGGCCCGGAACACCGGGCACGGCACGTGAGGGGAGTCCCAGGTGATCGGACGGGCGCTGAACGGGCGTTACGAACTCGTCGAGATACTCGGCGTCGGCGGCATGGCCACCGTCTGGCGCGGGCTGGACCACGTGCTGGGCCGTCAGGTGGCCGTCAAGGTCCTCAACGGGGGACTCGCCGACGACCCCCGCTTCGCCGAGCGGTTCAGCCGCGAGGCGCAGCACGCGGCCATGCTGGTGCACCCGAGGATCGTCATGGTCTTCGACTCGGGCGTCGACCAGGGCACGCCGTTCATCGTCATGGAGCTCGTCCACGGCCGTTCGCTCGCCGCCGTGCTGGCGCAGCAGCCGGGTCTGCCGGTGGAACGCGCCGTCGGCATCGCGGCGGCGGTCTGCGAGGCGCTGGCGGTCGCGCACGCGGCCGGGCTGGTCCACCGGGACATCAAACCCGGCAACATCATGATCACCGACGACGGCGGGGTGAAGGTCGTCGACTTCGGCATCGCCCGGGCCGGTTCGTCCAGCAACCTGACCCAGACGGCGAGCGTGCTCGGTACGGCCGCCTACCTGTCGCCCGAGCAGGCCACCGCCTCGCCCCTGGACGGCCGCACCGACCTCTACGCGGTCGGCTGCGTGCTCACCGAAATGCTCACCGGCGAGACGCCGTTCACCGCCGAGACGCCGGTGGCGATCGCCTTCAAGCACGTCAGCGAGCAGCCCCTGCCGCCGTCCTACCGCCGCCCCGGCCTGCCGCCCGCGCTGGACGCGGCCGTGCTGCGCCTGCTCGCCAAGAACCCCGCCGACCGGCCGGCGGACGCCGTCGCGGCGCGGGCCGAACTCCTCTCCACCATCCCCGGGTTGGCGGTCGGCGACCCGACGGCGGAACTCCTCGCCACCGCCGCCGCCACCCAACTGCTGCCGCCCGTACGGCCGGTGAACCCCAACCAGCAGCACACCACCCTGCTCCCGCCGCAGGCCCCGGCCGTCACCTCGCTGATGGCGCCCGTCCCGCAGGCCCCGCCGGCCACTTCGCTGATGGCGCCCGTCCGGCAGGCCCCGCCCGGGGCCGCCGGCCGCAACCGCAACCGCCGCCGCAGGCCCCTCGTCCTCGGCGCACTGGGCGTGGCCGGACTCGCCGGCGTCACCGCCCTGGCCGTCGCCGCCCTGGACGAGCCCGCCGGCAACGCCGCCGCTCCCGCTCCCGCCAAGCCGCCGGCGGCCACCGCCCCCAGCACCCCGGCTGCCGCGCCCAGCACCCCGGCCCGCGCGTCCACCCCCGCGGCGACCCCGACGCCCACCACCGCGGCCCCCACCACCCCGGCCGGTCTCCCCACGGCCCCCAACCCGGGCGTCCCCCGCAACCAGGGGGCGGCCCTCCAGCTCAACGCCTTCCGCCAGGCCGTCGTCCAGACCCCGGTCGGGGGCAAGGAGCACGACCGCCAGGCGGAGCTGCTGCGGATCCTCGACGACGCCTCCGCCCGCCTCAACGAGGGCAATCCGGACGACGCGGCCCAGGAGCTCAAGGACGCCCAGAAGGTGATCCGCGACCTGGCCAAGAAGCACGCCATCGACGGCCCCACCAGCGCCAACTGGAACGCCCGCCTCGGCGCCCTGCTGATCACCCTGCACGCCACGGCCGCCGACAACCAGGACTGGTGACCGCAGGGCCCAAGTTCTGTCCGGCGGGGCGCTTCAGCGCGCGGCCGCGGGCTGTTCGGCGGCCCAGGCGAACCCGTCCGGGTCGGTGAAGGTTCCGGCGGTGCCGCCGATCACGAGCCGGTGCGATCCGCTGCCGTCGGGGGAGACTCCGGCGTCCTTGGCGAGGGCCCGGCGCTTGTACAGCGCGAGCTTGACCGGGCTGGACCCGGTGGCGAACTCGACGTACACCGGGCCGAAGCTCTTCGCCACGGCGAGGCCGCGGTCGACGTAGAACCGCTTGCTCGCGGAGACGTCCGCGACTCCCAGCAGGAGCACGAGCCGGTCGATCCGCCGGGTGGCCGGGCCGGTGTCCTTCTTCGCGGAGGTCGCGATCTTCCAGATCGTCCCGTCCGGGGCCTGGACGACGCCGCCGTAGCCCCAGAGCGACTTCGCGGCGGGCTTGAGGGCGGTGGCGCCGGCGTCGAGGGCGGCGTCGACGAAGCCGTCGACGGTGGCGGGCTGGGACACCGTGAGCGACAGCGTGAACCCGCGGAAGCCGGTGGTCGGCTCCTGCGAGGCCCGCAGGCGCAGCTGCGTGTCCAGGCCGAAGGCGGTGGTGTAGAAGCTGCGGGCGGCCGTGGGGTCGGCCACGTCGAGGATGAGGGAGTCGATGGAAGTCATGTCCTCCACGCTAGGTGGGGCCCGGTGGCCGGGGCTTCTCGAATCCTGACCGGTCCGGGGGCCCGTCGTGCGCGGCGCCGGTAGTCGTCGGGCGGCATGCCGACCAGTTCGGTGAAGCGGGTGCGGAAGGCGTCCGGCGAGGTGCAGCCGACCGCGCGGCGGACCGCGGTGACGCCGAGGCCGCCGCAGCGCAGGAACGCGGCCGCGCGCTCGACGCGACGCGCCGTCAGGTAGTCGTACGGCGAGTCGCCGTAGGCCAGCCGGAACTCGCGGCTGAGCTGCCCGGCCGCCAGGCCGGCGTCGCGCGCGAGCGCCAGGACGTCGAGCGGCCGCGCGTACTCGCGGTCGATCCGGTCCCGGACGCGGCGCAGCCGCGCGAGGTCTTTCAGTCGCTGCGCCGCCGCGCGGGCGCGGGCCCACGAGGGGTGACACACGGGAGGACTCCTCTCACCGGGCCCGACTCCGGCCGTCGCGGCCGTCAGGGACTGCACGGCCCGTACGGCCGGCGCGCGGCCGGACGGCTCAGCGCAGCTCCTGGATGCGGATCAGGTTGCCGGCGGGGTCGCGGAAGGCGCAGTCGCGCATGCCGTACGGCTGCTCGGTCGGCTCCTGGACGACCTCGGCGCCGCCGGCCTGCACCGCCCGGAAGGCGCCGTCGAGGTCCCGGGTGGCCAGCAGGATCCAGCCGTAGGTGCCCTTGGCCATCATCTCGGCGATGGTGCGGCGCTCGTCCTCGGTGACCCCGGGGTCGACGGCCGGCGGCGCCAGGAGGATGGAGGTGTCGGGCCGCCCGGCGGGGCCGACGGTGATCCAGCGCATCTTGCCCTGCCCGACGTCGCCGCGGACCTCGAAGCCGAGGACGTCGCGGTAGAAGACCAGGGACGCGTCCGGGTCGTCGTGCGGGAGGACGCTGGTGTGAATGGTGATGTCCATGGCGCCGATGCTAGGTGTGGCCGCGCGGGCGTGCTTCTCGGATCCTGACCGATCGGGCGCGGCCGTCCACAGCCTGTGGACAACGTCACGGCTTGCGGTGGCTCCGGGTCTCGACGTTCGCCCGGATCGCCCGCGACAGCGTCCCCGCCGCCGTGGCGAGGAAGACGAAGGTGTACCCGATCTGCAGGATCACCACGAGGCGGGGCGCCTGTGCGGCCGGGGTGATGTCGCCGTAGCCGACGGTGGCCAGGGTGACGACGGTGAAGTACAGGGCGTCGAGCCGGGTGACCAGCCCATCGAAATCGCCCGGACGGGCGGCCATGACGTAGTAGGTCGCGGCGAAGATGGTCATCGCGAGGAAGATCAGGAAGGACAGCCAGGCCACCGGGCGCTTCGCGTCGCCCCGCAGCACGGCGGTGGTCTTCGCCAGCAGCAGGCCGCTCAGGCCGACCAGCGCGGCGGTGAACACCAGCCAGCTGAGGACGGGGTGGTGGTAGCCGAGCCGGCGCAGGGGGAGAATCCAGTACGCGAGGATCAGCGCGGTGCAGGCGCCCAGCAGCCAGAGCGCGGACCTCGGGTCGACCCGGCCTTGCGGTGGTGGTGGCTGGCTTCCGGACATCGCGTCCAGCCTGCGGCTGCGCCGGGCCGGCCGCGTCCCGGGCTGGGCCGTTCGGGCCGGACCGTCCGGGGGCGGGCCGGCGGCGGCCGCGGCACCGGCCCCCGCCGACCGCCCCTCAGGCGGAGGCCGGGGCTCCTCCGTCCGGTCGGCCGGGCTCGTCCAGCAGCTCCAGCACCGCCAGGACGGCGACCAGCGCGAGCGCCAGACAGAGCGTCACCAGCACCGTCGGATAGCTCCACAGCACGAACGCCAGCGCCGCGCCCGCGACCGCCGCCCAGCCCAGCCAGGCCTTCCAGCGGTGGACGAACCGCCCGACCGGCCCGAGCCGCAGCCCGGCCCGCTCGGCGGTGCTCCGGGCCGCGCCGAGCCCCGCGTGCCAGCTGCCGCGCGCGGTGCGGGCCCAGCGCCCGCCGCCGCTGATCCAGGCGCCGAGCGCGACGATCAGGCCGAGCGCGATCACCACCCGGACGGCGGAGCGCAGGTAGCGCACCAGCGCGTCGTACACCGCCTGGGCGGCCGACTGGTCCACCCCGGCGGGGAGCCCGTCCAGGTAGACGGCCCGGAACACGCTCAGCCCGATGCCCAGCAGCAGCGCCCCGCCGGCCATCCCCAGCGCCACCGTGACCGCCGCCCGGCGCCGCCGGACCGCGAGCAGCACCCCGCCGACCGCGCAGGCCAGCGTGATCACCGGCATCCAGAAGCCGGCCAGGTCCAGCAGCCGCAGGCCGGTGCGGACCTTGGGGATGGCGGAGGACTGCACCAGCGTGAACGAGGTGTGGATCTCCGGGATCCTCGCGGCCGGCGTGAGCCCGTTGTCGACCAGCGCGGTCTTCACCCGGGCGATCACCGGGGCGAGGTCGAGCACCACGGTGTCGTTCCTGACCTCGACGGCGCCGCCGCCCTGCCCGGTCAGCATCCGGTCGATCGCGGTGTGCGCCTGCCGGTTGACGTCCGTCCAGAGGGTGGCGAAGGCGTCGCTGTCCACCACCCGCTGGACCTGGTTGCGGACGAAGCCGGTGAGCCCGTCGGTGAGGGCCTGGCCGATGCCGTTCAGCAGCGCGCCGAGCTTGGGCCGGTCGTCGGGGGCGATGGTGTCGAGCAGCGAGTCGACCGGGATCCGCGTCACGATCTCGTCGGTGACCCGGTTGGTGACGGCCGCCCTGACCGCCGGGTCCCTGGCCAGCGGCGCCATGGTCGCGACGTACCGGTCGGTGTCGCCGATCTCCGACCTCGCCCACACCGCGACGGCGCTCAGCGGGGTCAGCACGCAGGCCAGCAGGATCAGCAGGACGGCGAAGAGGGAGCGCACCCGGTGGCGGTCCGGGCGGGTCTCCAACTGCCGGGTGAGCCGCGCCTGGTGGGCCTCGGCGGCGTTCAGGCGGGCCCGCAGGTCGGCCAGCTCGTCGGGCGACCCGGCAGGCGGTTCACCGGGGGATTCACCGGGGGGTCCGCCCGGGGGTCCGACGGGCGGTCTGACGGGCGGCTCGTCGCCCGGTTCGTCGGTGGGCATGCCGCGACTCCGTTCCTCCGGTAGGTGCATACCAGGAGATAACGGATCAGATCGGACGGCCAGTCGGGAGGGCCGTGAGCAGCCCGGATGCAGCAGAAACCCCCGGCACCGTCATCGGACGGTACCGGGGGCTTCCGGAAAAGAGCGGGACTCAGACGGCCGTCTCGGGCCGCTTCGTCTCGGTGGCCTTGGTCACGTTGGTCGGCGTGACGGCCGGCGGGGTCGTGGCGGCCGGCTGCGGCGCGGCGGTGCTCTGCGCGGTGCCGGCGCTCTGCGCCGCGTCCGCCGGGGCTTCGTCCTCGCGCAGCGCCTTCGTCTCCGCCTTCAGGATGCGCATCGACTTGCCGAGGCCGCGGGCCATCTCCGGCAGCTTCTTCGACCCGAACAGCAGGATGACGATCGCCAGCACCACCAGGAGGTGCCAGGGCTCAAGACCGTTCCGCAGCATCCCTGGCCACCGGTCCCTTCTTGTCTAGAGTCAAGGGTGGGCGAGCGCCCGTGCTGGCCAGTATGCCTGGCGACGACGGCGAACGGATACACCGGTCGGGAAACGCTGGCCAAAAAGCAGGTGCCGTTCGAGCGGAACGCGAGCGCCCGCGGCAGCGGCCGGAACCGGCCCGGTCCGGCTCGCACACCCGTGACCAGCCCGCACGGCACCGCGCCGCGCAACACCCGCCCCTCGGGCCCCTTCGCTCCCGTCGCCAGGGGTCGCAGCCGACAACCGCCCGATCGGCGGCGGCTCAGTACACGAAGGGCACGAGTCGCTTCGACATCCGCCGGTATTGCGCGTACTCCGGCCCGAAGGCGGCCAGCAGCAGCCGCTCCTCGGCGGCGATCCGCCAGCCGTACGCGCCGAGCAGCAGCGCCGGCACCAGCAGGGCCGCCGGCCAGCTGCCCAGGCCGAGCGCGTAGCCCGTCCAGACCAGCAGGCTGCCGGCGTAGCCGGGGTGGCGGATCTGCCGGTACGGGCCGCTGCGGACGACGCGCTGGGTGTCCACGGTGCGCAGGGTGCGGGTGTAGTAGCGGCCCAGGGTGCGCATGCCCCAGGCCCGCAGCGTTAGCCCGGCGGCGATCAGTGCGATCCCGAACCAGCGGGCCCAGGGCGGCAGTTCGCCGATCCCGGCGCGGCCGAACAGCACCACGACCAGCACCGCGGCGACGTAGCAGGCGAGCAGCAGCCGGGTCGAGCCGCGGTCGCGGCCATCCGCGCGCCAGGTGCCGGCGGCGGAGTCCTCGCGGCGGCGCAGCATCAGCTCGTAACCGACCCAGCACAGCATGCCGAGGAGGGAGAGCAGGGTCGTCAGGGACATGCGGCGGCTCCCGGCGGATAGGAGGGACGGGCCAGTACCCCTTCACGGTCCTCCCCGGGGGCCGCCGACGCACGCCCCCGGGGGTGGACGCCCCGCCCTCCACCCCCAGGTGGACCGTCCGGCCCGCCCGTTGACGAGGCCCGTCCGTTGCCGCCCGCGATCTGCGGTCGTGCCGCCGACCTCGGCACACCAATGGACGTACAACCGCTACCTTGATGCCATGGGCGAGCCAGTGATCGAGCCGATGGCCGAGGTCCGGAGCCACCTCGCGGACGTGATCGACCGGGCCCGACGTGACGGAACTCCGACGATCATCACGAGGCGCGGCCGGCAGGAGGCGGTGGTGATCGACATCGCCGAGTACCAGCACCTCGTGGAAATCGCCGAGCAGGCCGAGAACGAGAGGCTGAACCGCCTCGCGGCCGAGGCCGAGGCCGAGGGCCTCGAAGGCTCCGTCTAGCTGGAGGGGATGGCCGCCCTGCTCCGCGATCACCACGGCCGACCGTGAGGGGCTGCTCCACACTCGCCGGGTGCTGTACACCGTCGAGGGCGGGGTGCTGATCGTCTGGGTCATGGCGGTCGGCAACCGTCGTGAGGTCTACCGGCACCGGTAGGGGCCGGCGGGAACGGCGGAGAGCCCCCGCCCGTGGGGGCGGGGGCTCTCGATGACTCGCGTGGATCGGTCCTGGTGGGTCAGACGGTGACGGCCTCCGGGGCCGGGGCGGCGGCGGGGAGGTGGCGCATCAGGCGGTAGGCCAGCAGGGCGGCGCCGAGGGCGAAGACCAGGCCGACCACCGCGGCGACGTGCAGGCCGTCGGTGAAGGCGGCCCGGGCGGTCTCCAGCAGGTCCGTGCCGATCCGGCCGGGCAGGTGGCCGGCGACGGTGACCGCGCCGCCGAGGGTGTCCTGGGCGGTCCGGGCGGCCTCGCCGTCGACGCCCGCGGGGAGGGCGCCGTCCAGCTGGTGGCGGTAGACGGCGGCGCCGGCCGCGCCGAGCAGGGCGATGCCGAGTGAGCTGCCGAGTTCGACGGCGGTCTCGGAGGTGGCGGAAGCGGCGCCGGCCTGCTCGACGGGGGCGGCGGAGACGACCATTTCGGCGGTCATGGTCATGGTGCCGACGGTGCCGGCGGCGAGGACGCCCGCCGCGACGAGGATGAGCGCCAGCGGGGAGTGCGCGCCGACCTGGGTCATCAGCGCGAAGCCCGCCGCGCCGACCAGGAACCCGCCGCCCATCAGGGCCGCCGGGCGGACCTTGCCGGCCAGCGCCGAGCTGGTGCCGACGGCCGCGCCGACGCCGACGCTGGGCACCAGCGACCAGAGCGAGGCGGTGAGCGGGCTCATGCCCTTGACCAGTTGCAGGTACTGCGAGGTGAAGAGGGAGAAGCCCATCATCGCGAACATCGCGATGGTGTTGACGCTGATCGCGCCGCTGAAGGTGCGGATCCGGAACAGGCCGAGGTCGATCAGCGGGTCGGCGGCGGTGCGCTGGCGCCGGACGAACGCGGCGGCCAGCAGCAGGCCGACGGGGACGGCGAGGGCGGGCAGCGGGCTCCAGCCGTCCACGGCGAGGGTCTTGACGCCGTAGACCAGCGGCAGGATCGCGGCCATCGAGAGCGCGGCGCCGGGCAGGTCGAAGCGGCCGGTGCGGGCGGTGGAGCGGTACTCGGGGAGCAGGGCGGGCGCGGTGAGCAGCACCAGGGCCATCACCGGGACGGCGACCAGGAACGTGGAGCCCCACCAGAAGTGGTCGAGCAGCAGGCCGCCGACGACCGGGCCGAGGGTGGCGCCGGCGGTGAGGACGCCGCCCCAGGCGCCGAGGGCGATCTGCCGCTGCTTGGGGTCGTGGAACATGTTGCGGATCAGCGCGAGCGTCGAGGGCATCACGGTGGCCCCGGCGACGCCGAGCAGGGCGCGGGCGGCGATCAGCTGGTCGGCGGTGTCGGCCCGGGCGGCCAGCAGCGAGGCGCCGATGAAGCCGGCGGCGCCGATCATCAGCAGTCGGCGGCGGCCGATCCGGTCGCCGAGCGAGCCCATGGTGATGAGCAGCCCGGCGAGCAGGAACGAGTACATGTCCATGATCCACAGCTGCTGGGTGCCGCTGGGCGCCAGCGTGGTGGAGATGAAGGGGACGGCGAAGAAGAGCACGCCCATGTCCATGGCCAGGACGAGGGTCGGGAGCAGGAGGACGGCCAGGCCGATCCATTCGCGACGGCCTGCGCGGCCGGTGGTTGCGGTCATGGGGAAGACGGTACGGGCGTGTCAGACGCCTGTCTAGTACATCCGTGTAAATCGCTCGTGCGAGACAAATGTATGAGACGACCGTGCGAGACATTTGTGCAGTCCTTCCGTAGGATCGGGTCATGGGAAACCGCGAAGACCTGATGGCCGGCGCCAAGCGCTGCCTGTACGAGAAGGGGTACGGGCGCACCACCGCCCGTGACGTCGCGACCGCCTCGGGCGTCAGCCTGGCCGCGATCGGCTACCACTTCGGTTCGAAGGACGCGCTGCTCAACGCGGCGATGATCGAGGCGATCGGGGAGATGGGGGCGGCCCTGGGCGCGGTGGTGGACGCCGCCAACCGGGTGTCGGACGACCCGGAGGAGCGCTTCGCCGCGGTCTGGGACGGCCTCAGGACCGTCTTCACCGAGCACCGCGGGCTCTGGGCGGCCCAGTTCGAGGCGCTCGCCCAGGCCGCGCACGCGCCCGAGCTGGCGCACGCGTTCGCGGAGGCGCAGAAGGAGGGCCGGCTCGGTCTCGCCGCGCTGTTCCAGGGGCTGCCCGAAGTGCCGGACACCGAGGAGGAGATCGTCCGCGGCTCCTTCTACCAGACCCTGCTGGCCGGGTACGCCGCCCAGTGGCTGGCCGCCCCCGAACTGGCGCCGAGCGGGCGGGACTTCCTGCGCGGGCTGCGGCTGGTCAGCGCAAGCGTGCTCAGCCCCGCGGTGCCGTCACCGCCCGCTGCCGCCCGCTGACGGCTGCCGCCCGTCGCCCGCTGACAGTTGCCGCCCGCTGTCGACGGCGCCGCCCCGCTAGGCGGTGACCACCGTCAGCAGCACCACCGAGTCGACGTGGGCCAGCAGCCCGTGCCGCTCCTGCGGCACCGGCTCCAGCCGTCCGACCGGCAGCTCCTGGTGCCGGCCGGCGATGGTCAGCGAGACCCGGCCGCGCAGCACCTGGACGCTGCCGGCGGTCGGCGGGGTGTGCTCGTCCAGCGAGGTGCCCGCGGTCAGCGCGATCACGGTCTGCCGTAGGACGCCGTCGTGGAGCACCAGGTGGGCGCTGCGCCCGTGTGGGCTCTCGGCCGCCCGGGCGAGGTGTTCCACGGCGAGCTGTTCGAGATCGGGCATCGCGCGTCCTCCTGACCCGGCGTGCCGGGCCGACCCCGGGCGCCCGGACCGGCGCCGTGTGCCCAGGTTCGCGGACGCGCCCGGCTCGCGCACCCGGAGCCGTTCGACGTGCAGCCCCCGGCGAGTGCCCGCATCGTGGAGGCATGGCGATCAACGAGACAATCTCCGGCGGGTTCCAGGTCAACCGCTCGCTGCTGGCCGGCGGCGCGCTGCTCACCGGTATCGGTGCCGTGCTCGGCGTGGCCGGGGCGGCGATGGTGTGCGCGGCGCTGGCCACGGCGGGCCGCAGCTGGGTGCGCAGCCTGGAGACCGCGCCGGCCGCGTTCGCCCAGCGGGCGCTGCGCGAGGCGAAGGTGGCGTCCAGTGCGGGCTGGGAGGCCTGGCGCGCGGAGCACGGTTCGCCCAACTGAGCGCACCCGCCCGCCTGAGCCGCACCCGCCCGCCCCGCCGAGTGCCCGCACCCGTCCGGGTGCGGCGGGCCGCCATGGGGGTGCGGCCCGCCGCGGCTGTGGACCCGCCTGCCCCGCCTACAGGCCGAGCGACTTGGCGATGATGCTGCGCATGACCTCGCTGGTGCCGCCGTAGATCCGGAACACCCGGTTGTCGGTGTAGAGCCGGGCGATCGGGTACTCCAGGATGTAGCCGTAACCGCCGTGCAGCTGAAGGCACTTGTCGATGACGGTGGAGGCCGACTCGGTGCAGAACAGCTTCGTGGCGGCCGCGTCGGCGACGGTCAGCTCCCCCTGCTGGTACAGCTCCAGCGCGCGGTCCACCATCGACTGCTGCGCCACCACCTGGGCCTCGCAGTCGGCCAGGGTGAACTTGGTGTTCTGGAACTCGGCCACCGCCTTGCCGAACACCTTGCGGTCCTTGACGTACTGGAGCGCGAACCGCACCGCCGCGGCCGCCGACGCGTACGCGCTGACGGCGATCGCCAGCCGCTCCTGCACCAGGTTGTGGGTCAGGTAGGAGAAGGCCCGGCCCTCCTCGCCGAGCAGGTTCTCCACCGGCACCTTGACGTCGCTGAAGGCCAGTTCGGCGGTGTCCGAGGTGCGCAGGCCGATCTTCTGCAGCTTGCGGCCGACCGTGTAACCGGGGGACGTGGTGTCCACGCAGAGGATGGACAGGCCGGCCCGGCGGTTGTCCGGGTCGTACGGGGCGGTGCGGCAGACCACCAGGACGAGGTCGGCCAGCACGCCGCCGGTGATGAAGGTCTTGGCGCCGTTCAGGACGTAGTGGGTGCCGTCCTCGGAGAGCCGCGCGGTGGTGGCGATGCCCGCGAGGTCGGAGCCGGCGCCCGGCTCGGTCATCGCGATGGCGGTCATGATGTCGCCGGAGACGAAGCCGGGCAGCCAGCGCCGCTTCTGCTCCTCGGTGGCGTACTCCAGCAGGTAGGGCAGGACCAGCGCGGTGTGCACGCCCGAGGAGCCGAAGCTCACGCCCGCCCGGGCGGTCTCCTCGGTGATCACCGTCTGGTACTTGAAGCCGCTCTCGCCCGCGCCGCCGTACTCCTCCGGCACTTCGATGCCGTAGACGCCGAGCGCGCCGAGCTGTCGGTAGAAGTCGCGCGGCGGGTGGCCGTCGGCCTCCCAGCTCTCGTAGACCGGGACGACCTCGTTGGCGATGAAGTCCCGGATGGTCTCCCGGAAGGCCTCGTGGTCCTCGTTGAACACGGTGCGGCGCACGGCGGCGCTCCCTTCGGTGGTGACCGGCTGCGGGCGCCGGCGGGGGCTGAACGTGCCAGGTGATGGCCTCACAAGTTAATCCCGGGTAGCTTCGGCTGTCCAGGGTCGACGGCCCCGGAAAAGGCCGGTGGCCACCGGCGGTCGGCGCCCTCAAGTGAATCCTTGCTAGCCTTCGGTCGGCAGTCCGGAGCGCGGGAGGGAGGCTCGCCATGGTGGTCCGACGACCGCCCGGGCGGCGCGCCCAGATCCTCGCCGTGGCGGCCGACCGGTTCCACCGCAGCGGCTACCACCAGGTCTCCATGACCGAGGTCGCCGCCGGGGTCGGCATCACCGCGCCCGCCCTCTACCGGCACTTCCGCGGCAAGCCCGAACTGCTCGACCGTGCCGTCCGGCTGGGACTGGACGCGCTGGCCTGCGGGCTGCGCGGGGCCCGCACCACCGGCGACCTCGGCGCCGCGCTGGCCGCCGTCGCGGTCGGACACCGCCCGCTCGGCACCCTGGTGCAGCGCGACGCCAGGCTGCTGCCGCCGGCCCGGCGGGCGGCGCTGCGCCGCGAACTGCGCGCCGACGTCGCGCTGATGACCGCCGTGCTGCGCGCCGGACGGCCGGAACTCCCGTCGCCGGACGCCGAGTTGCTCTGCTGGTCGGCGCTCTCCGCCTGCACCGGGCTCTCCTACCAGTCGGCCGCGCCGCAGCCGCGCCGCGCCGAGGCGGTGCTGCGCGAACTCGTGGCCGCAGTCCTCGCGGCCTCCCTGTGCGGCGCCGCTGCTCATCCGGATCCCGCCGCCCACCCGGATCCCGCTGTCCACCCAGGTCCCGCCCTCATCCCCGTCTCCGCCGCCGATCCCGTCGCCCCCGGGCCGCCGGAGCCCAGGCCGCAGGCGCGCCGCGAGGAGCTGCTCGCGGCGGCCGTCCGGCTCTTCCACCAGCGCGGCTTCGACAACGTCAGCACCGACCAACTCGGCGCCGCCGTCGGCATCTCCGGCCCCAGCGTCTACCGGCACTTCGACAGCAAGGCCCAGTTGCTCGCCGCCTCGCTGGTGCGCAGCCGCGAACGGCTCTGGCAGGAGGTGGACGGCGCGTTCGCGGCCGCCGCCGGGCCGGAGGCGGCGCTGGCGGCCGGCCTGGGCGCGTACGTCGGCTTCGCGCTGCGCAACGGCGACTACCTGGGCGCGATGCTGAGCGAGACGGAGCGGCTGGCCCCGCCGGACCGCCGGGTCGCGGTGGACTTCCGGCGCGACTTCCTGCGCACCTGGGTCGGCCTGCTGCGGCGGGTCCGGCCCGAGTACGACGCGGTCGAGGCCCGGATCCGGGTCCACGCCCTGTTCGCGCTGGTCAACGACGGGGTGCGGAACCGCCCGCACAGCGCCCGCCCGGACCTCGGGGACTGCCTGCTGCACCTCGGCCGGGCCGTCCTCGGACTGCCCGGAACGGACGGCGGCCGGGTGCCCGCCCCGCGCTGACGGGGCGGGCACCCGGCCCGTGGGGTGTGGCTGCGCCCGGGGCGGGGCGGCTCTAGCCGACCGGGAAGAAGGCCCGGGCGTCGAGGTTGCCGTTGCCCTGCAGGGCGCCGATGTTGCCGCCGTTGCCGGTCGCGGCGAGGCCGTTGTTCTGGTTGCTCGCGCCCGAGCCGGTGGCCGTCTGCTGGGTGACGACCACGTTGCCGTGGACGTTGCCGATGACGTTGGCGGAGCCGGTGTTGCTCACGACGCTGCTGTTGGAGTGGTCGAGGGCGCCGGCGCCGTTGTCGGCGTGGGCGCTGGCGGCGCCGAAGCCGACGAGGAGGAACGCCCCGAGGGCGGTGACGGCGGCGGCTGCGCGGATACGGGACACGGTGGTCTCCCTGAGCTGGGGGTGCGAAATGTGGCGCGATCCGGAGTGGCCGCTCCGTGGCGCCGTTGCCTGACGTCGCACGTTCAGCATTCACCAACAGCGCGGACGAACTCCACCAAACGGGTGGCAATTCCCCCGATGGTGTCATGGTGACGCCGTATCCGGAGATTGCCCGATGGTCGCGACGAAGGCATCTCAACCCATCAAAACTGCTGGTGGAGAGGGAAGTTGATGCACAAGCGGCGGAGTCGGACAACCCTGTGCAGTCAACACAGAGTTGACTGAGTTTTCTCAGAGAGAAAGAAATGGTGGCCGGATAGTCGCACTGGCACACTGGGGACCCATGTCTGAAGGTGCCCCGCCCGAGCCCGCCCCCGCCGAGGATCTGCGTACGACCGAGGTCGATCTCGGCGGACTGGTGAACGTCCTCGCCACCCACCTCTACTCCACCCCGCTGGTCGCTCTGCGCGAACTCGTCCAGAACGCCCACGACTCGCACACCCGCCGACTCCTGGAGGACCCGGACGGCGACCACCGCCCGCTGATCCGGGTGCGCGGCGACGCCGCCCGGCGGACCGTCTCCATCGAGGACACCGGCGCCGGCCTCACCGAGCCGGAGATCCACTCCTACCTCGCCACCGTCGGCACCGGCTACACCCGGATGCTGCGCGACCTCACCGGCAACCAGGAGCTGATCGGCGCCTTCGGCCTCGGCTTCCTCTCCGCCTTCTCGGTGGCCGACGAGGTCGCCGTCACCACCACCTCGCACCGCGAACCGCACCTCGGCCACCGCTACCGCAGCCGGGGCGGCGAGCAGTACCAGGTCGACCCGGTGGCCGCCCGGCCCCGCCCCGGCACGGTCGTCGAGCTGACCCTCAAGGCCGAACACGCCCACCTCGCCGACGAGGACGCGCTGCGCGACGTGCTCGGCCGGTACTGCGTGCTGCTGCCGATCCCGGTCTACGTCGGCGACGACGAGCAGCCCGTCAACAACGTCGAGGTGCCCTGGCGCCACAGCGTGCCGGGTGACCAGCACGCCGCCCGGATGCGCTTCGCCACCGCCTTCGGCCGCCGCTTCGAGCCGCTCACGGCCTTCCCCGTCCACCCGGCCGAGAGCGGCACCGAGAGCGGCACCGGGGGCGGCACCGGGGGAGGGGCCGAGGGAGGCATCGACGCGATCGGCCTGCTCTGGGTCCAGGACGGTGGCACCTACGGCAGCAGCGACAACCGCGACCTCGCCGTCTACCTGCGCGGCATGCTGCTCGCCGAGGACGCCCGCGACCTGCTGCCCAGCTGGGCCGGGTTCATCGGCGGCGTGGTCGAGTCCAGCCGGCTCACCCCCACCGCCAGCCGCGAGGACCTCCAGCGCGACGACCACTACCGCGCGCTCCAGCGCGCCCTCACCGACGCCATCGTCGACGGCCTGTACGAGACCGCCCGGCTGCGGCCCGCCGCCTGGCGCCGCATCCTCACCCGGCACGGCCAGGACCTGCTCGGCGCCGCGCTCTGCGACGAGCGGCTGTTCACCCTGCTCGCCGACGACGTCCCCGTCCCCACCTCCCAGGGCGACCTCACCGCCGGCGCGCTGCGGGCCGCGGGCGGGGGCGCGGTGCACGTCGCGCTCGGCAGCGGCGGCGGCTTCGAGGAGATGCTGTACCGGGCGATGCGGGTGCCGATCGCCCGCGGCGACCGTTACGCCGTCCTGCCCTTCCTGCGTCGCTACGCCCAGCTGCGCGGCTGCCGCCTGGTCGAGCTGGGCAGCGAGCACGGCGACCGCGAGCTGTTCCGCGACCCGGAGCGGCCGCTGCCGGCCGGCGAGGCGGCCTGGCTGGCCGGCGCCCTCGCCGACGAGGGCGAGCAGCTCGTCCCGGCCCGGTTCGACCCGCCCGGCCTGCCGCTGGTCCTGGTGCCGGACCGCGAGGCCGAGCTGAAGGCCCGGATCGAGGACGACCAGGCCGACGCCCGCATCCCGTCCGCGGCGCTGCGGCTGGCCCGGGCGTTCACCGCCCGCACCGACGGCGAGGTCAGGGCCCGCCTCTACCTCAACCTGTCCTGCCCGGCCGTGCTGGACCTGCTCGCCGCCTACCGTGCCGGGCACACCGGCAGTGCCACGGCGGCCGGGCTGCTCCGCTCGCTCAAGGTGATCATGGCCGCCGCCTCGGCGGGCTCGACCGGCGCGTCCGGCGGCGACCTCACCGCCGCGCTGTCCGGCGTCGGCACCGCGGTCTCGGCGCTGACCGCCGCCGTCCCGGCCGGCCTGCCGGGCGTCCCGGACACCCTCGACGCCCTCCCGGACGAGGCGTGACGGACGAGGCGTGACGGACGGATTGTCAGTGGTCCGCGGTAGACATCACATCAGCACCACGCAGGGGGACACCACATGAGTACCGACATCTGGGCCTGGGTCCACGACGCCCACCGCCAGCTGGCCGAGGCCGGCCACCGGCGGCTGGCCGACGCCATCTACGAGCTGCCCGGCCACGCCAACGAGGGCCGCAACGACCAGGTGGACGCCGTATACCCGGAGGCCCTGGCCGCCTCCCGGGCGCTCGGCCTGCCCTGGGTCGAGGTCTACCTGCGGCACTGGCGGATGCAGAACCTGCTGAACAAGCGCCACCAGGGCGAGCAGGCCCTGCCCGAGGCGGTCGACCTGCTGGAGTTCGCCCACCGCGAGGAGACGGCGGGCTGCCCGCAGTCCGTCTGCGTGGTGCAGGACTTCGCGATCTGCCACGCCCGGGTCGACGGCCCCGGCTACGTGCCGGAGCGGCTGGCGGTGCTCGGCGAGACGCTGGAGCGGATCGAGCCCGGCCGCGCCTGCTTCGACTGCCTCTCCCGCGAGTACTCCGACGCGCTGGAGGACGACGGCCGCCACACCGAGGCGCTCGCCCACCTGGACACCGCCGCCACCCGGATCCAGGCGGCCGGCGAGCGGCTCTCGCTGCACTTCCACCACGCCCGGGCCGGCACCCTGCACCGGCTCGGCCGGCACCAGGAGGTGCTCGCGCTGCTCGACACCGCCGAGCAGGCCGAGCGCTCCCGCGGCCACGAGATCGACGAGAGCGACCGGCTCTGGGGCGGCCTGCTGCGGGCCCGCGCGCTGGCCTCGCTCGGCCGGACGGAGGAGGCGCTGGCGCTGCTGCCCGACCGGGAGGCCGCCGAGCGCCACGCCGACCTGCGGGACGGCTGGACGCACACGGTCGAGCTGCTGGTCGCGGCCGGCGCCTGGGAGAACGACGCCGAACTGGGCGCCGCCGTGGCCGGCTGGGTCGGCTACCTGGACGGCACCGGCTCGCACCGCCCGTGCGTGGACCTGCTGCTGGCGGCGGGTCGGCTCGCCCTCGCCCGCGGCGCGCGGACGGTGGCGCTGACCCTCGCCGCGACGGGGGAGCGCAAGCTCGCCCAGCTGCGCCGCACCGACGGCGTGGCCGCGGAGGTCGCCGCGCTGCGGGCGGCCGCCGAGGCGCTGCCGGAGCCCGAGCTGCCCGTCCCGCCCGGCGAGCTGACGGCGCACCTGGCCGAGGTCGGAGTGCCCTACGAGACCGGCGCCGACCTGCTCTCCGTCGCCCTGGACCGGTACCGGGGTGAGCAGGCCGGCGCCACCGAACTGGCCGTCAACCTGGCCGCGGTGCTCGGCGGCCTCGGCCACGCCCGGGCCGCCGCCGACCTGCTCTGGCACTGGCTCGACACCGCCCCGGCCGACGAGGTGCTGATCGGCATGCTCGGCTCCGCCCTGATCGACGCGGGGGACGGCGAGGGCGTCCGCCGCCTCGCCGACCGGCTGGCCGACGACAGCCCGGAGGACGGGCACTGGATACGCGCCCGCTGGGCCGCCGCCGAGGGTCGCTGGGCCGAGGTGCTGGAGCAGTGCGAGGCGATCCTCGCCCTGGACGCCGGCCGGATCAACACCCGCCGGCTGGCCGCCGGCGCCGCCACCGAGCTGGGCGACCACGCCACTGCGCAGCGGCTGTACCAGGAGCTCCTGGAGCACGCGCTGCCTGCCGAGGCCGCCCCGGAGGAGGAGCGCCACCGCACCGTCCAGGAGCCCGACCTCTGGCACCTGATCACGGCGGCCACCGCCAACCGGGACTGGGCCGCGGTCCGTTCCGCGGGCGCGCTGCTCGGCATCGAGTTCGACGAGCCCGAGGGGCCGGTGGACGAGGAGTGGCAGCTGGTCACCGTCCGGGCCACCCGCACCAACGGGGCCACCGCCGACCTGCCCGCCGTCCGCACCGGTCCGGCCACCGCCCGGATACTGCCGGTGCTCGGCGAGGACCTGACGCTCAACCACGGCGACGTGGTGGTCTTCGCCCCGGCGCTGCTGGAGCCGCCGCCGGCCGAGGACGCCCCCGAGGAGGAGCGGCGCGGCTGGCACCCGGTGTTCGAGCTGCTCACCCTGCTCGACCCGGCGGGGTACACCACGTACTGGATCGACGGCGGCTGGCCCGGCGACGAGCCGTGGGCGGCGCTGCGCGAGAGCCTCCAGCAGGCCGGCTTCGCGGTCTGGGCGTACAGCGGGGAGCAGTACCGCATCACCGACCCGGCCGACGAGGACGGCACGCTGCCCGGCGTCTACGCCGCCCTCGGGGTGCCGCCGACGGCCTCCGCCGCCGAGGCCGACGCGCTGCTGCACCGGCTCACCGGCGACTGGCCGCACCCGCTCGCCTGGCTCGACCTGGCCAAGGCGGCGGGCGCGGACGCAGCCCGGCACGAGGAGATCGTCGAGCGCTACGGCCTCTGACCCGTTCCCGCTCCAGCCCGGTCCGGCTCTGACCCGGTCCGGGCACGCGCGCCACGGGGGCGGGGCGCGCGTGCCCGGGGCGGGAACCATCCCGGGATCTGTCGAGTCTTGGTAAATGCTTTACCATTTCATTGCCAAGACTCGACCCCCAGGAGTGTCCGCCCGTGACCAGCCTCGCCCTCGGCCCGTCCTGGCTCGATCCGACCAACCTGATCTCCGCCTTCAACCTGTTCGGTGTCCTGGCCATCGTCTTCGCCGAGTCCGGGCTGCTGATCGGCTTCTTCCTGCCGGGGGACTCGCTGCTGTTCACCACCGGCCTGCTGGTGGCCGACGGCACCTACCTGCACCAGCCGCTCTGGCTGGTCTGCGCGCTGATCGTGGCCGCCGCGGTGGCGGGGGACCAGGTCGGCTACCTGTTCGGCCGCAAGGTCGGGCCGAGCCTGTTCCGCCGCGCCGACTCCCGGCTCTTCAAGCAGGAGAACGTGGAGAAGGCCGCCGCCTTCTTCGACCGGCACGGGCCCAAGGCGATCGTGCTGGCCCGCTTCGTGCCGATCGTGCGCACCTTCACCCCGATCGTCGCCGGGGTGAGCAGGATGAACTACCGCACCTTCGTGGTCTTCAACCTCGTCGGCGGCGTGCTGTGGGGCGCCGGCGTCACCGTGCTCGGCTACTTCCTGGGCCAGATCCCGTTCGTCCGGGAGAACATCGAGGCGATCCTGGTCGGCATCGTGCTGGTCTCGGTGGTCCCGGTGGCGGTCGAACTGCTGCGGGCCCGCCGTTCCGGCGCGGCGTCCGCCGACCGCCACCGCGCCGGGTAGGAGTCCGCGGCCCCCGTCGGGGTACGCCGCGTACATGTGCGTCCGGCAGTTCGATCAGGCAAGGTGTAACCCGAGATCGAACGGTGGCCGACGGCCGCCAGGGGTGGCAAGGAGCGGAAGTGCCTAAGCGGGGCCGACCGGGCGCAGGCAAGCGGGCGAGGGGAGGCCGGGCGGTCCGTCAGACCCGGCGGACGCCGCCGGTACGGCCGGTGGACCCCGCCGAGGCGCCGCCCACCGAGGGCCTGCTGGGCCATCCGGCCCCGACCGTCGAGCCCGCCACCGTCGTCCCCTTCGTCCCGCCGATCACGGAGACCAGGGGCCTGCTGTCCCCGGAGCCGGAGCCGGAGCGGGAACCGCCCGCCGAGTCCGGGCCGCCCCCCGCGCTCGGGCCGCACCCTGCGCTCGGACAGGCACCCGGCCCGGAGGACGCGCGCCCCGCCCGCCGCCGATCGGTCGCCGAGGACACCCTCACCCCCGAGGAGTGGCGGGCCGCCGGCTACACCCCGCCGATGGGCATCCCGGTCCCGGAGCTGACCGCCGGCGCCCCCGGCGAGGCGCCCTGGCCGGACCGGATGCGCACCCTGCTGCGCATGCCGATGTCCGAGCGCCCCGCCTTCGAGCGGACCGCCCGCGAGCTGCACCCCTCCGCGGGCGCGACCCGCAACGTCCCCCGCATCCTCGACCTGACGCTGCGCATCGGCGAGCTGCTGCTCGCCAGCGGCGAGGCCGCCGAGGACGTCGAGGCGGCGATGCTCGGCATCGCGCACGCCTACCGGCTGGACCGCTGCGAGCCGCAGGTGACCTTCACCCTGATCGGCATCTCGCACCAGCCCTCGCTGGTCGAGCCGCCGATCACCGCCGACCGGGTGGTGCGCCGCCGCACCTCCGACTACACCCGGCTGAACGCGGTCTACGAGCTGGTCGCGGACATCACCGCGGAGAAGGTCACGGTCAACGACGCCTACCGCCGGCTCGCCCTGATCCGCCGCAACCGGCACCCGTACCCGGGCTGGATGCTCGCGCTGACCACCGGTCTGCTGGCCGGCGCGGCCACCTTCCTGGTCGGCGGGCGGATCGACGACAAGGCCTGGCTGGTCTTCGCCAGCGCCTTCGTCGCGGCCGTCCTCGGAGACCGGCTGGCCTCCACGCTGGCCCGGCGCCGGCTGCCGGAGTTCTACCAGTTCGTGGCAGCCGCGATGCCGGCCGCCGCCTCCGGGATCATCCTGTCCTTCAACGACTGGGGCCTGCGCGGCTCGGTGGTGATCACCGGTGGCCTGTTCGCGCTGCTGCCCGGCCGGGCGCTGGTCGCCGCCGTCCAGGACGGCCTGACCGGCTTCTACATCACCGCCGCGGCCCGCCTGCTGGAAGTGATCTACCTGGTCGCGGGCATCGTGATCGGCGTGATGCTGATCCTCTACCTGGGGGTCGGCTTCGAGGCGAAGCTGCGGCCGGACGAGAGCCTGGCGGGCGTCACCTACCCGCCGGTCCAGATGATCGCCGCGATGCTGCTGACCCTGGCCTTCGCCACGCTGCTGCAGACCGACCGCCGCTCGCTCGCGCTGGTCACCCTGAACAGCGGCATCGGCTGGGCCAGCTACGGCGTGCTGGCGTACAACGCGGGCATCTCCCCGATCGTGGCGACGGGGGTGGCGGCCGGCCTGGTCGGCCTGTTCGGCCAGCTGATGGCGCGCTACCGCAACGGCTCCGCGCTGCCGTACGTGACCGCCGCGATCGGCCCGCTGATGCCCGGTTCGGCGCTCTACCTGGGGATGCTGTCCTTCGCCCAGGGCCACGCCAGTGCGGGCCTGGTGTCCGTCTCCCGGGCGGCGGCGATCGCGATGGCACTGGCGATCGGGGTGAACCTGGGCGGTGAGATCGCCCGGATGTTCATGAAGCTGCCGGTCGGCGGCGAGCGCCCGTCGCTGTACCCGGTCGTGCCGCGCCGGGCGGCCAAACGCACCCGCGGGTTCTGACCGCACGTTGGACCGGTGTTGGGCTCCGGGCCATGTCACGGCAGGCCGCACGCAGGACCAGGAACGAAGGTAAGACGCATGACCACACTGCTGGACGGCTACCGCGAGCACATCGTCGCCGCGCACAAGCAGCCGTTGTTCCTGCTGCTGGTCGGCTTCATCACCTCCTTCGTGTTCATCCGGTTCAGCGTCCGGATGATCCGCGCCGAGGTGCGGTGGTGGTTCGGCAACGTCACCCCCGGCGGCCTGCACATCCATCACATGGTGTTCGGCCTGGGCTTCCTGCTGGTCGGCGGCGTCGGGGTGTTCGCCACGTACGGCGGGCACCCGTGGATCGACTGGTTCGGGCTGGTCTTCGGCATCGGCTGCGGCCTGGTGCTGGACGAGTTCGCGCTGATCCTGCACCTGGACGACGTGTACTGGAGCGAGCAGGGCCGCAAGTCGGTGGACGCGGTGATCTTCGGGATCCTGTTCACCGCCCTGCTGCTGGTCGGGTACGTGCCGCTCGGCGTGGTGCCCAGCCAGGAGACCAGGTGGGGCCTGATCACGGTGATCTCGGTGAACGCCCTGGCCTCGGTGATCACCCTGATCAAGGGCAAGATGTGGACCGGCCTGCTCGGCATCATGGTCCCCGGCCTGTCCTGGATCGGGGCGATCCGGCTGGCCCGCCCGAGCAGCCCGTGGGCCCGCTGGCGGTACGCCACGCGCCCGCGCCGCCGGGCGCGTGCGCTCCGGCGCGAGCGCCTGCTGCACCGGCGTGCGGACCGGGCCCGCACCTGGCTTTTCGACCTGATCGCCGGCGCCCCCGACAAGGTGCCCGCGAACCACCCCGCCGCCCACCGGGTGGCCGAGCGGATGTCGGCCCGGGCCACCGCCCACCTCGACGCGCACGCCGCCCGGGCCCTGGCCCGGCGTCAGGCGCGGCTGGCGGACCGCCGCTCGGCGGCCGCCGCCGGGGCCGCCCCGGCGGCGGTGGGCGGGGCGTACGGCGCGGGCGACAGCGGTGGGGGCCCGTCCCTCGGGGCGCAGCAGCGCCGTCGCGCGATCCGGGCGGGGCGCAACCGGACGTACGCGGTTCGTCCGACCGGGGTGGAGCACCGGTCCGGGCGACACCCCCACCTGCGTCCGCACACCCGCCGGATCCATCGGTAGTTCGTATACCTGGTGCGCCTGACTGAAGGTGACCAGCGGTCAGATCATCTGATGGTCACCCGCTCGGCGGAGCGCGTTCGAGGTGTGAAAAGCGCCGGAGTTGAGAACATGATCGACGAGTGACCGTTCTGTCATGTGATGGGATGATTCGTCGGACCTGCTCCGCCCGGCCGCCCCGCCCGAGCGCCGCGGACCGTCCGCCGCCGTCCCCTCCGGACCCGTGAGAAGGGGATGTCTCGTGGCGCGCAGGCTCCTGCCGACCCTCCTGTTGTCCCTCACCGCCCTGCTCGGGCTGCTCCCCGCAGCCCAGGCCGCCCCGGCGGACCCCGAACCGGCCGCCGGCCCCGCCCGGACGGAGGACCCGTACCCGACCACCGGGGAGATCGACCGGGCCCGCGCCGAGGCCGACCGCACCGCCGCCTCCGTCACCGCCATCGAAGCCGGCCTCGCCGCCGCCCGGACCGAACTCGACCAGGCCGGCCGCAGCGCCGAACAGGCCGTCGAGGCCTACAACGGCGCCCAGCTTGCCCTCGTCCGGGCCCGCGCCGACGAGACCACCGCCGCCCGGCGCGCCACCGCCGCCGAGGCCGACCGCACCGCGGCCGCCGAGGACGCCGCCCAGCTCGCCGCCGAAACGTACCGCCAGGGCGCGGGCGCCGCCCTCTCCGCCCTCAACGCCCTGCTCGGCGCCCACGGCCCGCGCGAAGCCGGCGACCGCGCCGCCGTGATCGGCGTCGCCAGCGAGCGCACCCGGCAGATCCTCGACGCCGCCACCTCCACCGCCGCCGCCGCGACCCGCGCCTCCGCCGCCGCCCGCGCCGCCACCGAGACCGCCGAGAAGGCCGCCGCCGAGGTCGGCGCCGCCAAGGCCAGGGCCGAGGCCCGGCTCGCGGCCCAGCAGGAGGCGGTCGTCGCCGCCGACCGCCGCCGCGAACAACTGCTCACCGACCTGGCCGCCGCCCGGCACACCACCGTCGACCTGGAACGCCGGCGCAGCGAGGCCCTGGAGGCGATCGCCGCCCGCGAGGCCGCGGCCGCCGCCCGCGCCGCCGCCGAGAAGGCCGCCGCCGAAGCGGCCGCCGCGGCCGAGGCCGCCGCCAGGGCCACCCCGGCCGCACCCCCCGCCGCCGACCGCCCGTGGTCCGCCGAGGGCGCCGCCGCCGCCATCGCCTTCGCCCGCTCCAAGATCGGCCTGCCCTACATCTGGGGCGGCGAGGGCCCGGCCGGCTACGACTGCTCCGGGCTCACCATGATGGCCTGGCGCGAGGGCGGCAAACAGCTCAACCACTTCGCCGCCGACCAGTACGCCGAGAGCACCCCGGTCAGCTACCGCCAGCTGCGCCCCGGCGACCTCGTGTTCTGGACGGGCACCGGCCGGGCCGTCGACATCCACCACGTCGGCCTCTACATCGGCGACGACCAGATGATCGAGGCCCCCCGCGTCGGCATGCCGGTCAAACAGGCCAGCCTCTGGATCATGGGCACCCCCGACTTCTACGCCCGCCCGTAGCGCCCCGGCTGTCGGCGGCGGGCGCTAGCGTGGCCGCGTCGATCACTCGGGAGGAGACGCGATGAGGCTGCGGGACGTCGAGGCGGGGGACGTCGGGGCGTACGTCCGGATGCGGTGCGACGCGGTGATGATGGCCGAGCTGGGCGGGCCGCTGCCGGAGGAGCGGGTGCGGGAGCGGCTGCGCAAGGACGTCGTGGAGGTCGCCGAGGACCGTTCGTGGATCAAGGTGATCGTCCCGGACGGCGCCGGGCCGGAGGTGGTGGCCGGCTCCGTCACGCTCTGGTCGCACGAGGAGGACGGCGCCGCCGTGGCCGAGATCGGCTGGATGGTGCTGCCCGAGTTCCAGGGGCGCGGCCTCGCCAAGGCGGCCGTCCGGGAACTGCTGGACGCGGCCGCCCGGGACGGCCGGTGGGGCCCGGTGCACGCCTTCCCGGCGACGGCCAACGGCCCGTCCAACGGGATCTGCCGGGCGCTCGGCTTCCGGCTGCTCGGCGAGCTGGACGTCGACTTCGCCAACCGCGTCCTGCACTGCAACCACTGGGTGGTGGTGCCGGGGGAGCACCGCGCATCGGGCACGGAATAAATGGGATGCCGCCCGAAAGCGACGCCCGTACGGTGGCCCGATGGGCAACACAACCGATGACGGGGCCGTCGACATCGTGAACGGCCTCCAGACCCGCGCGATCGCCGAGAGCGAGGTGGCCGCGTGGGACCGGGCGCTCGCTCTGGGCTTCCTGCGCTCGCACGCGGAGAGCACGGCCGACTTCCGCCGCCTGCAGTGGGAGCCGGGCCGGATGCTGGCCGGCTTCGACGGCGACCGCTGCATCGCCACCTTCCGCAGCTTCGACGTCGAGCTGACCGTCCCGGGCGGGGCCACCGTCCGGGCCGACGCCGTCACCGCCGTGACGGTCAGCGCCACCCACCGCCGCCGCGGCCTGCTCGGCACGTTGATGCGCCGCGACCTCGCGGCCGCCGCCGAGCGGGGTTCGGCGGTCGCCATCCTGATCGCCGCCGAGTACAACATCTACGGCCGCTACGGCTTCGGCCCGGCCACCCGCGGCCACGGCTGGAACATCGACCTGCACCGCACCCGCGGCCTGCGCGACGGCCTGCCCACCGTGCCCGGCGGGCGGATCGACTTCGTGACCATGGAGCAGGCCCGCGAGCTGGGCCCCGACCTGCACGAGCGCTGGCGGCGCACCCAGCCGGGCGCGATCGCCCGCGACGAGCTGTGGTGGAAGCGGAACACCGGCGAACTCCAGTTGCCGGGCCACGAGTTCAAGGAGCCGTTCGTGGCCGTCCACCGGGACGCCGACGGCACGGTCACCGGCCTGGTGGCCTACCGGGTCGACGACGCCTGGGACGGCAGCTACCCGAACTGCACCCTGACCGTGGCCGACTTCCTCGCCCTCGACCGGGCGACCGCTGCCGAGCTGTGGCGCTTCGTCCTCTCCGTCGACTGGGTGCGCAAGGTCGTCGCGGAGAACATCGGCCCGGACGACCCGCTGCCGCTGCTGCTCCAGGAGCCGCGCGCCGCCACCCCGTACGTGGACAACGCCGACTTCACCTGGCTGCGGGTGCTGGACGTGGCGGCCGCGTTCGACGCCCGGACGTACGGCGCGCCCGGCCGGGTGGTCCTGGAGGTCGAGGACCGGCTCGGCTACGCCTCCGGCCGCTGGGCGATCGAGGTCGCCGCGGACGGCACCGGCCGCTGCACCCGGACCACGGACGACGCCGACCTCGCCCTGGACGCCTCCGAGCTGGCTTCGCTCTACCTGGGCGGCGAGACGGCGCCCCGGCTGCTCGCGGCCGGCCTGCTCACCGAACTGCGCCCCGGCGCGGCGGTCGCCGCCGACCTGCTGCTGCGCACGCCGCTGCAACCCTGGAACCCGGACGGCTTCTGAGCGGCCGTCACGCCGGGGGCCGGACCGCACCGCTGCGGTCCGGCCCCCGACGCGTCCGAGCTGCCCTCGGGCGGGCTACTTGACGGCGGTTTTCCCGATGGTCGGCAGGATGAAGTCCTGGATGAGGCCCTTGGCATCGCGGACGATCGGGCGGAATACCCGATAACGCGAGAGGTTGATCACCCGGGCCGCCATGGGGGTGGACCGGCGGACGAATTCCCGTGTCCGCTCGGTGTCCTCGGTCCGGTCGAAAACCCAGTAGAGCACCACGACCATCAGGTGCAGCCAGAGCACGTCGGGCAGCAACTCTCCCAGCTCGGCATCCAGCTTGGGCGCCAGCTCCGAGCCCTGCAAGACGTCGCGGAACAGTTCCACGGCGGTTGCCCGGGCCGGGTGGGACTCGTTGGAGAACGGGCTCAGCGAGCTGGTCGGGTCGGCAGCGGTGCGGAAGAACTGGGCGGCGAACTCGTGGTACGGCGCGGCCGTGTCGAGCCAGGAGGTCAGCGCGATTTCCAGGCGCTCGGCAAAGTTCCGCGTATTGGCCATGCGATTCCTGGCCTCCGCCGCATGGTCGTACGTCATTCGGTCATAGAATCCCTGAATTAGGAATTCCTTCGCCGAAAAATAGTAGTAAGCATTGCCGACCGAGACGCCCGCCTCGGTGGCGATCGCGCGCATGGTGGTCTTCTCGTAGCCGCGCTCCTGGAAGAGCCGCATCGCGGTCTCCAGGATCAGCGCCCGGGTCTGCTCGCTCTTGTCGGTCTTCGGCTGCGCCCGACCGCCGGGCATGGGCCCGCTGTCGGTGCCGGGCCCGCTGTCGGCACCGGGTGCGGTCGCGGGGTCGGTCGCGGTGTCGGCTGCAGGGTCGGTCGGGGTGTCGGCCGGGGTGTCGGCCGGGGTCGCGGCCGCACCGCTCGTGCCGTCCGTTCGGTTCGTCGCTGCCAGGTCGTCCACGGGCACGAGCCTAACCGGAGACGAAGCTCCAACCCGTGTCGGTGGACGCGGCACCGGGCGTCCCCTCCGTGCTCGGTGCCACATCCACCACCCCCGCCATTTCGAACGCGTTCAAAATGATGTGAGCACTGTAGAGGTTTCGCTTGAACATGTTCAACTCCAATCTGTGGGAGGCTCGTCACATGATCAGTCCCGTGCAGACCACCATCCGGCGCGGCGGAGCTCAGGACGCCGCGGCCGTCGCCGACCTGCACGCCCGCAGCTGGAGCACCGCCTACCGCGGGATCGTCCCCGCGGACGCACTCGGCGACGGACTGCCCGTCCAGCGGCGCGAGCTGTGGGAGCTGCGGCTGACCGTCGACTACGGCGATCCGGCCGCCGAGCCGGAACTGCTGATCGCCGACCAGGCCGGGGAGACGGTCGGGTTCATCTACCTTGTCCCCCAGCCGGACGGCCGGGTACTGGTCGACAACCTGCACGTCCGCCCCGGCCGGACCGGCGGCGGCATCGGCCGCGCACTGTTCGCCGCAGCCCGCGCCCACGTCGTCGAGCGGCACCCCGGGGCCGAGCTGTACCTGGAGGTGCTGCGCGACAACATCCGCGCGATCGCCTTCTACGAGCGCGAGGGCGGTGTACGGACGCGGGTGCAGGAGGGCGTGTTCCCGGGCGGGTACGTGCTGCCCGAGTGCGTGTACAGCTGGCCCGCCGAGAGCCTCGCGGCGCAGGCGGTGCCAGCACAGGCGGTGCCGGCTCAGCCGACGTCGTAGACCGTCACCGGCACCCCCCGCTCCACCAGTCGCGCGGACACCAGCGGTTCGACCCGCTCCCAGCGCCCACCGGCCAGGCCGCAGCCGATCCGCGGCATGTGGACGGAGGCGCCGAGCTCCCGCGCGTGGTCGCCCAGCGCGGCCAGCGCGGTGTCGATCGCTTCGTACCGGACCGGCACTCCGGTGGAGCGCCCCATCCGGATGCCGCGCTGGCCGACCAGGTTGGCCACCCAGACGTACGGCTCGACCTGCACCAACTGCAGGGCGCCGAGCCCGAAGTCGTTCCCCGCCCGCTCCCGGTGCCAGCGCCGGAACGCGGCCTCGGGCTCGGGCCAGCGTCTGGACAGCGCGAGCACGAAGCCCTTGCCCCAGCCGCCGAGGTCGTTGCAGACGTGCGCGATCACCTTCACGCCCTTGCCCTGCGGCGCGGTGGCATCGCCTCGGACATAGGTGATTTCCGCCATGCCCCGAACGCTAGACCGAGCCACTGACAACCCGCACGGCACTTTCCGCCGGGGCCCCGGCGGCGTGCAGGTGCCGCCGCCCGGCCAGGGCGATCAGCAGCGCGAGCGCGGCGGCGCAGGCCGGCAGGGCGTAGCCGGTGCCGGGGGCGGCGTGCTCGGCGACCGCGCCGGCGAGCGCCGCGCCGCCCGAGATGCCGACCACGATGCCGGACACCGCGATTGCCATCCCCTCGTTGAACTGCCGCCCCGGCAGCAGTTCCTGGACCAGCGTCATCCCGGTCACCATGGTCGGCGCGGTGGCCGTGCCGGCCGCGAACAGCGCGACCCCGAGCAGGCCGAGTCCGGCCCCGCCGAGTCCGGCTGCGAGCGGCAGCAGCAGCCCCCCGGCCATCGCCGCGGCCCCGGACAGGAAGCGCACTCCGGGTGACCGACGCGGCGTCAGCAGCCCGAACACCAGCCCGGCCAGGCAGGATCCGCCCGCGACCAGGGCCAGCAGCGCGCCCGCCGCCGCCTTGTGCCCGAGCGCGTCGGCGTACGCCACGGTGGTGATCTCGGTCGAGCCGAAGACGACGCCGGTGGCGAGGAAGGCGAGCAGCAGCACCCGCAGCCCGGGCACCCGCAGCGGCGAGCCGTGGCGGTCGCCCTCCGCGCGGGCGGGCAGCGGTGGTTCGGTGCGCCGCTGGGCCGCGAACAGCAGGGCGCCGGTGGTGCCGAGCGCCCCGGCGGCGAGCAGCCCGGCCTCCGGGGCGACCGCCGTGCAGAGCGTCATCGCGAGGACGGGTCCGGCCATGAAGCAGAGCTCGTCCAGGGCCTGTTCGAGGGAGTTGGCCAGGTGCCGGGCGGCCGGGTCGGCCCGGTACAGGTGTGCCCAGCGGGCCCGGGCCATGCCGCCGAGGTTGGGCGCGGCCGCGCAGGCCGCCCAGCAGGCGTAGAGCGTCCAGTCGGGTGCGCCGAGCCGGAGGCAGAGCAGCAGGGCGGCGAGCGGGGCGGTGTTGTAGAGCGCGGCCGGTACGGTCACCCGCGCCTGCCCGTACCGGTCCACCAGCCGCCCGAGCAGCGGCATCCCGATCGCGCCGGTGATCAGCCCGACGGCCGAGACGGTGCCGGCCAGCGCGTACGAGCCGCGCCGTTCGGCGAGCAGCACGACCAGCGAGACGCCGTTCATCGACAGCGCGAGCCGGCCGAGCAGCCCGGCGAGGGTGAAGGCGGCGGCGCCGGGGGCCGCGAACAGCCGCCGGTAGGAGGTGAGGAGGGCGCGCGAGGGCATCGGGTTCCTGGGGAGAGTGAGGGGGACGCCCATCAGCCTCCCGTCGGTGCCGGGCGGCGGTCCAACACCTGTTCCGCCACATTCACAGCAGGTTGTTGTTAATCTGCCGCCCATGCCCCGTGACCTGCACCCCCGTCTGCTCCGCGGCTTCGTCGCGGCCGCCGAGAGCCTGCACTTCGGCCGGGCCGCCGGGCGGCTGCACGTCGCCCAGCAGGCGCTCAGCCGGGACATCCGGACCTTGGAAGGGCTGCTCGGCGACGCGCTGTTCACCCGCACCACCCGCAGTGTCGAACTCACCCCGGCCGGGCTGCGGTTGCTGCCCCGGGCGCGCCGGCTCCTCGCCCTGCACGACGAGATCCTGGCGGGCGCCGCGGCCCGGCCGCTGCTGGTGGACCTCAACAGCGACGTCACCGGCCCGGACCTCACCGCCGACCGGGTGCTCGAACGCGCCCGCGCCGCCTGGCCGGAGGGCGAACTGCTGGCCCGCTTCCACGGCGGCCTCGCCGCGGCCGCCGCCGAACTGCTGGCCCACCGGCTGGACGTGTCCTTCGGCCGGTTCGCCGGATTGCCCGCCCCGCTGCGCGGCCAACTCACCCAGCGGCCGGTCCGGTTGGATCAGATCTCGGTGATGATGGCGGACACCCACCCGCTGGCCGGCCGTCCGGTGCTGCGCGTCGCCGAGCTGACCGGGCACCCCGTCGACGTCTGCGCCGGCAACCCGGCCACCACCGAGTGGGCCGACCTCGGTGTCCGCCTGCTGCGCGAGCACGGCCTGACGCCGGCCGCGCCGTACGTGCCGCCGGTGGGTTTGGACGAGACGGCCCGTTACCTGGCCCGGCACGGCGATCCGATGCTGACCACCGTCGGCGGGCCGAGGATTCCGGGGGCGGTGACCGTGCCGCTGGTGGAGCCGATGCCGCTGAGCCTGGTCAGCCTCGTGCACCGGCCCGGTGAGCGCCACCCGGGGCTGGCTGCACTGGGCGCCGCGGCCGCCGGGCTCGGTGCGGCCGAGGGCTGGCTGCGGCGGCCGGCGGGCAGCTGGCTGCCGGCGGCGGACGCGGCGCTGCTCGGGTGACCGGGCCAAGTGCCGCGGCCGGGTGAGGGCCGGGTGACGGGAGCCGCCGGGACGCGATGCCGCCCCTGCCGTCGGGGGTCGGCAGGGGCGGCGGGTGGGCGGACCGGGCCGCGCGGCGGGTCCGGTGGCCCGGGTGGCAGTCGTGGACGGCCGGGTCAGGCCGCCTTGACGGCGGAGATGTCGAAGCTGAGCTTGACCTTCTCGCTGATCAGCACGCCGCCGGTCTCCAGGGCCGCGTTGTAGGTCAGGCCGAACTCGGTGCGGTCGAGGACGGTGCTGCCCTCGAAGCCGACCCGCTCGGCGCCGTAGGCGTCGGTGGCGCTGCCGGTGTACTCCAGGTCCAGGACCACCGGGCGGGTGGTGTCCTTGATGGTCAGCTCGCCGCTCATCCGGTACGTGTCGCCGCGCAGCCGCTCGGCCGAGGTGCTGCGGAAGCGGATCTCCGGGTAGGTGTCGGCGGCGAAGAAGTCGCCGGTGCGCAGGTGCTCGTCGCGCTGGGCCTGGTTGGTGTCGATGCTGGCGACCTTGATCACCAGGTCGGCGGAGGAGTTGCCAGGGGTGCTGCCGTCCAGGTGCAGCTTGCCGTCGTACTCGGTGAAGCGGCCCTTGACGTTCGTCACCATGGCGTGGCGCACCGAGAAGGCGACCTCGCTGTGCGTGGTGTCGATGGTCCAGTCGCCGGTCAGGTGGGCGAGGTTCGGGCCGGTCGGGGTCTCGGCGACGGCGACGGCGGTGGGGGTGGCGGTCTTGGTGCGGTTGAACAGGCCCATGGCTCCTCCTCGGGTCCGAAGCCATTTGTTTAGGCTTCAACTTGTTGGCTTCAGCGTAGGCCGCTTTCGTTCAAATTTCAACCACAGCCGTCGGCGTTTCGCGAAAGACTTGGCGGAGCGGCACTGTCGGACCGCCCGGTTAGGCTGCGAAGGACGGTTCCGCCGACCGGAAGGCCTCCCGCATGTTCGTCCTGCACGCGCTCTGGCGGGCGGGCGGACGGCTGGCCCTGTGGGCCGAGGACGCCCGCGCCCACCCGGGCACCGTGGAGCCCCGCCCCGACCGGGCGGCCCCGCGCGCCCACCCCTACGCCTGCCCGGCCGGCGAACTCGCCGCCGTCCTCGGCGGCATCGGGCCCGGCCTCGGCTGGCTCGCCGGCCAGGCCCCCGAGCGCTGGGCCACCCTGCTGCTGCCCACCACCGGCGCCCTGCCCGCGCCCTCGCCCGACCTGCCGGTCACCCCGGTCCGGGGCGCGGCCGTCCTGGCGCCCTGGCGCGTCCCCGCGCTGCTCTTCGACACCGGGGCGGCCGCCCAACTGCTCGGCGAGGTCTTCGACCCGCACTGGGCCGTCACCAGCACCGATCTGCCCGGCACCGGGCGCGTCGAGGTCGTCCAGGGCCCCTCGCTGCGCTGGCTGACCGGCGTGCACGACCTCGCCTGGCGAACGGTCGGCCGGGGCCGGGTGCTGCCGCTGCCCGTCCTGGCGGACGGCCGCCCGCAGGCCCGCTGGCGGCCCGACCCCACCCCGGCGGGCCGCCGGGAGGCCGCCGCACTGGCGGACGGCTGCCCGCCCGTCCTGCTGGGGGAGTGGCCGGCGGCCGGCGCCGGCACCGGCGAGGCCCTGCTGGACGCCGCGCTGGGCGCACTGGTGGACGCCGAGGCCCGGGCCGCCCTGGCCGGCACGCCCCCGCTGGGACCGGGCGACACCCGGCCCGGCGACACCCGAACCGGCGACGCCCGAACCGGTGGCGCTCCTGCCGACGCCACGACGGCCGCCGCGGTGGGGACCGCTGCCACGACGGCCGCCGCGGTGGGGGCCGCCGCCGAACGCTGGCTGCACGCCCTGACCACCCCGGACGGCGGCCTCACGGACGTCCGGTCCGAGGGCTTCGCCGAACTGCGCCGCCGACTCGCCGCCTGGTACGCCGCCGCCGAGCCCACCGCGCCCGCGCTCCGGCTCTGCTTCCGCCTGCTGGAGCCGCTCGGGCCCGACCCGGACGACCCCGAGGGCCGGCCCTCCGACGACGCCTGGCAGCTGGAGTTCCTGCTCCAGGCCGTCGACGAGCCCTCCCTCCTGGTCCGCGCCGCCGACCTGCACGAAGGCGGCGCCGCCCACGCCGCGCTGGCCCGCAAGGCGCCGGATCCGGCCGACGTCCTGGTCACCGAGCTCGCCCGCGCCGCCCACCGCTGGCCGGCCCTGGACGGCCTGCGGCACCGCTCCCGCCCGGCCGCCCTGCCGCTCGACCGGGCCGGCGCGCTGGACTTCCTGCGCACCGCCGCGCCCGCCCTCGCCGAGGGCGGCTTCGGCGTGCTGCTGCCCGCCTGGTGGCGCCGCCGGCCCAGGCTCGGGCTCGCCCTGCGGGCCACCACCCCGCCCGCGCCGGGCACGCTCGCCGTCGCCTCCCAGGTGGACCGGGACGCCGTGGTCGCCTTCCGCTGGCAGGCCGCGCTCGGCCCGGAGGGGGCGCCGCTCACCGAGCAGGAACTGGCCGAACTCGCCGCCGCCAAGCAGGGGTTGGTCCGGGTCCGCGGCACCTGGCTGGAGGCCGACCCGGAGCAGATCGCCGCCGCGCTCGCCTTCCTCGCCGACCGGCGCGACGGCGTGCTGGCCACCGCCGATCTGCTGCGGCTGGCCCTCGACCCGGAGGCGACCGTCGCCGGGCTGCCCGTCACCGCCGTCCGCGCGGACGGCCCGCTCGGCGACCTGTTGGCCGGGCGCGCCGCCCCGGCCCCCGCCCCCGCGCTGCCGCCCGACTTCCGGGCCACCCTGCGCCCCTACCAGGAGCGCGGCCTGGCCTGGCTGCGGGCGATGGCCGGGCTCGGCCTCGGGGCCGTACTGGCCGACGACATGGGCCTCGGCAAGACCGTCCAGACCCTCGCCCTGCTGGCCGCCGAGCAGGCCGAGGGGGCGGTCGGCCCCACCCTGCTGGTCTGCCCGATGTCCCTGGTCGGCAACTGGCAGCGCGAGGCCGAGCGCTTCGCCCCCGCGCTGCGGCGCCACGTCCACCACGGCTCCGGCCGCCTCGGCGCCGACCAACTCGCCGACGCCGTACGGGGCGTGGACCTCGTCATCACCACCTACGGGCTGGTCCAGCGCGACCTCGCCGCGCTGCGGGCGATCCGCTGGCGCCGGGTGGTCGCCGACGAGGCGCAGTACGTCAAGAACGCCGGCACCGCCCAGTCCCGGGCCGTCCGCGCACTGCCCGTCACCCGCCACCGGATCGCCCTGACCGGCACCCCGGTGGAGAACCGGCTCGCCGAACTGCACGCCGTCCTGGACTTCGCCAACCCCGGGCTGCTCGGCCCGGCCGAGCGCTTCAAGGAGCGCTACGCGATCCCGGTCGAACTGCACCGCAGCCCCGAGCGCACCGCCGAACTCCAGCGCCGTACCGCCCCGTTCGTGCTGCGCCGGCTCAAGTCCGACCCGGCGGTGGCCGCCGAGCTGCCGGCCAAGCAGGAGATGACCGTATGGTGCAGCCTCACCGCCGAGCAGGCGGGCCTCTACCAGGCCGTGGTGGCCGACCTGCTGCAGCGGGTCGAGGGGATCCGGGGCGTGGAGCGGCGCGGCACCGTGCTGGCCGCGATCGGCAAGCTCAAGCAGGTGTGCAACCATCCGGCCCAACTGCTGCACGACGGCTCGGCGTTGGGCGAGCGCTCGGGCAAGGTGGCCCGGCTGGCGGAGCTGCTGGAGGAGGCGCTGGCCGAGGGCGACCGGACGCTGGTCTTCACCCAGTACGCCGAGTTCGGCACGATGCTGCGCCCGTACCTGGCCCGCCGGCTCGGCGAGGAGGTGCTCTACCTGCACGGCGGCGTCCCCCGGGCCCGCCGTGAGGAGATGGTCGAGCGCTTCCAGTCCCCGGACGGGCCAAGGGTGTTCCTGCTCTCGCTGCGGGCCGGCGGCACCGGCCTCAACCTGACTGCCGCCAACCAGGTGATCCACCTGGACCGCTGGTGGAACCCGGCGGTCGAGGAGCAGGCCACGGACCGCGCGTTCCGGATCGGCCAGCGCCGGGACGTCCAGGTCCGCCGACTGGTCTGCGTCGGCACCGTCGAGGAGCGGATCGACGAACTCCTCGCCGCCAAGCGCTCGTTGGCCGCAGCAGTGGTGGGGGAGGGGGAGCGCTGGCTCACCGACCTGCCGGTCGAGGCGCTGCGTGAACTGGTCGCGCTCACCCGTGAGGACGCCGTCGCCGAGGAGGACGCATGACACCCGACCACCCCGCCCCCGTCCCGCCGGGAAACGCCCCGGCCGGGGACGCCCAACCCGTGAACGCCCAACCCGTGAACGCCCCCGCCGCGAACGCCCCCGCCGTGAACGTCGCCGCCTACTGGGGCGGCGGCTTCACCCTGCGCCCGGCCCCGCCCGGGCCCGAGGAGGAGCCCGACGAGCCCTCGCTGCGCCGCCTCGGCCGCTCCGGCGTCACCGTGCGCGGCCGCGACCTCGCCACCCTGCTCGCCCCCGCGTACGAGGCGTTCCGCGGCTGACGAGGCCTCGGCCCGCCGCCGCCCGTGCGGTAGCGTCGGAGCGGTGACCGACACCCTCGCCGACCCCGCCCTCGACGACTTCGAGCGGCACCGCCGGATGATCTTCGGTATCGCCTACCGGATGCTCGGCAGCGTCGCCGACGCCGAGGACCTGGTCCAGGACACCTGGCTGCGCTGGAGCGGGGTCACCGGCCCGGTCGCCAACCCGGCCGGCTACCTGGCCCGGACGGTCACCAACCTCGCGCTCAACCGGCTCGACTCGGCCGCCGTCCGCCGCGAGGCCTACGTCGGCCCCTGGCTGCCCGAGCCGCTGGTCGCCGAGCCGGACGCGACCGCCGACGTCGAGCGCGCCGAGACGGTCTCGTTCGCCCTGCTGGTGGTGCTGGAGAGCCTGTCCCCGCTGGAGCGGGCCGTCTTCGTCCTCAAGGAGGCCTTCGGCTTCTCCTACCGGGAGATCGCCGAGGCGCTGGAGCGCACCGAGGCCGCCTGCCGGCAGGTCGGCAGCCGGGCCAAGGCGCACGTCCGGGCCCGCCGGCCGCGCTACGACGCCCCGCCGGAGCTGCGCCGCCGCGCCACCGACGAGTTCCTCGCGGCCTGCGTCGGCGGCGACCTCAACCGGATGCTGGACCTGCTCGCCCCCGACGTCACCTCCTGGACCGACGGCGGCGGCGTGGTCCGCGCCGCGCTGCGCCCGGTCACCGGTGCCGACAACGTCGCCCGCTTCCTGCTCGGGGTGCTCGGCCAGCTGGGCGAGGGCGCAGAGCTCCGGCCGGTCCTGGTCAACGGCCAGCCCGGGCTGCTGGTCACCCGGGACGGCGCGATCGACGCCGTCTCGGTGTTCGACTTCGTCGAGGGGCCCGACGGCCGGCCCCGGATCGCCGAGCTGCGCATCGTCCGCAACCCGTCGAAGCTCGCCCACCTCGCCGGCCGGGCTTGACCCTCGACCTGGTCGAGCCCGCAGAGTCACCGGCATGGAGAGCGAGCTGCACAGCATCGGCGAGCTGGCCCGCGCCAGCGGCCTGGGCGTCGGCACCCTGCGCTACTACGACGGCGCCGAGGTGCTCACCCCCGCCTGGGTCGACCCGCAGACGGGCTACCGCTGGTACCGGCCCGGCCAACTCGCCGACGCCCGGCTGCTGGCCCGGCTGCGCCGGGTCGGCCTGCCGCTGGCCGGCATCCGCGCCGTGCTCGGCGCGGCGCCCGGCTCCGGCACGGCCGCGCGGGTGCTCGACGCGCACCTGCGCCGGCTGGAGGAGGGCCTCGCCGACGCCCGCCGCGAGCTCTCCCTGATCCGCGTGATGACCGACCAGAGGGAGCGACCGATGACCACCACCCCCGCCGAAGTCCGCTTCACCGTTTCGGCCGAGGAACTGGCCGCCGCACTGGACGCGGTCCGCTTCGCCGTCGGCGGCGACCCCGGAACGCCGGCGCTCGCCGGGGTGCTGTTCGAACCGGACGGCCCGGTGCTGCGCCTGGTCGCCACCGACCGCTACCGGATGGCGCTCGCCGAGGTGCCCGCCACCACGGCGCCCGACCGGCCGGACGGCGGCACGATCGTCCCCACCGCCCTGGTCGACGCCCTGCGTGCGCTGCTCGGCGCGGGCGCGGGCGCGGGCGCGGCCGACGCCGACGCCGAGGTCGCGCTGACCCTCGGCGGCGGCCTGGTCCGGGCCGAGACCGGCGGCCACCGGATCGAGGGCGCCGCCCTGGACTTCGACTACCCCGACCACCGGGTGCTGACCCGGCTCGAACCGGAGCACCGGATCGACCTGTCCGCCGCCGAACTGCGCGGCGCCGTCGAGACCGGCGCCACCCGCACCCTGCCCTCCGGCCCGAACGGCGCGGACTGCGCGGTCACCGTCCTCACCCTCACGGCGGACGGCCGCCTGGCGGTGGCCGATGCCGAGTCCGGCCCCGGATCCGCGTCCGGAGACCTGAGGGTGGCGGTCAACCGCGACTTCCTGCTGGACGCCCTGCGGGTCGGCCGGCCCGAGCAGCTGGTGCTCGAACTCGGCGGCCCGATCGCCCCCTTGGCGATTCGCACGCCGGGCCGGGAGGGCACCTTCTCGCTCCTGATGCCGGTCCGCGTCCCCGACCTCGGCTGAGCCCGCCCGCCGTTTGCTGTGGTTAGCATCCTGCTTGCATCTGCAAGCAGGATGTTGCAGTCTGCGGGTATGGCCTCACTGAACGTCGGCTCGCTGGGCGAGTACATCCGCGAGCAGCGCCGGAACGCGCAGTACTCACTGCGCCAGCTGGCGGAGGCCGCAGGCGTGTCGAACCCGTACCTCAGCCAGATCGAGCGCGGGTTGCGCAAGCCGAGCGCGGAGATCCTGCAGCAGATCGCGAAGGCGCTGCGGATCTCGGCGGAGACGCTGTACGTCCAGGCCGGGATCCTGGAGGAGCGGCGCGGTGAGGGCCTGGAGCTGCGGGCCTCGATCCTGGCCGATCCGCTGATCAACGAGCAGCAGAAGCAGGCGTTGCTCGCGGTCTACGACGCCTTCCTGAAGGAGAACGCCGTCCAGCGGGGCGCGGTGGCCGAGCGGCCGTCCGCGGCCGGTACCGACACCGGCGTTCCACCAGCCTCCGGCCCGACGACCGACGGCTCAGCCACCCAGAACACCCACCGGGAGGACCGGTAAGCATGCCGATCACCGACGAGATCAAGAAGACCCTCAGCGACCCGACCCCGCTGTACGCCATCGCCGGCGCCGGGGATCTCGCGTACGAGAAGCTGCGCGAGGTGCCGGGCCGGGTGGAGGCGCTCACCGCGGACCGCAAGGGCGCGCAGGAGAAGGCCACCGCCCGGTTCCAGGAGGCGCAGACGAAGCTGGCCGAGGCGCAGGCCAAGGTCACCGAGACCGTCACGACGCTCCCCGTCGACCTGCGGACCTTGCAGGAGCGGGCACAGGGCTTCGCCCTCCAGCAGGTCGGCCGCGCGGTCGAGCTGGCGGTGAAGGCCAAGGAGACGTACGACGAGCTGGCCGAGCGCGGCAAGGTCGTGGTGGACCGGGCCCGCCCGGGCGCGCCCGCCGGGCCGGGGCAGCCGGCCGAGGAATCGGAGCTCGCCAGGGCATCCGAGCCGGTCGAGGCCGAGCTGGTCGAGGACGACACCGACATCCCGGCCACCGACACCTCAGCCGTCGAGACCCCGGCCGCCGACACCCGGCCCGCCCCGAAGAAGGCCGCCCGCGCCCGGAAGACCACCGACCGCGCGGAGTGAGGGAAGGGCCGCCGGACGGGGCACATCCGGTGACCGCAGGACGTTGACAGGAGAGCGGACGGTCGACCGTGCCAGGATGGGCGGTGGCCGGAGCGCCGGAGGCGAGAGACAGAGGAGAGCGTGATGGGCGGAGTGGCCCAGATTCTGGACTTGGCCTATCTGAACCCGATCTGGTGGCTGTCCGTCGCCATCCTGGGCTTCAAGCTGTTCGCCCTGGGCGACGCGGTCACCCGCCGTGAGGACGCCTACCGGGCGGCGGACAAGAAGACCAAGCCGTTCTGGCTGGCGATCCTGGCGATCGCCTTCGGCTGGGACCTGCTGTTCGGGGTGAACTTCTTCACCGGCATCGGGACGCTCGCCGGGCTGGTCGCGTCGATCGTCTACATGGTGGACGTGCGCCCGGCGATCCGGGAGCTGACCGGTGGTGGCGGCCGTGGCGGCCGCAGCAACACCGGTCCGTACGGCCCCTGGTAGGCCGCGCGATCGGACGGCGATCGGGCAACGATCAGGCAACGGCGAGGCCCGGGCGGGGAGTTCACCCGCCCGGGCCTCGCCGTACCCGGCTCCAGCCGGCTCCGGCCGGCTCAGCCGAGGATCAGCTGCATCGGGTTGCGTTCCAGCAGCAGCACCGCGACGTCGTCCGTCAGCGCGCCGCCGTTCAGCTCCTCGACCTCGGCGATGGCGCTGTCGACGAGCCGGCCCCGGGTGAGCCCGGCGGACTGGTGGTCGCCGATGAGGTCGGCCAGCCCGTCCTGTCCGAGGCGGCGGGAGCCGGCCCCGACCCGGCCCTCGATCAGCCCGTCGGTGTAGAGCAACAACCGCCAGCCGGGCTGGAGTTCGAGCTGCTGGGCGGGCCACGCGGCCTGCCCGTCGTGGCACGGCAGCAGGCCGAGCGCCGGACCGGCGAGGTCGGCGGGCAGGGTGACCGGCTGGTGGTCGCGGCCGAGCAGCAGCGGCGCCGGGTGCCCGGCGAGGTAGAGCCGGGCAGGCTCGCCGGCGCCGAGCGAGTCGAGGCCGCCGCTGGCGCCGCCCGGCTCGATGACGAGCATGCAGAGCGTCGCGAAGATCTCGTCGCTGCGCCGCTCGTGTTCCAGCACGTGCTGGAGGGTGGTCAGCAGGGCCTCGCCGGTGAGGCCCGCGAAGACGAGGGTGCGCCACGCTATCCGGAGGGCGACGCCGAGCGCGGCCTCGTCCGGGCCGTGGCCGCAGACGTCGCCGATCACGACGTGGACGGTGCCGTCGTCGGTGCGGACGGCGTCGTAGAAGTCGCCGCCGAGCAGGGCGCGGCGGCGGCCCGGGCGGTAGCGCCGGGTGAAGGAGAGGCCCGCGCCGTCGAGCAGCGGGGTGGGCAGCAGGTGGCGTTGGAGGCGGGCGTTCTCCTGGCCGCGCAGCTCGGCCTCGACGAGGCGGCGCTGCGACTCGTCGGCGCGCTTGCGCTCGACGGCGTAGCGCAGGGCGCGGCCCAGCAGTGGGCCGTCCGTCGCGTGCTTGATCAGGAAGTCCTGGGCGCCCGCGGCGACGGCGGCCGCGCCCAGTTCGGCGCCGGCTGCGTCGGTGAGCACCACGACCGCGGTGTGCGGGGCGCGGCGGAGCAGTTCGTGCAGGCCTTCGAGGCCGTCGGAGTCGTCGGACGGGTGCGGCAGGTCGGCGGGTGCGGCGAGGTCGAGCAGCACGCAGCTGAAATCGCTGCCGCGGGAGCGCCCGCGCCGGGTGCCGGCCGGGGACACGGAGAGCAGTTCGGTGGCCTGTTCCAGCCCGCGGGCCCAGTGGATCTCGATCGAGGTGCCGCTGTCGGCGACCGCCGCCTTGATCAGCTGGGCGTCGGAGGCGTCGTCCTCGATCACCAGCAGTTTGAGCGGCGCGGTGCTGCTGGCGGCTGCGGTCGCGGCGGCGGGGGCCGAGGTGCGTCCGCTCTGGGGCCGGGGGTGCGGTATCGGGGGAGCGGCCGTCACCGGGCCGGCCGGCGTCGGGCCGGTCAGGGACGGGCGGTTGCGGGCATGGTCAACGGGGGCGCCGGCCTGGGCGCCCGACAGGCTCGTGGCACCAGGTGCCCGCCCGTCTCCCGTTGCGGGCATCGGTGGTTCCTCCCTTTCCCCGAGTGCGTAACGGTCAGCGCCCGTCCGCAGTGCCCGCCTGGCACCGTGCGCCGGGGAACTTCTCGCGACCATAACGTGATCTCCGGGGATTTCTCTGGCCGACCGGCGCCGTTGTGGTTTTTGCCACGCCGGTGGCGGTGCGGTGATCTGACTCGGACGACGGCTGGGATCCCCGCGTTGGCGGGGAGGGAAAGGGGACGGGCGATGGTGACGCGGATCACCCTGGTCGAGGGTGATGTCGGGGGCCGCAGGTGGACGCCGTGGCGCCGGGCGGCGACGGCGTACGGGCGGGTCGTCCGGCGGCGTCCATGGTGACGTGATGGGGCGTCAACACGCCAGTGGTATTCGATAACTCGTTCGAGTGAATGCAGCGGGTCGCTCACCCGCACCGGCCCCGGTCCGTGCCGGGCCGGCGACCCCGGCCGCGCGAACCGCTACGGCGCGAGCGCGCTCCACGGCACCGTGACCTCGCCCTGCCGCCACCGCCCGCGCGCGTCCACCAGCGGCCAGTCGCCCGCCAGCGCCGTGCAGGCCGCCACCCAGCGCTGCCGCGCCCCGAACGCCCCGTACGGCGCGGCCGCCGCCCAGGCCCGGTCGAAGTCGGCCAGGAAGGCGTGCACCGGCCGGCCCGGCACGTTGTGGTGGATCAGCGCCTTCGGCAGCCGTTCGGCGAGGTCGGAGGGCTGGCCGAGGCCGCCCAGTCGGGCCGCGAAGGTCACCGTCCGGGGCCCTTCCGGGCCGAGCGCGACCCAGACGTGCCGCCGCCCGATCTCGTCGCAGGTGCCCTCCACCAGCAGCCCGTCCGGGGCCAGCCGGGCGCAGAGCCGCTCCCACACCCCGGTCACCGCCGACTCGTCGTACTGCCGCAGCACGTTGGCGGCCCGGATCAGCTGGGCCGGCGCGCCGCCGTCCAGCGGGACCTCGAAGCCGCCGCGCCGGAAGGTGAGCAGCGGCGGTTCGGCGTACGGCAGCGCGGCCGCGACCCGCTCCGGCTCGATCTCGATCCCGACCACCCGGACGTCCGGGCGCACCGTGCGCAGCCGCCCGGCCAGTTCGACGGCCGTCCACGGCGCGGCGCCGTAGCCGAGGTCGACCGCCACCGGCGGGCGCCCGCCGGCGCGCAGCGTGCGGCCGAGGGTGTGGGCGATCCAGCGGTCCATCCGCCGCAGCCGATTGGTGTTGGTGGTGCCCCGGGTGACCGTCCCCACCGGCCGTCCGGTCCGCCCACGGGCGGGTGCGGTCGCGGAGTCGAAGGAGGCAGCCATGCCTGGAAGGGTAGTCGGGTCCGCGTCGGCACCGCTGTGACCTGGGACGTCATCCTGTCCGGCATCTCGTCCGCCGGACCGGGAATGCCGGACGCGGGCCGGGTGGTTGGCTGTCTGGTGGTGATGTGTGCCCGGGACGGGGCAGCGCACACCGGACAGCGGGCGGCCCGTGCGCGGGCCGCCGAGACGGGCCGCACAGAGGAGGCTTCAGCCAGGTGATCCAGCACCCCGTCCGTTCGGTACGCCGTGCCCAGCCCGCCGCGCCCGCGCGGGGCCGGCTCCAGTCGCTCGTCCCGGGCCGCCGCCGCCCGCGCCGGATAGCGATGCTGAGTGTCCACACCTCGCCGCTGCACCAGCCCGGCACGGGGGACGCCGGCGGGATGAACGTCTACATCGTCGAGCTGGCCAAGCGCCTGGCCGCGCTCAACATCGAGGTCGAGGTGTTCACCCGGGCGATCTGCTCGGACGACGCCCCCACCGTCGAGCTGGCCCCCGGCGTGCTGGTCCGGCACGTCACCGCCGGCCCGTACGAGGGCCTGCTGAAGGAGGACCTGCCCGCCCAGCTGTGCGCCTTCACCCACGGGGTGCTGCGGACGGAGGCGGGCCACCGCCCCGGCCACTACGACCTGGTGCACTCGCACTACTGGCTCTCCGGGCAGGTCGGCTGGCTGGCCGCGCAGCGCTGGGGGGTGCCGCTGGTGCACACCATGCACACCATGGCGAAGGTCAAGAACGCCGCGCTGGCCGAGGGGGACACGCCCGAGCCCGCGGCCCGGGTGATCGGCGAGACCCAGGTGGTCGAGGCGGCCGACCGGCTGATCGCCAACACCACCGAGGAGGCCGCCGAGCTGGCGCTGCACTACGCCGCCCGGCCGGACCAGCTGGCCGTCGTCCACCCAGGCGTCAACCTGGACGTCTTCCGCCCCGGCGGGGCGTCGGCGCGGGCCGCCGCCCGGGCCCGGCTGGGCCTGCCGCAGGACGCGGCGGTGCTGCTCTTCGCGGGCCGGATCCAGCCGCTGAAGGCCCCGGACGTGCTGCTGCGGGCGGTCGCCGAGCTGCTGGTGCGCCGCCCGGGGCTGCGCGAGCACCTGCTGGTGCCGGTGGTCGGCGGTCCGTCCGGCACCGGACTGGCCCGGCCGGAGAGCCTGCACAAGCTCGCCGCCCAGCTGGGCATCAGCGACGTGGTGCGGTTCCACCCGCCGGTCGGCCAGGCCGAGCTCGCGCAGTGGTACCGCGCGGCGACGGCGCTGGTGATGCCCTCGTACAGCGAGTCCTTCGGGCTGGTCGCGCTGGAGGCGCAGGCCTGCGGCACCCCGGTGGTGGCGGCCTCGGTCGGCGGCCTGCCGGTCGCGGTGCGGGACGGCGAGACGGGCACGCTGGTGCACGGCCACGACCCGGTGGCCTGGGCGCACGCGCTGGAGCCGTATGTCACCGACCGGGCTCTGGTCGCCCGGCGCGGCGCGGCGGCGGCCCGGCACGCGGCCGGCTTCGGCTGGGACACCGCCGCGGCCGGCACCGCCGAGGTGTACGCCGGCAGCCTGGCCCGCCCGGCCGGCCGTTTGGCCGCCGCCCGGCGGCGGCTGGCCTGACCGGGGCCTGACCGGGGCCTGATGCGGCCGGACCACGAGTCGGCTGCGGCCCGACCACGGCGGCCGGGGGCCCGCACCGCTGGTGCGCGCCCCCGGTACCGCCGAGTAACGTCACCCCCATGGCAACCCGCACCAAGGACGAGGCCCTGACCCTCCTGCGCACCGCCCTGGACGACGCCGGAGCGGCCTGGGAGCCCGCCGCCACCGACCCGTACACGCTGGTGGTGATGCTCCCGGGCACCCGCAAGCTGAGCACCGCCTGCGCGCTGCGGGTCGGCGACCACACCCTGTCGGTGAACGCCTTCGTGATCCGCCGACCGGACGAGAACCACGAGGCCGTCTACCGCTGGCTGCTGGAGCGCAACACCCGGCTGTACGGCGTCGCGTACGCGATCGACCCGCTCGGCGACGTCTACCTGGCCGGCCGCCTGCCCCTGGAGGCGCTCACCCCGGACGCCGTGGACCGGCTGCTCGGGACGGTGCTGGAGAACGCCGACGAGCCGTTCAACACCCTGCTGGAGCTGGGCTTCGCCTCGGCGATCCGGCGCGAGTGGGAGTGGCGGACCAAGCGCGGGGAGTCCACCCGCAACCTGGCCGCCTTCGCGCACCTGGCCGCCCCGGCGGCCCACTGACCCGGCAGCGGGGGCGGCGTCCTCAGATGCCCGCCGGAGCCTTCTCCTCGGCAGCGGGCACCGTCTCCTCCGTCGCCGTCACCCCGGTCACCGCGACCTCGGTCACTGCGGCCTCCGGCACCGCGACCTCCGTCACCGCCCCGGCGCGGCCCGCCGTCGCGTCCGTGCGCCGCCCGAGCACCACGTGCCCGGCCGCCGCGACCGTGCCGCAGACCCCGCACACGACCCAGAGCACCGCGGAGCCGGCGTACTGCAGCAGCAGACCGCCGATCGCCGGGCCGAGGAACGAGGCGAGCGACCAGGAGAGCGAGTAGACGCCCTGGTAGCGGCCGCGCGCGTGGGTCGGCGCCAGTTCGGCGACCAGGCCCATGATGGTCGGCGCGTTCAGGACCTCGCCGACCGTCCAGACCGCCACCGAGAGGGCGAACAACCACGCGGACGACCCGGCCAGCGCCGCCAGCCCGAAGCCCCAGCCCGTGATCAGGCAGCTGGCTATCAGCATGGCGGTCCGGGAGCGGGTCTCCATCCACCGGGTGAGCGGGATCTGGAGCACCACGATCAGCAGCCCGTTCAGGCCGATGACCAGCCCGTACTCGGTGGAGCTGATGCCCGCGGCGCCCATGTCGACGGCCAGGGTGGTGCTGCCCTGCTGGAGGATCAGGGCGAGCAGCAGGTTGAGCCCGACGACGGCCATGAACCGCCCGTCCCGGAACACCGCGCCGAGGCCGATCGCCGGCTCGTCCGCCCCCTTCCCGTGCCGGGGTGACTCCTGCGGCTTGGTCTCGGGGATCCGGATGAAGATCACCACCGCGCACACCAGCGTGGAGAGCGCGTCGAGCAGGAAGAGCGTGAGGTAGCCGTGGGTGGCGATCAGGCCGGCCACGGCGGCGGAGAGGCCGAAGCCGATGTTGATCGCCCAGTAGTTCAGCGAGTACGCGCGGACCCGGTCCTCGGCCGGGACGAGGTCGGCGATGATCGCCGAGGTCGCGGGTCGGGTGGCGTTGTTGCAGAGGCCGACCAGGAAGGCCACCGTGGCGATCGCCACCTGGCCGTCCGTGAAGCCGAGTACGGCGGTGAACAGCGCGGTGCCGAGCTGGGCGGCGACCAGGGTCGGGCGTCGGCCGATCCGGTCGGTCAGCACGCCGGCGCCGATCGCGGCGACCGCCGAGCCGAGGCCGTAGAGGGAGGCCACCAGGCCCGCGTAGGAGGCCGAGTAGCCCCGGTTGGTGGTCAGGTAGAGCGCGAGGAAGGTGAGCACGAAAGCGCCCAGCTTGTTCACCAGCGTGCTCACCCAGAGCCACCAGAATTCCCGTGGTAGCCCGCCCACCGTCTCCTGTATCAGCCTTCGGATCCGGGGGTTGGTGAACAGGGCGACGGGCATGTGGGGGGCTCCCGGGGCAGGCGTCCGCCGAGCGGCACGGGCAGGTCCGGTCAGCCGACGTATGTAAGTGTCAGATAGGAGGTGCACACATTACACATCTGCCGTAGGTCCGGACCAGCGCTTTTCCTGCCTCCACTAAGCTGGGGGCCATGGCTGACACGACGTACCGACTCATCCTGCTCCGCCACGGCGAGAGCCAGTGGAACCAGAAGAACCTGTTCACCGGTTGGGTCGACGTCGACCTCAACGAGAAGGGCGAGAAGGAGGCCGCGCGCGGTGGCGAGCTCCTGGCCGCCGAGGGCCTGTTCCCGGACGTGCTGCACACCTCGCTGCTCCGCCGTGCGATCCGCACCTCGCAGATCGCCCTGGACAAGGCCGACCGCCACTGGATCCCGGTCAGCCGCAGCTGGCGCCTGAACGAGCGACACTACGGTGCGCTCCAGGGCAAGGACAAGGCCCAGACCCTGGCCGAGTTCGGCGAGGAGCAGTTCCAGCTGTGGCGTCGCTCGTACGACACCCCGCCGCCGGTGCTGGCCGATGACGCCGAGTACTCGCAGGCCGGTGACGCCCGCTACGCGGACATCCCGAGCGAGCTGCGTCCGCGCACCGAGTGCCTGAAGGACGTCGTCGACCGGATGCTCCCGTACTGGTACGACGCCATCGTCCCGGACCTCGCCGCCGGCAAGACCGTCCTGGTCACCGCCCACGGCAACAGCCTGCGCGCGCTGGTCAAGCACCTCGACGGCATCTCCGACGAGGCCATCGCGGGCCTGAACATCCCGACCGGCATCCCGCTCGTGTACGAGCTCGACGCCGACTTCAAGCCCGTCACCAAGGGCGGCCGCTACCTCGACGCCGACGCCGCCGCCGCGGCCATCGAGGCGGTCAAGAACCAGGGCAAGAAGTAAGCCACTTGCCGACACGGCCCCGCCTCCCGGTTCGCCGGGGGCGGGGCCTTCGTCGTTCAACCGGCCTGTGCGGAAGCCGAGTTGAGGTCGGATTCGGCGGTCGGATCCGGGCTCGTCCCAATAGTGGTTCAGACCATTGACGGGTGGCGGAGTCCGCTCCTACGGTGAGGGCGCCGGACTGCCGCAGGCATGCCAAGGATCTCCCCGTCCCGGCCGCCGCACCCCCACGCGCGCGCGTCTGCGTCCCGGCGCACTCTCCATCCACCCCCACGGAGGAGCATCATGCGCACACGTCACATCGTCGGGGCGGTGGTCGCCGCGCTCGCGGTGCCGCTCACCCTCGCCGTCCCGGCGCAGTCCCACGGGTACATCTCGACGCCGCCCAGCAGGGCCGCGCTCTGCGGAGCGGGCGGGGTGTCGTGGGACTGCGGCGACATCCAGTGGGAGCCGCAGAGCGTCGAGGGCCCCAAGGGCTTCCCGAACGCCGGGCCCGCCGACGGCACCATCTGCGCCGGCGGCAACTCCCGCTTCGCCGAGCTGGACGACCCGCACGGCGGCGCCTGGCCGACCACCGCGGTGACGGCGGGGCAGCAGCTCACCTTCACCTGGACGTTCACCGCCCGGCACGCGACCACCGACTTCCGGTACTACCTGACCAAGCCGGGCTACGACGCGAGCCAGCCCGTCACCCGGGACAGCCTGGACCTGACGCCCTTCCTGATCGCCCCGTACGGCGGGAAGCAGGTGCCCAGCACGCTCAGCCACACCGCGACCGTCCCGAGCGGGCGCACCGGCCACCAGGTCGTGGTCTCGGTCTGGACGATCGCCGACACCGGGAACGCCTTCTACTCCTGCACCGACGTCCAGTTCTGACGCCCGGGGCGGCACGGCGGACGCCGTGCCGCGAACGCGCGGCACCAGGACGCGCAACGAGGTGCACGGCCGACGGAAGGCCGTGCACCTCGGGAACTCCTCGGCGGCGGACCGCTCAGTGGCCGCCGCAGCAGCCGCCGTCCGCGCCGCCGCACTGGCAGGGCGCGCCGGACTGGCAGCCGCAGCCGCAGCCGGGGCCGCAGCCGCAGCCGGCCGCGAGGACGGGCAGGAGCTTCGGGGTGGGCGGCTCGACGGTTTCGTGGGCGCGTGCCGGTCGGGTGGGGTTGGCCTTCATCGAGCTGTTCCCTCCTAGTGACGGGCACAGTCCTGTGCCCCCAACGTCGAGTGAAGCCGCCGATCGGAGGGAGCGTCAACGGGCGCGCAGTGGTGGGATGTACGGGTCGTCGTGCGCCCCCACCACCCCTGTCGCAGGTTTACTCACCCTGTGGGGGGAGCGGCCGCCCCTTGAAGCCCCGAGTCCCAAGCTGCCGAGCCCCGAGGCGGCCGCACCGCACCCGCACGAGGTCACTCCGCCGCCGCGGCCTCCGAGGAGGCCACGAACTCGGCCACGTGCTCGCCCGTCACCAGGTACACCACGCGCTTGGCGACCGACACCGCGTGGTCCGCGAAGCGCTCGTAGTAGCGGCCGACCAGGGTGATGTCGACGGCGGTCTCGATGCCGTGGTGCCAGCGGTCGTCGATCAGGTGCGACAGCAGCTCGCGGTGCAGGGAGTCGATCGCGTCGTCGTCCTGCTCCAGCTCCAGGGCCTTGTCGACGTCCTTGGTGGCGATCACCAGGCCGGTCTTGGCCACCAGGCGCTGGGCGAGCTGGCCCATCTCCAGGACGGTGGAGTGCAGGTCGCCGGGCACGGCGGAGTCGGGGTAGCGCATCCGCGCGACCTTGGCGACGTGCCGGGCGAGGTCGCCGCAGCGCTCCAGGTCGGAGCTCATCCGCAGCGAGGTGACGACGATGCGCAGGTCGGTGGCGACCGGCTGCTGGCGGGCGAGCAGGTCGATCGCGCGGTTCTCCAGCTCGTGGTGGAGGTCGTTGATCTTCTCGTCGGCGGCGATCACGCTCTCCGCCAGCGCCAGGTCCGCGTCGAGGAGTGCGGTGGTGGCCCGGCCCAGGGCCGAGCCGACCAGTCGGGCCATCTCGACCAGGCTGTCGCCGATCGCATCGAGTTCCTCGTGGTACGCGTCGCGCATGCTCTCTCCTCAGTAGCTGTGTCGGTGGCGGTGCCGACCGGCCGGCCCGTCCGACGATCGTCTTGTCGTCCGGGTGACCGCTGCTGGTGGCGCGAATCGTACGCGCACACCTGAGACGGCGGCCGGTGGTTCGGCCCGCCGCCCACTCCCACACGGGCTGCATGGCCAACTCTGGGCCGTCCGGGCGACGATGCACGGCCGGTGTGGTGAATCAGCGGCCACGTGAAGGTGAATTCTCGGCAACGCGTGGCCGATGCCTTGATCGGGCCCTTGGGGAGTGCCCTGGCCGTGCGCTTACGCTGGCCACATGGACGTGAACGTGGCCGCCGCCGCTGCCTGCGCCATAGCCGGGCTCGGCGTCGGCCTCACGGCCTCCATCGCCTTCCGTTGGAGCGAGCGCGAGCAGGCCAGGGGCAGGTACGGCGGCACCAGCAGCAGACACCACGGTCGGCACCAAGGGCTGGGCGCCGGCACCCCGGAGCCCCCGCTGCCGCCGGGGGTGGACACCGTCCTCTCCGTCCTCCGCTCCTGCGCGATCGTGCTGGGCGAGGGCGACGAGGTGGTCAAGGCCAGCTCCGCGGCGTACGCGATGGGACTGGTGCGCGGCGGCGCGGTCGCCGTGGACCAGATGCTCTCGCTGGCGCGCGCCACCCGCCGGGACGGCGAGATCCGCCAGGTCGAACTGGAGGTGCCCCGCCCCGGTGTGGCCCGTGCGGGCGAGCCGCTCGCGGTCTCCGTCCGGGTCGCCCCGCTGGGCTCCCGGCTGGTGCTGGTGCTGGTCGAGGACCAGACCGAGCGCCGCCGGGTGGAGGCGGTCCGCCGGGACTTCGTGGCCAACGTCAGCCACGAGCTGAAGACCCCGGTGGGCGCCCTGTCGCTGCTCTCCGAGGCGGTCGCCGACGCGTCCGACGACCCGGAGGCGGTGCAGCGCTTCGCCGGCCGGATGCAGATCGAGGCGACCAGGCTGGCCAGCCTGGTCCAGGAGATCATCGACCTCTCCCGGGTGCAGGACGACCGGCTGATGGTGGACCCGGAGCCCGTCGCGGTGGACGAGCTGATCGCCGAGGCGATCGACCGCTGCCGCCAGCAGGCCGCCGCCAAGCAGATCCTGATCACGGCCGGCGGCATCGCCGGGCTCTACCTGCACGGCAACCGCGGCCAGCTCGCCGCGGCACTCGGCAACCTGGTCGAGAACGCCGTCAACTACAGTCCGCCCCGTACCCGGGTGGCGATCGCCACCCGCCGGATCTCCAGCGCCGCGGCGCTCGGGGAGGCGGACGGCGAGCTGATCGAGATCTCGGTCACCGACCAGGGCATCGGCATCTCGGAGAAGGACCGCGAGCGCGTCTTCGAGCGCTTCTACCGGGTCGATCCGGCCCGCTCCCGGGCGACTGGCGGAACCGGCCTCGGCCTGTCCATCGTCAAGCACGTCGCCGCCTCGCACGGCGGTACGGTCTCGGTGTGGAGCGTCGAGGGCCAGGGCTCGACCTTCACCATCCGCCTGCCCGCCGGGCAGGCGCCCGAGGCCGACGACCTCGACGACACCGACGACACCGGCGCCCGCGATGCCACCGGCAGCCGTGGCGCCGCCGCCGCGCCCACCAGAACCCTCACCACGGACCGGACGGCCACCACAGGCCGCACGGACCGTCCGCTCCCCACGGGGGAGCGGGAACACCCCCTGTCAGACACAACCCCCCAGCTTGCCCCGGAGGCCTGATCGTGACCCGAGTACTGGTGGTCGAGGACGAGGAGTCGTTCAGCGACGCCCTCTCGTACATGCTCCGCAAGGAAGGCTTCGAGGTGGCTGTCGCCGCCACCGGCCCCGACGCCCTGGAGCAGTTCGAGCGCAACGGCGCCGACCTCGTCCTGCTCGACCTGATGCTGCCGGGCCTGCCGGGCACCGAGGTCTGCCGTCAGCTGCGGGTTCGCTCCAACGTGCCGGTGATCATGGTCACCGCCAAGGACAGCGAGATCGACAAGGTGGTCGGTCTGGAAATAGGTGCGGACGACTACGTCACCAAGCCCTACTCCACCCGTGAGCTGGTCGCCCGGATCCGGGCGGTGCTGCGCCGCCGCGGTGAGGACGGCGGTGCCGGCGAGAACGGCGGCGGCCCGGGTGCCCTGGAGGCTGGCCCGGTCCGGATGGACGTCGACCGGCACGTGGTGACCGTGGACGGCGCCAAGGTCGACCTCCCGCTGAAGGAGTTCGACCTGCTGGAGATGCTGCTGCGCAACGCGGGCCGGGTGCTCACCCGCATGCAGCTGATCGACCGGGTCTGGGGCGCGGACTACGTCGGCGACACCAAGACCCTGGACGTCCACGTGAAGCGCCTGCGGGCCAAGATCGAGCCGGACCCGGGCGCCCCGCGCTACCTGGTCACGGTCCGCGGCCTGGGCTACAAGTTCGAGCCGTAAACCGCGGGCGCGGACAGACGCGGAAGGCCCCCGCCGGCAGTCGCCGGAGGGGGCCTTCGCGTTGGTGTCCGGCAGGCCCGGGAGGGCTCGCCGGACGCCGGGTGGTGCGTCAGTGGGCGCCGACGGACTGGGTGGCACCCGGGGTGGCGGAACCGGACGGTGCGGGCGTACCGGTGGTGGCCGGGGCGGCCGGGGTGGTGGTGCCGGCGGCCGGGGTGGTCGCGGCGGTGGCGCCCTTGGTGGGAGCGGCCGCCGGGGCCGGCGTCGGGCCGAAGCCCTTGTAGAGGCCCGCGTTCGGGCTCACGCCGGCCTGGGCGTCGACCTTCTGGCCGTCCTTGAAGGTGAACGAGGTGGGGGTGAAGCCGCCGACCTGGACGCCGACCGAGGCGACCTTGGCGGACGGGTTGCCGGTGCCACCGATCGCCACGGCGCCGCCGGCCGGGACGACGATGGTGGACAGCGGGGCGCCCGCGGCGTCGGAGAACGCGGCGGTGGCACCGTTGCCGACGGTGATGGACTGCAGCTCCGCCGGGGTGCTGCCCGTGTTGGCGATGTTGACGGTCACGTTGGCGGGACCGTTGTGCTCGCCCGAGGACTCGTCCCCGGTGACGACCACGATGTTGTTCAGCCGAAGGTTCGTTCCGAGGGTTGCCGCCGCGTTGTCGGGCTTGACCTGCAGCGTGTCCGGCGTGTTGCCGGCGGCGCAGGACGACAGCGAGGCGATGGCGATGGCGGCGATGGCGGCGATGCTGCCGCGTCGAAGGCTGCGGCTCACGGCGGCGGCTTCTCCTAAGTCAACGTGTCGATAGGTCAGGTCTCAGATTATCGACCTCACTTATGCGCTCCTCACGGGGTGGTCCCCGTGTCGCACTCCCGGGGTTCGCGGGGCGGCCGTCCGGCCGCACTTGTGGCGTGTCCGGGTCACTCTCGGGACAAGCTTCGACCAAGATCGAATAACGATGTGGATACGGCCCGATAAACGGTGAAAACCCAAGATCCAATCATGGTTTCCAGGGTGTTGCGCAAGGTTTCGCCGAACGCTGGAACCGCCTCCGACCTGCGGGAAGCCCTCCTCGAACACCGGTCGCAGCACGTCATGGGGGTCCTTGTCAAGCCCCGAGACCGGCCCTGACCTGCGAAAACGCCCTTCGGGTGCGCTGAAAAGCGTGTTATTCTGGAAAGCCACGGAAGGGGTCCTGTCACATGACGTTCAAGGTTGGCGACACGGTGGTCTACCCCCATCACGGGGCCGCGCTGATCGAGGCCATCGAAATTCGCCAGATCAAAGGTGTGGACAAGACCTACCTGGTGCTCAAGGTGCAGCAGGGAGACCTGACGCTCCGCGTGCCCGCTGAGAACGCGGAGTTCGTCGGCGTGCGCGATGTAGTCGGCCAGGAGGGTCTGGACCGGGTCTTCGAGGTGCTGCGCGCACCGTACACCGAAGAGCCGACCAACTGGTCCCGTCGCTACAAGGCGAACCTGGAGAAGCTCGCCTCTGGCGACGTTATCAAGGTCGCCGAGGTTGTGCGCGACCTCTGGCGCCGTGAGCGCGAGCGCGGCCTCTCGGCCGGCGAGAAGCGGATGCTCGCGAAGGCGCGCCAGATCCTCGTCAGCGAGCTCGCGCTGGCGGAGAACACCAACGAGGACAAGGCGGAGACGCTGCTCGACGAGGTGCTGGCCTCGTAGCGCAGTCGGGCTGCCGCCCACCGCTCACAGCGCCCGGTGTCGGCGCGCCGCTCCCAGGACGAAGCGTCCCGGGGTGGTGCAGTGGCACTTCGGGCGCTGAGGCGTGTCCGGACGACGCCCCCGCCCCGAGCCGGTCCAGGCCCGGCAAGACCGTTTTCCGTCCTGCAAGACCGATTCTGCGGGATTGTGCGGCGGACGGTTGGACCGTAATTCTTCGGAAGGGGCCCGTAGCGCCCGCCGGGCACGCCAAGGCCATACCCACTTCTCCGAAGGAGTGAAACCTGAACGCCTCAGCAGCAGTCGCAGCAGCAGTGGTGCCCGCCGCCGGACGCGGTGAGCGGCTGGGGCCCGGTGCCCCGAAGGCCCTGCGGGAACTGGGCGGCGTGCCGCTCCTGGTGCACGCCGTGCGGGCGCTGGCCCGCAGCCGGGCGGTCGGCCTGGTCGTGGTCGCCGCGCCCGCCGACGGGGTGGCCGAGGTGGTCGCCCTGCTGGACAGCCACGGGCTGGACGGCAAGGACATCCGGGTGGTCGCCGGTGGCGCCACCCGCCAGGAGTCGGTCCGGCTCGGCCTGGCCGCGATCCCGGCCGAGGTGGAGATCGTCCTGGTGCACGACGCGGCCCGCCCGCTCGTCCCGGTCGAGGTGGTGGACGCGGTGGCGGCCGCCGTCCGGGCCGGGGCCGGGGCGGTGGTGCCCGCGGTGCCGCTGGCCGACACGGTGAAGCGGGTCGAGCCGAACCCGGGCCGCCCCGAGCCGGTGCTCGACACGCCCGACCGGGCCACCCTGCGCGCGGTCCAGACCCCGCAGGGCTTCGACCGGGCCACCCTGGTCGGGGTGCACGCCAAGGCGCTGGCCGAGGAGGCCGCGGGCGCCGCCGACGCGCCGCCGGTCACCGACGACGCGGGCCTGGTGGAGCGCTACGGCGGCCAGGTCGTCGTGGTGCCCGGCCACGAGGAGGCGTTCAAGGTCACCCGTCCACTGGACCTCGTGCTCGCCGAGGCCGTACTCGCCCGCCGGAGGGCCGCCGATGCCTACTGACCCGCTGACGCCCGCCGACCGGGCCCCGGCCCCCGTGCTGCCGCGCGTGGGCATCGGCACCGACGTGCACGCCTTCGAGGCCGGCCGCCCGCTCTGGGTGGCCGGACTGGAGTGGCCGGACGCCGGGGTCGGGCTCTCCGGGCACTCGGACGCCGACGTCGCCGCGCACGCGGCCTGCGACGCGCTGTTCTCGGCCGCCGGGATCGGCGACCTGGGCGCGCACTTCGGCACCGACCGGCCGGAGTGGGCCGGCGCGTCCGGGGTGAAGCTGCTCGGTGAGGCGGCCCGGCTGGTGCGCGCGGAGGGCTTCGAGATCGGCAACATCGCGGTCCAGGTGGTCGGCGTCCGGCCGAAGATCGGCAAGCGGCGGGCCGAGGCGCAGGCCGCGCTGTCGGCCGCGGCCGGTGCGCCGGTGTCGGTGTCCGGCACCACCACGGACGGCCTGGGCCTGACCGGTCGGGCCGAGGGACTGGCCGCGATCGCCACGGCCCTGGTGTACGAACGGCGTTGAGCCGGGCGCGGTCGGCAGGGCCGGAATGGGCGGGCCCTGACGAGTGTTCACCCGGCGTGGCGGTGGATCGGTCGGTAGTGTGCGGTTTCGGGCCCGGGCGGGGCTTCCCCTCGGGCCGTACCGCCGACGATGAGAAGAGGTTCTCGATGGGCGTCGAACTCTCAGGCCCCGCCAAGGAATTGCTCGACCGCAAGAGCTTTGCCGTGGTGTCCACGATCCAGCCCGACGGCAGCCCCCAGTCCTCGGTCGTCTGGGTCACGCGGGACGGCGACGACATCCTGTTCTCCACCGTCCAGGGCCGCCGCAAGCACCTCAACCTGGTGCGGGACCCGCGCATCTCGCTCGTGGTCAACCCGCCGGAGAACCCGTACGAGTACGTCGAGGTGCGCGGCTCGGCGACGATGACCACCGAGGGCGGCCGGGAGCTGATCAACGAACTGTCCCGCAAGTACCGCGGCGAGGAGTACGGGTTCGACGGCCCGGACGACGTCCGGGTGGTCGTCCGGCTCAGCCCGCGCAAGGTGGTCGGCAACATCTGACCGGCCCGTGCGGCCCGTGGTTCCCCGGGAGTGCTGCATATCATTCCCGGGGAATGTCGCGGGGCACCCCCTCCTGCCCACTACGCTTGACGCTGTGAGCATTCGCCTGTACGACACCAGCACCCGCCAGGTACGCGACTTCGTCCCGCTTGTACCGGGTTGTGTCTCGATCTACCTGTGCGGCGCTACCGTCCAGTCGGCGCCTCATATCGGGCACATCCGGTCCGGTCTCAACTTCGACATCATGCAGCGGTGGTTCGCCTACCGCGGCTACCAGATCACCTTCGCCCGGAACGTCACCGACATCGACGACAAGGTGATCGCCAAGGAGCGCGAGTTCGGCATCCCGTGGTGGCAGATCGCCTACGAGAACGAGCGGGCGTTCAACGACGGCTACACCGCGCTCGGTTGCCTGCCGCCGACCGTCGAGCCGCGGGCCACCGGGCACATCCCCGAGATGGTCGAGATGATGCGGGGGCTCATCGAGAAGGGCCACGCCTACGCGGCCGACGGCAACGTCTACTTCGACGTGAAGTCGTACCCGGAGTACCTCGCGCTCTCCAACCAGAAGCTCGACGACCTGCGCCAGCCCGAGGGCGAGGGCGAGACCGGCAAGCGGGACCAGCGCGACTTCGCGATGTGGAAGGCCGCCAAGCCGGGCGAGCCGAGCTGGGAGACCCCGTGGGGCCGCGGCCGGCCGGGCTGGCACCTGGAGTGCTCGGCGATGGTCCACAAGTACCTCGGCCCGGCCTTCGACATCCACGGCGGCGGGCTGGACCTGATCTTCCCGCACCACGAGAACGAGATCGCCCAGTCCAAGGCCTACGGCGACGCCTTCGCCAGCTTCTGGGTGCACAACGCGTGGGTCACCATGGCCGGCGAGAAGATGAGCAAGTCGCTGGGCAACTCGGTGCTGGTCTCCGAGATGGTCCAGCGCTGGCGTCCGATCGTGCTCCGCTACTACCTGGGCACCCCGCACTACCGCTCGATGATCGAGTACAGCGAGGACGCCCTGCGCGAGGCCGAGGCCGGGTTCGGCCGGATCGAGGGCTTCATCCAGCGCACCGTCGAGCGCTGCGGGGCGGTCGACGCCGCCCCCGAGGTGCCGCCGGCCTTCGCCGAGGCGATGGACGACGACCTGGGCGTTCCGCAGGCGCTCGCCGTCGTGCACACCGCCGTCCGCCAGGGCAACAGCGCCCTGAACGCGGACGACAAGGAGAACGCGGTGGCGCGTCTGGCCGAGGTCCGTGCGATGCTCGGAGTGCTGGGTCTCGACCCGCTCGACCCGCAGTGGGTCGGGGCGGAGCGCGGCGAGCCTGGGACAATGAAGAGCATGCACGGTGTGGTCGACTCGCTGGTCCGCCTGGTCCTGGACCAGCGGCAGGCGGCGCGTCAGCGCAAGGACTTCGCCACCGCGGACGCCATCCGCGACCAGCTCGGCCTGGCCGGGCTGGTGATCGAGGACACCCCGTCCGGCCCGCGCTGGACGATCAACAGCCAGTAACCCCATCTGACGATCGGGGTGAGGGTGGGCCGTACCGGACCGGTGCGGCCCTCCCGCATGACGTAGCGCATGCAGTCGGCCGCCGCCGGACAGAACGGGGCGGCCGGGCATGCCGGACAGACAGGAAGTACAGCCATGGCCGGCAACAGCCAGCGCAGGAACCGCCGCAACCCCGGATCGAAGAAGGGCGCGTCTGTCGGTACCGGCGGCCACAGCCGGAAGGCGCTCCAGGGCAAGGGCCCGACCCCGCCCGGAGCGGAGCGCAAGGGCCACCCGAAGCAGCGCGCCGCCAACGCCGCGGTCAAGCGCGAGCGGGACGCCAAGGCCCGCGCCGGCATGCGCCGCGCCGGCGGCGCCGGTCGCGGCGGCCGGGGCGGTGCGGGCAGCGCCGAGCTCGTCTTCGGCCGCAACTCGGTCGTCGAGGCCCTTCAGGGCGGCGTCCCGGCCACCGCGCTGTACGTCCAGCAGTTCGTCGACACCGACGACCGCGTCCGCGACGCCTTCCAGGCCGCCAACGACCGCGGCATCCCGCTGATGGAGGCCCCGCGCCCGCAGCTGGACCAGATGACCGGCGGGCTCAACCACCAGGGCCTCGTGCTCCAGGTGCCGCCGTACGAGTACGCGCACCCCGACGACCTGCTGGTCGCGGCCTCCGACTCGGGCCAGGACGCGCTGATCATCGCGCTGGACGGCGTCACCGACTCGCGCAACCTCGGCGCCGTGGTCCGCTCCGCCGCCGCCTTCGGCGCGCACGGCGTGGTCATCCCCGAGCGCCGCGCGGCCGGCATGACCGCCGGTGCCTGGAAGACCTCCTCCGGTGCGGCCGCCCGCCTGCCCGTCGCCCGGGCCACCAACCTCACCCGCACCCTGGAGGCCTACCAGAAGGCCGGCCTCATGGTGGTCGGCCTGGCCGCCGACGGCGAGGCCGAGCTGGGCGACCTGGAGCTGCTGACCGGCCCGGTGGTGATCGTCGCGGGCAGCGAGGGCAAGGGCCTGTCCCGGCTGGTCTCGGAGACCTGCGACATGCGGGTGCGGATCCCGATGTCCGGGCTGACCGAGTCGCTGAACGCCGGTGTCGCGGCGGGCATCGTGCTCTACGAGGCCGCGCGACTGCGCGCCAAGCGCTGAGCACAGCCGGTGTGCGGGGCGCAGGGGAACTTCTGAATTCTCCGCAATCCGAGTGAAAAGCGATCGGGCCCGACCAGGCCCGATCGCTTTTCTCATGATCATTTCAAGTATGCGCCGGACATCCACTCGGGAGAGTGTCCTAAGCGGTGGTCACCCGGTTAGACGGGCGTGGACACCAGAACACCTCGGCGCCCCCTGTTCGGCGGCGGCAGCACCGGGATAGACGCGGGCCCCGGCCTTGACACGGTCAAGGTGCCGTCCGACCCCGCGCGCCTCAGCATCACCCAGGCGAGCTTCCGGCTCCGGCTCGGCGCCCCGGTGGCGCCGCTGATCGAGGCCCCGGCCGGACTGCTGTCCACCGGCGCCGCGTTCGGCGACCCGTACGCCAACCAGGGCCTGATCCGCCGTCCGCTGGTCACCCCGCAGGTCGTCGTGCCCGCCTCCGCCGTCCCGGCGCTCGCGGGGGCCACCGGGGGCGGTGCGCCGCGCCGCAAGGGCCGGGTCACCGCCGTCACCTGGACCGGGCAGGCGCCCCCCGGGGACCTCGCGGCCACCCAGCTGCTGGACGCCGTCCGGCTCACCGGCTCCGGGCCCGACGGCGGCGGCCCGGGCATGTCGGACACCCGGGTGATCCCGTCCTACTCGGGCGCCCGGACCGTCCCGCGCCAGCCGCGGGAGGGCGCCGGCACCGCCACCGACGCGGGCATCGGCCCGGTCGGCGCACCGCAGGGCTGGACCCCGAGCGGCGAGCTGCCCGAGGTCTCCGCGACGGCCGCCGAGGGCAAGCCGCCCTGGTACCCCGGCCGCCGGGTCGACCTCGGCCTGGTCCTGCTGCCGCTGCGCGCCGTCCTCGGCTCGCTGTCCGTCTACGCCGGGTTCAGCAAGCTCTGCGACCCGGTCTACTTCGACGGCGGCGAGCGCGGCTCGATGATGCGCTGGCTCGCCTCGCTGCACCCCTGGAAGGTCGCCGAACCGCTGCTGGCCTTCGCCATGGCGCACCCGGTCGGTGCCGGCCTGGTGGTGTCGTTCACCCAGGTCGTGGTCGGCGTGCTGACCGTCCTCGGCCTCTGGCAGCGGCTCGCGGCCGGCGCGGCGATGCTCCTCTCCGCCGCGCTGCTGTTCACCGTCAGCTGGCGGGCCGTACCGGTCTACGACACCCCCGACCTGATCTTCCTGGCGGCCTGGAGCCCGCTGCTGATCGCCGGAGCGCCGTTCGCCTCCCTGGACGGGCGGCTCAACCTGGAGGCCTGGCGGCGCTACGGCGCCGACGCGCCCGCCGCGCTGCGCCGCCGGGTGCTGCGCCGCGGCACGGTGGTCACCACGGTCGTGGTCGGGGCGACCCTGCTGCTCGGCTCGATGCTCGGCGCGGCGGTGCGCACCGGGGCCCGGACGCACCAGGCGCCGGCCCGTCCGGCCACCGACTACGGCACGCCGGTCTGGCCCGGCGGCGCCCCGACCGGCACCCCGGGCGGCCAGGGCTCGTCCACCTCGCCCTCGCCCGCCCCGCGCCCGGCCACCCCCACACCGGGCCCGACCACCCCGCCCTCCTCCGCCCCGGCCACCCGCCCGGGCAGCCCGACGCCGAGCGGCAAGGGGCACTCCGCCAAGGCGGAGACCGGGGCCGGCACGACCCCGTCCCCCGCCGCGCCGTCCGCCGCCGCGCCGTCGGCCGGTTCCTCGCCCGCCCAGCGCAGCACCCCGGCCCCCGCCGGAACGGGGGCGGCGTCCAAGCCCAGCCCGAGCTCCGGGGCGAGCCCCGGGCTGCTCGGCGGGGTGCTGGGCAGCGGCCCGCTCGCCGACCTGTCCGGCGGCGCCCGCTCCTCCCGTCCGGGGGCGCCCACGTCCACCTGACGGCCCGCGGACGCGATCGGCCGGGTGCTCCGAGGCGGGAGCACCCGGCCGATCGTCGTGCGCCGGGGGAGACGGGGGCGCCGGGGGGGGGGGGCGGTTACCGCGGTGAGCGGCCGGCCCCGGAGGCGAGCTCCTTGGCCGCCTCGGTGAGGTCCTTCGCGGTGTCGATGGCACGCCAGTACACGCCCTGCGGCAGCTGGTAGCCCGCCAGTCGCTTGCTACGCGCCAGCTGCGGGAACGTGGTGCGCTCGTGGTCGCCCACATCCGGCAGCAGCTCGGCGAACTCCGGGCTGAACACGTACAGCCCGGCGTTGATCAGGAACGGCGAGGGCGGCGCCTCGATGAAGTCCAGCACGTTGCCGAACTGGTCGGTCTCCACCGCCCCCCACGGGATCCGCGGCCGGGCCAGCGCGAGCGTCGCGACGGCGTCCCGCTCGTGGTGGAAGGCGGCCATGTCACGCAGGCTGAACCGGGTCCAGATGTCGCCGTTGGTGGCGTACCAGGGCTCGTCCGGGCGGGGCAGCGCCTTGGCCGCGTACTTGAGGCCGCCGCCGCGCCCGAGCGGCTCCTCCTCGACCACCGTGCGCACGCGCAGCGGCAGGTCCGCCTTGTCGAGCCACTCCTCCAGTACGGCGGCCAGGTGCCCGCAGGAGACCACCGCGTCGGTGACGCCCTCGGAGGCCAGCCAGGCCAGCTGGTGGCCGAGGATCGGCGTGCCCGTCCCGGGGATCTCGACCAGCGGCTTCGGGCGGTCGTCCGTGTAGGGCCGCAGCCGCGAGCCCTGGCCGCCGGCCAGGATCACGGCCTGGGTGACGGGCGTCGTGGTCGGCCGGGACGGGTGGGTCGGCGGGGACGCGGGATCGGCGGTGGGGCCGGAGTCAGCGGTCATGCCTGAACAATAGGACGCCCACCGGGGCCGGGAGCCCGAGCCCGCGGGCGTCGTCGGCCCGCGGCCGTCGGGCCGGCCTGCGGGTCAGCTGCCGGGTCAGCCGGCGATGCCCGCCGCGAACGACCCGTCGCAGACCGGGCGGGCGAAGGACCGGGCCCGCTGGACGTCGCCCTGGTACTTGCGCACCGCCGCCTTGCCCAGCTCGCCGGCGAGCGAGGTGCAGTACGGCGTCAGCGACGGCTGCTCGCGCATCGAGCGCTCCAGCAGGTCCAGCGCGGCGGACGGGTTCTTCGCCCGCAGCTCGTCCAGCAGCACCACCCGCAGCGACTCCTGCGGGGCGAGCCCGTCCGGGGACGTGCCCGCGGTGGCGGAACGCCCGATCCCGGCGCCGTCACCACTGGACGCCGCCACGACCTGCTGGTCGAGGTTGGTCGGCGGGGCCCATGGCACCCGGGTCACGGCGAGGGTGCCGGTGGTCACCAGGAGGACCGGCAGGGTCAGGGCGACGGTCTGGCCGATACGGCGTACAAGCTGCTTCACCCTCAGGAGAGTAGCGGTGGGTACGAGCCGGATCGCCCTCCGTGACACCATCGAGTGACACCGTGTCCGGGTTCGTCCCCACACCGTGTTGACGTGGGGGTGTACGGACGGAGCCCGCCGGACCAGGAATGGTCCGACGGGCTCCGTCGTGCCGGCTTTCCCCGCCGGTCGACCGACCGGCAGGGCGCGCCGTGCTCAGCTGCTCAGGCGGGCACCCGAGCTAGTCGAGAACACGTGGGTCTCGTTGGCGATCGGCACGACGTGGATCGTCTCGCCGCGGGCCGGGATCTGCCGGCCGTGCACGCGGACGACCAGCTCCTTGTCCTCGCCGCCGATCTTGGTGGTGCCGTACACGAAGCCGTCGGAGCCGAGCTCCTCGACGACGTTCACCGTCACCGCGACACCCTCGATGCCGCCCGCCGGGACGATCTCGAAGTGCTCCGGGCGGATGCCGACCGTCACCGACTTGTCGGTGCCGGCACCGGCCAGGTCGTCGCGCGAGACGTTGACCACCGAGCCGCCGAACTTCACGCCGCCGTCCACCAGCGGCACCTCGACCAGGTTCATCGCGGGCGAGCCGATGAAGCCGGCCACGAACAGGTTGGAGGGCCGGTCGTACATGTTGCGCGGGGTGTCGACCTGCTGGAGCACGCCGCCCTTGAGCACCGCGACCCGGTCGCCCATGGTGAGCGCCTCGGTCTGGTCGTGGGTGACGTACACCGTCGTGATGCCCAGGCGGCGCTGGAGGCCGGCGATCTGGGTACGGGTCGAGACACGCAGCTTCGCGTCCAGGTTCGACAGCGGCTCGTCCATCAGGAAGACCTGCGGCTGGCGCACGATCGCGCGGCCCATCGCGACACGCTGCCGCTGACCACCCGACAGCGCCTTCGGCTTGCGGTCCAGGTACTCCGTCAGGTCGAGGATCTTCGCGGCCTCCTCGACCTTGGTGCGGATCTCCGCCTTGTTCACGCCGGCGATCTTGAGCGCGAAGCCCATGTTCTCGGCGACGGTCATGTGCGGGTACAGCGCGTAGTTCTGGAACACCATGGCGATGTCCCGGTCCTTCGGCGGCAGGTGCGTGACGTCCCGGTCACCGATCCGGATGGAGCCGCTGTTGACGTCCTCCAGACCGGCCAGCATGCGCAGGCTGGTCGACTTGCCGCAGCCCGAGGGGCCGACCAGCACGAGGAACTCGCCATCCGCGATCTCCAGGTCCAGCGCGTCCACCGAGGGCTTGTCCGCCCCGGGGTAGACGCGGGTCGCCTGCTCGTACGTGACAGAAGCCATGATTGTTCTCTCCTTCACCGGCAGGAACGTGCCGGACGATCCGAGTAAAGGGGCGTTCGTTCGTCTCCGTCAGCCCGCCCAGTGGTCTGAACCACCTCACGAACCGACTCCGGGCGACGCTACCTGCGCCTCCGCCGCTTGTCAGCCCCCAGCCCGCCCGATTTCGGCATCGGTTCCATCACGCCCACCCCACCCCGCCAACCCCCGGATATCCCCCCACCCCACCTACCGGGCCCGGTAGACTGCCCCCGGTGCCGCCGTGATCCCTCGCGGACGGTCACCGTGCCTCCTTAGCTCAGCTGGCCAGAGCACCGCTCTTGTAAAGCGGGGGTCGTCGGTTCGAACCCGACAGGGGGCTCGCGTAGGAAGCGATGCGACCGGCGCCCGAAGGGCCAGCTCACCGGAGTGATCCGGAGGAGCTGGCCCTTCGTCGTTGCCGGGGCGTGCCGCGGGCCGTCGGGTGGTGCGTGGCGGTCGGTCAGCCGGTTTCGGGTGCGGATTCGGCCGGTTCGCCGGGTTCGGTGGATTCGTTCGAGTCGTCGGACTCCTCCGATTCCTCGGATTCGTTCGGCGGGCCGGAAAGGGCGGTCTCGCCGTTTTTCCGCCAGGTCGCCGTCACCTTCAGGCTGGCCTTTCCGTCGACTCCCGTCACCGCGCTCACGAGGACTCCCGTCTTGACGGAGAGCTCGATTCCGAATTCGAGCGTGAACTCGTCGGGGGCGGCCGCCCGCAGGCCGGATCGCACGTTGCCGACCACGGTCTGGAGCGTGCCCGCCAGGTCGTCCAGCTGGTAGCTGGGGCGGCGCAGTGCGACGTCCCTGGGGCCGCGCTGCTCCTCGATGCGGGCCCAGAATGTCCCCTCGGGCGTCACTACTTGGACAAGCTCCGACATTTCTCCTCCAAGGGGTGCCGTTGCCGGGGTCGAATTGCCGGAAAACCGGTGGCCGGCCCGGGCCGTGGGCCTATCCTTCTTCTTCGCGAGGGGAACTGTATCGGGCGCCGAAGGGTGGCAGGCCATGGATATGGGACAGCGGGCGGCGGGTACCGAACACATCTACCTCTCCGATGTGGAGCCGCACGCGGCGGCGCCGATCGACCGGGCCTCGGACCTGCGGTCACGGGTCCTGCTGCACGTCCTCTTCGCCGACACCCTGCTGATCGGCGACTCGCAGGGCCTCAACAACAGGTACTTCCGGGCGCTCGTCGACGCCGAGGAGGCGCGGAAGGTCCGCTGGTCCCCGGGGACGGCGGCGCTCTCGGACTTCGGCGCTCTCCTGGAGGCGGGCCGGCTGCGGGTCGCGCTGCGGGCGGGCGGGACCCTGCACCGGATCAGCGACGTCCACCGGGCCGAGGGCGTGGAGAACGCGCCCGATGTCCCCTACGTGGAGCGGCTGACCGAGGTGTCGTCCGCGCACACGGAGCCGTACGACGGGTCGGCCGTCGCCGCCGCGTTCAAGTCCGGTGTCCTGGCGCGGATCGAGGCCGCCGAGCGGGACTTCGCCGGGAGCGCGCGGGAGGCCCTCGAAGCCGCGCGCGCCTGGGTCGCCGAGCAGGATCCGCTGCTCTACAAGCAACTCCGGGACTGGCTGGCCGTCTACCGGAGCGCGCGCCCCGGGGGCAGCGCCGAACTCGTCCTGGTGCTCCAGTCGGTGGACGACTGGGCCGGCGAGTCCTACCGGCGGGCGCTGCCGCAGGCCCTGGGCGTCGGCATGGCCGGCCCGCGCGACGGCGAGGGCACCATTCCGGTCTTCCGGAGCCGGCGACTCGTCGAGTACGCGGGGTTCCCGGCGGTGCTGCTCGACAACCTGCTGCTGTCCCAACTCCCGGTGGAGGTGGTGTTCGAGGCGATCGAGCAGCCCTCCCGGGTGGCCCTGGTGGCGGAGTTGGGGCGGCTGCGCCGGGGGATCCAGCCGGACACGGCGGTGCTGCGTTCGGCGGTCGACGAGTTCAGCTCGTGGACGCTGGAGGCGTTCGAGCGCACCTTCCGCCGCGTCGGGGGCCTGGCGTGGGAGCACCTGCGGGGCGAGGTCCGGCTGATGCGCTTCGGGCTGGACGAGGACCCGGTCGCCGGTCGGCTGGGGGCCGGCCTGGAGGTGGTCTCCCCGGCGGCCGACGGCGTTCGCGACCTGTCGCTCCACGTGGTGAACGGCCCGGGTGCGGCTGTCCCGGACCCGCAGCGCCGGGCACAGCCGCGGCCGTTGCGCGAGCTCGACCCCTTCGAGCGGGTGGTCACCCTCTGACGGCCGCCGTCTGCGGGTCGGGGTAGGCCTGGAGGAGGGCGAAGGCGGCCAGGGTGACGCCGCAGGTGATCCGGCCCTGCCGCAGCCAGCGTGCCATCAGGTCGGGGGAGACCCAGACCGGGTCGGTCACCGATTCCATGGCCTCCGGCCGAGCGGTGGCGGTGCCTCCGGGGAGCACGGTGGCGCGGCAGACGTGGATGCCGTTCTCGATCAGGCCGGTGTCCGCGTGGATCAGGCCGAGGCTCTCCACGGTGGAGGCGATGAGGCCGGTCTCCTCCCTGAGCTCGCGCGCGGCGGCCTCCTCCGGGGGTTCGCCGGGTTCGCAGCCGCCGCGCGGGAACTCCAGCGAGGCGGCGCCGACCGGGTAGCGGTAGGAGGGCACCAGCGCGATGCCGTCGGGGCCGGTCGCCACCACGACGACGCCGGTCTGCGACCACTGCCACCGGAGGTAGTTGCCGGCCGTGCCGCCCGGGGCGACGACCTCGTCGTTGTAGAGCCGGCCGAAGCGGTTCCCGAAGACCTCGACGGCCTGGCGGCGTCGGATCGGTGCGGGCGAGGCGAGGTCCTGAGAGTCCGTGGGCATCATGCTCCTACCTGCCGTCGTAGGGCCGCAGATGGCGGCGGCCTCACCTGCCATGATTGCCCATGGTCGCCAGCTGCTCCACCCAGTGTGCGCGCTCGTCGGTGAACTCGGTCATCTCCGAGGAGAGTTGGACCAGCATCCGCAGCGAGGACCGTTGTGCGGCGAGCCGTTGCCGGTCGCCGGGCGGAAGGGCGGCCCGCAGCTGTGCGGCCTCCCGCAGCGCGCGGTACGCCTCGTCGTCCCGTCCGGCCCGGACGAGGCCGATCGCCTGCCGGTGCAACGCCTCCGGGAGCCTGGCCAGGTAGCGGCCGGGCTGCTGGTCGGCCAGCTCGCGCAGCAGCGCGAGCGCCCGGTAGCCGGCCGCCACCGCCTCGACGGGCCGGCCGGCCAGTTGCCCGCACCGGGCGAGGAGTTGGAGGCAGGTCAGCAGGGTGTCGTCCTGCCGGGACCCCGGTTCGGCCTCCTCGCACAGCTCGACGCCGTGCGCGGCCGCGTCGAGGGCCGCGCTCACCTGGCCGTCCTCCATCCGCACCAGGGCCAGGGTGCTCAGCGCCGTCGCGGTGTCCAGGAGGTACGTCTGGCGCAGGGTGTCGTCCCCGTCCGCCCCGGCGAGGAGTTCCTCGTAGCGGGCGACGGCCGACCTGGCGTGTTCGAGTGCCGGTTCGGTCCGGTGGGCGCGGTGCAGCAGGAGGCTCACGTTGTGGAGCGCCCTCGCGTACTCGGGGAGGTGGCGGCCGGTCTGCCGGACGAGGTCCCGGCTGAGGCGTACGGCCTGCTGGGCGGCGGTCAGCGCCGAGTCGCCGTCGCCGGGGCGGACGCCGTCCGCAGCGAGTACGCGAGGGGTGGGTACGCGAGGGGTGAGTCCGTCCGCGGCGAGTACGCCCGGGGCCAGTCCGTCCGCACCGAGTCCGTTCGGGGTCAGTCCGTCCGCACCGGGTACGCCCGGGGCGGTCTCGTCGAGCCGGAGGCTGTAGCTGATGAGGCGGCGCAGCCTGCGCAGCTGGTCCTCCTCGCCGAATTCGGGGTCCGGCTGGTCCAACAGGCGCTTCAGGACCAGCGCCGCCACCGGCGACATGCTGGAGGGGTAGCCGGGCAGCCGGCTCTCGACGGCGGCGAGGACGTCCGGTTCGCACGCCTGCACGGCGGGCAGCATGAGGGCCGCCAGCGGTTCGGCGTGCGGCAGTACGGCGCCGTTGACGGCCAGGGCCGGCAGGAGCGCGTCGGGCCGCTCGGTGATGCTCCGGGCCAGTGCGGCGTCCAGGGCCGGGTGGGCGGGGTGGTCCACGACCCGCCCCACCCCGGTGCAGCCGCGGGCGCGGGCGAGGATCTCCACGGTCTCGGTGGCCGCCGCGATCCGCTCCTGCGGCGAGGCGGGGTGCGGCGGGTCCAGCAGGGCGAGCAGGTACTCCTCGGAGCGTCCCGAACTCTCCGGCGTACTCAGCACCCGGCGGACCAGGATCTCGCCGATCCGGCTCGGGCCGACGGGGGCGACCAGGCCGTCCTCGGCCGGGTAGAGCATGCGCAGGAGGGCGTTGACGACGTTCATGTTGAGGGGCGGCTGGTGGGGGAACGCCTCGGCCCGGACCCGTTCCAGCAGGGCGATCAGCCGGTCCGAGCGCCGCCCGGGGGCGAGGACCGGGACGAGGAGGAGCCCTTCCGCCAGGAGCCGGCCGGCCTCGCCGGCCAGGGCCGGCTCCGCGGGCAGCCACGCCGTGAGCTGCGCGTGCCAGACCCGGACCTCGTGGTCGCAGAGCCGTTCCAGCGGATCGCCGTGCCCGGACCAGCTGCTTCCCCGGGCGAGGGTGAGGACGGCGTCCAGCGCGAGTGCCAGCACGCCGAGCAGCGAGTCCTCCCGCCCGGCGCGCGACGGAAGGCTCCTCGGTACGGGCAGGCGGTCGTGGCCGAGTCGTCGGGCGAAGACCTCGAAGGCCGAGACGACCAGCGCGGCGGGCGAGGCGTCACCGGCGGAAGCAGCGGAAGCAGCGGAAGGGACGGAGGGGATCGTCCTGGGGAGTTCCACGACGCTGGCGTCGGCCAGCGCCCAGTCGTCGACGCCGCTCTGCAGCGCCCGCCAGAAGGGCTCGGCCGTGCGGGCGAGCAGCAGGAGGCGCATCCGGGGCTGCTCGGGTCCGAACCGGGAGACGTGGTCCACCAGGGTGCGGATGTCCTCCAGCCGGGCCTGGGCGTAGTCGAAGACGGCGAGGACCGCCAGACCGTCGTCGAGGGCGGTGGTCAGCTCGTCCAGCCACCCCGGTCCCGCGAGGCTGCTGCGCTGCACGAAGCCCGCGAGCCAGCCGTCCTCGGCCATCAGCCGGCACAGCTCGGCGGCGAGCCTGGTCTTGCCGGAGCCGCCGGGCGCGTGGAGCAGGCGCAGCAGCAGCGAGGTCTCGTCGGCGCACCAGGCCCGCAGTTCGGCGAGTTCCGGGCGGTCCACGAAGGGCATCGCGCCCTGCGTCAGCAGCTGGGCGGGGGTCGGCCGGGGCGTCTGGCGGGGGCGGTGGTGCCCGTACGCCCCGAAGAGCCGGACCTGGCGCCCGGCCCGGTCCATCGCCAGGTCGTACCAGGCCGTGCCGGGCCGGTGGCCGAGTCCGTTGCGCCGGGCCAGTTCGGGGAAGCAGGCCCGCACCGCGTCGACGGGGACCATCCAGCCGCCCAGGACGGCCGTCTCGTCGCGGGAGGTCTTGAGCACTCCGCACACCCGTCCGGTGGCGGGGTCGAGTACGAGGCTGCCGCTGAACCCCTGGACGACCTGGTCGCTCTTGAGCCGGACGAAGTGGCCCGATTCGCCGGAGCGGCCGACGACGGAGAGGTACAGGGTGTCCCGGTGGGTGCCGGCGTCCAGGGTCGCGTCGCTGAATCCGTGGACGATCACGTCCGAGCCGCCGGGGGGCACCTGATCGGCGAGCCAGACGCCCGCGGTGTCCAGCGGTTCGGGGAGGCGGAGCACCGCGAGGTCCGGGTACGCGTAGATGCCGCCGTCCGGGTCCTGCCGTGGCTCCCGGGCCACCACCTCGGCCCGGAGCGTGCGCCCGTGCACCGTCACCGCCGGGTGCGGGTCGGAGCGGACGACGTGGGCGCAGGTCAGCACGGTGTCGGGGGCGACCAGGAAGCCGGTGCCGGAGCTCTCCGCGGTCTCGATCAGTACCGCCTGTTCCGTGGCGAGTCGGCTGACGGCCTCCCGGCGCCGCCGGGTCTCGTTGTCGGGGATCACGCGGGGTCCCTTCGATCGGGGGTGCCAGGGTGTCGTGCCCGGCCGTCGGAATCCAGTGACGGAGGTGCACCGGGGCGTAGTTGACGCAGGGTCCAGCCGTGGGCGCCGGGGGTCAAGGGGGCGGTGTGGGCGGTGAGGAGTTCGGCGGCGCGGCGGTAGGAGAGGCGGGCGCGGCCGGTGTGGGGGCAGCGGTCGGAGGCGGGGGTGCCGGCGGGGGCGCGGCGGTCGGTGAGGAAGAGCGGGCCGGTGGTGCGGCCGGCGACGAGGAGGGGGAGCAGTCGGGCGGTGCCGCTCTGCCAGTGGACGGGGGTGCGGCCGGGCTGGTGGAGGGTGCGGTGCCGGGGCAGGTCGAGGTGGTCGGTGTCGAGGGCGAGGACGGTGTCGATGGCGGCGCCGGACTCGTGGAGCAGGTGCCAGAGCGACTGTTCGCGCAGGGGCGCGCGGAGGGCGAAGAGGGCGCGCAGGTCGTCGGGGGTCAGGGGAGCGACGGTCGGTCCGGGCCGCGGGCCGGGGTGCAGGTCGGTGGTGGGGTCGTCGTCGAGCCAGTGCTGGGCCCGCCACCAGGCCACGGCGGCGCGCAGGGTGGAGAGTTCGCGGTTGAGCGTGCGCGGGTCGGTGTCGGCGCGGCGGCGGTCGGCGGCGGTGCGCAGGCGGCGGGCGGCGTCCGGGTGGTCGAGCAGGGCGAGCGGGAGGACGGGCGGGCGGGCGCGCCGCCGGTCGGGGCCGGTGGGGGCGGGGCGGTCGGCGAGGGCCCAGGCCCAGGTGTTCAGGGCGATCCGGTAGATCCGCCGGGAGCCTTCGGCGAGCCCGGAGGCGGCCAGGTAGCGCTCGACGGCGACGGCGTACTCGACCGGGGGGAGCTCTGCCATGTCGGGGCTTCTTCCGCAGTAAATCAAATCGGTCCGGACTCCTGAAGGCTACCCATGAAGCGCAGTAAATCGCAGGTGAACAGCCGTTTCCGAGGCCGTTTACTGCGGCGGTCGGCGGGGCGCGAAATATTGAGGCCAAAAGACTCAACTTTTCCCCGGAAACCCTTGAACGCCGTTCCCGTCCGGGGGCAGACTGCCGCCCATGGCAGTGGATGCGGAACGGATCCCGGCCCGCCGCCGGCGGCTGGGAGACCGGCTCGCCGTGCTGGGCGAGCGCGATTTCGCGTGGTTCTTCGTCGGCTACTCGACCTCTCTCCTCGGCTCCTCGATGGCGCCGGTGGCGGTGGCCTTCGCGGTGCTCGACGGCGGCGGCGGCGGAACCGACCTGGGGTGGGTGATGGCGGCCCGGATCCTGCCGGTGGTGCTGGTGCTGCTGGCCGGCGGGGTGATCGCGGACCGGTTCGGCAGCCGCCGGGTGATGCTGGGTTCGGACGTCCTGCGCGGGCTCGTCCAGGCGGTGTTCGCCGCGCTGCTGACGGCCGGGCGGGCGCCGGTCTGGGCGATGGTCGCGCTGGTGGCGGTGTGGGGGATCGGGGAGGGGCTGTTCCTGCCGGCCCTCGGAGCGATCGTGCCCGGCCTGGTGCGCCGGAAGGAGCTCCTGGCCGACGCGAACACCCTGCTGGGGCTGGCCCGTTCGGTGGCCACGGTGGCCGGGCCCGCGACGGCCGGCCTGGTGACGGCGACGCAGGGACCGGCGGTGGTCCTGCTGGCCGACGCGGTGACGTACGGCGTCGGCGCGTTCGCCCTGGCCAGGCTCCGGCTGCCCGACCGCGCGGCGAACGCGGCCGGCGGCGAGCAACCGATGCTCGCCGAACTGCGGGCCGGCTGGTCGGAGTTCGCCTCCCGGCCGTGGTTCTGGATCACCACCGTCCAGATGGGCCTGTTCAACCTGCTGGTCTGGGCGCCGTTCCTGGTGCTCGGCCCGCTCACCGCGCAGCGGGACCTCGGCGGCGCCCGGGCCTGGGGCCTGGTGATGGGGGTGTACGGCGTCGGCGCGGTGCTGGGCGGGCTGGTGATGCTCGGGCGCCGGCCCGAGCGGCCGCTCGCGGTGGCCACCGTGGCCACGCTGGCCTGGGCGCTGCCCTCCGCCGCGCTCGCGGCCGGTGCGCCGCTGCCGTGGGTGGTGGCGGGCGCGCTGGTGGCGGGGGTCGGCTCGGCGGTCAGCGGGACGCTGGTCAGCACGACGATGCAGAGCTGGGTGCCGCCGGAGGTGCTCGGCCGGGTCAACTCCTTCGGGGCGCTCGGCGCGTTCGTGCTGGGGCCGCTCGGGCTGGCGGCGGCCGGACCGGCGGCGGACCGGATCGGCGTGGACAAGGTGCTGCTGCTCGGTGCGGTCTGGCAACTCGTGGCCGGTACGGTGGTGTTGGCGGTGCCGGCGGTTCGGAACCGCCGCTGGGAAGGGAGCCGGCACGGCGAGGACGGGCGCCACGGCGACCGGGAAAGCGCGCCCTGACCCGTGCTGGTCCGACCTTTCCAGGATCTGTCGACCACCCGCCCCCGAACGGCTCCGGGGCGCACCCCCGGCCCCCGGTGCGGCCCACCGCGCACCGTACCCGGCCGGCCCCGGAGCGCGACCAGGTCCGGCCGCCGCACCCCCGCCGCCCGCGGCGGGCGCCGCGGCCGGACCGGTCGTACCGTGGAGGGAGCGGGGGTGGACGGAGGAGGTTTGACCATGCCCGGTTCGCTCACCATCAGCCACCACGAGTCCGCGGCCACCCTGGACCGCACGGACGCCGAGCGGCTCGCCACCGTACTGGCGGAGCTGGCGTACCTGCTGGAGATCCCGGGGCCGAACCGGATCAACGACGCGCAGCTCACCCTGCTGTGCGAGGGCCGGGCGCCGGACCGCGCCGAGCTGTCGCACTGGTCCCGGGCGCTCGCGGCCGAGCTGAAGGGGCGGCGCTGACGGCCCCGCTGTCCGCCGCAGCCGACGGCCCCGGTGCCCGCCGACGCCGCAGGCGCGCCGCCCCGCCCGCCGTACGATGGCGTGCGGGGCGGGCGGAGGTCGCGCGCCCCGCGGGCGCCGGAGTGGCCGGCGGCCGGTCCGGCGGAGGGTGGGGGCCCGAGCGTGCCGCAGTCCTGGTCGATGTCCTGGCTGACCGTGGAGACGCCGCTGCCCAGCGGCCCGATGCACATCGCCGTGACGCCGCTGGGCGTGGCGGCGGCCGGGTACGGCGGGCGGGACGGCGAACTGCCGCCGTGCACCGACGCGTCGAAGACCGCCGCCGTCCGGGACCGGATCGGCGCCTATCTGGCGGGCCGCAGCCGTGAGTTGGGCCTGCCGATCGACTGGAGCCTGAGCTCCGGCCCGCACCGCACCGTGCTGCGCACGCTCTGGCAGGAGGTGCCGTACGGCCGGACCATCACCTACGGCGAACTGGCCTCCCTCAGCGGGGTGTTCGAGGACGTGGCCGAGCCCGGCCTGGCGGCGCGGACGGTCGGCCAGATGATGGCCGCCAATCCCGTCGCCCTGCTGGTGCCCTGCCACCGGGTGGTGGCGGCGGACGGGATCGGCGGCTTCGGCGGCGGCCGGGTGGGGATCGACGTGAAGCGCTGGCTGCTCACCCTGGAGGGCGTGCTGGAGCCGACGCTCGACTGGAACGGCCCGCTGTAGCACCGGGGTTGCCGTCGGCGCGGCCGCACCGAGCCCCGCAAGAGCCACGTGTGAGCCTCGCATGAGCCACGTACGAGCCGCCCGCCGTCGCGTCCGGGCTACCGCTGCCGGACGAGGGAGACGGGGGCCGGCGCCCGGCGCGGCCGCACCGGCTGGATGCCGGAGACCAGCGTGTACTCGACGCCGTGGACGTCCGGATCCACCCCGGTGGGTTCCGGCCGTTCGCCGAGTGCCAGCCGGACGGCGTCCCAGGGCAGGTTGAGGCCGCACAGCCGCAGCTGGTGGAGCCCGGCGGCGGGCCGGGTGTTGACGTCGATCACCACCGGTCGCCCGGCCAGTTCGCGGAACTGGATGTTGGACAGGTACGCCATCCGGCTCGCCCCGACCAGGCGCCGGACCGGCTCCAGGTACCGCGGGTCGGCGGTGAAGCCGCGGCGGCGGCCCTCCTTGGTGCGGCCTACCACGGTGAGCGGGTGGCCGGCCCGGTCGGCGAGGCAGTCCACCGAGACCTCCGGCCCGTCCAGGTAGGGCATCACCAGCAGGTCGACGGGCTCGTCCCCCTCGTCCCCCGCGCCCGGTCCGGCGGACAGGGCGGCGGCCACCTGCTCGACCTGGACCCGGTGGTCCCAGCCGTGAAGCCGCCGTGGCCCGTACGGCTCCCGGGTGAGCACCCGGAAGCCCGTGCCGCCCGCGCCGGTGGTGGGTTTGAGGCAGGCGGTGTGCCCGGCGGCCTCGATCCGGCCGACGGCGTCGAGCAGTTCGTCGGCGGTGCGCACCCGCCACCAGGGCGGGGTGGGCAGTCCGGCGGCGGCGATCGCCCGGTAGCCGTCGGCCTTGCTGGTGTAGGTGGCGATGGCGGTGGCCGGCGGGCAGAGCAGGGTGGTGCCGATCGCCTCGAACTCCGGCCGGGCGAGGGCGATGGCGAGCTGGTGCAGCTGCGGGAGGAAGACGGTTATGGAGTGCCGGGCGCAGTAGTCGAGCGCGTAGCCGACGTAGGCGTCGGCGGGCAGGTCGGCGGGTTCCAGGGTGCCGTGGTCGGCGGCGGCGAGCACCGGGGAGTCGGGGTCGGCGTGGGTCGCGTGGACCGTCACCGGGCGAGGGGCGGTGCGGAGTTGTTCGATGAAGAAGACGTTCTCGGCGTAGGTGCGGTTGAGCCAGACACGGACGGGGGCTGTCAAGACTGCCTCCCAGGGCATGGGGTGACGAAGGGTCAGGGCTCGTGGTCGGCCGTGCTCGTCAACTGGCCTGGCGGCCCTGTGAGGTGGCACCTTAGCGGCCGGCTCCCCGGGCCCGGACGGGAGGGGTGCCGGGCGTGCGGGCGTCAAGGGGTGGCGACGGAGGGGGTGTCGATGGGGGAAGATGGGGGCCGGTATTCCCGATAAGTTCGAATAATTAATCGAACAGATATCGATCGGGTGATCCAGTCGTACTATTTGTTCGGTTATCCCGAACCACTCGAATGAGTGATTGCGGCATGCACCCGAATGGGCCCACCATGAAGCGGCAACATGAATGTGCAAGGCGACACTTCATCGGGCATGCGAAGGGCTCCCCCTATGTCGACCGAAACCAATGCCGGTGTTCCCGCGCCCAGCGCGCAACCGGAGATCCGGCAGCAGCAGAGTCTGAGCACGGCGGGTGCGCGGAACCTCGCCACGACCACCAAGTCCGCGCCGCAGATGCAGGGCATCAGCCCGCGCTGGCTGCTCAAGACGCTGCCCTGGGTGCAGGTGTCCGGCGGTACCTACCGGGTCAACCGCCGCCTGCGCCACTCGGTCGGCCGCGGTCGGGTGAGCTTCGTCAAGACCGGCTCCGAGGTGCGGATCGTCCCGCCGACGCTGGCCGAGGTGCCGGTGCTGCACGGCTTCCAGGACGAGGCCGTCCTGACGGAGCTGGCCGGGCGCTTCGTGCAGCGGGAGTTCGCCGCCGGCGACGTACTGGTCTCCGCCGGCGTGGCGATCAACGAGGTCTTCCTCATCGCGCACGGCAAGCTCGAACGGCTCGGCACCGGCAAGTACGGCGAGGAGACGGTGGTCGGCACCCTCGCCGACGGCGACCACCTCGGCGACGAGGCCCTCCAGCAGGAGGAGGGCACCTGGCCGTACACCGTCCGGGCCGCCACCTCCGGCACCGTGATGGCGCTCTCCTGGCCCGCCTTCCAGGAGCTCCACGACCGCTCCGAGGCCCTGCAGCTGCAGGTCATCGAGTACCTGAACGGCTTCCAGCAGGCGCAGAACAAGCACGGCGAGGCCGCGATCGACCTCTCCGCCGGGCACCGGGGCGAGTACGAGCTGCCCGGCGCCTTCGTGGACTACGAGCTCAAGCCCCGCGAGTACGAGCTGAGCGTCGCGCAGACCATCCTCAAGGTGCACTCCCGCGTCGCCGACCTCTACAACCAGCCGATGAACCAGACCGAGCACCAGCTCCGGCTGACCATCGAGGCGCTGCGCGAGCGCCAGGAGCACGAGCTCGTCAACAACCCCGAGTTCGGCCTGCTGGAGAACGCCGCGTACGACCAGCGGATCCAGACCCACTCCGGTCCGCCCACCCCCGACGACATGGACGAGCTGCTCAGCCGCCGCCGCGGCACCAAGATGTTCCTCGCCCACCCCAAGGCCATCGCCGCCTTCGGCCGCGAGTGCAACAAGCGCGGCCTCGTCCCCGGCACGGTCGAGGTCGAGGGCAAGCACGTCACGGCCTGGCGCGGGGTGCCGGTCTTCCCGTGCAACAAGATCCCGGTCATCGGCGGGCACACCAGCTCGATCATGGCGCTGCGCGTCGGCGAGGACAACCAGGGCGTCGTCGGCCTGCACCAGACCGGAATTCCGGACGAGTACCAGCCGAGCCTTTCGGTGCGGTTCATGGGAATCGACGACAAGGCCGTCATTTCCTACCTGGTCAGCGCCTATTACTCCGCCGCGATTCTGGTCCCGGACGCGGTCGGCGTCCTGGAGAACGTGGACGTCGCGCAGCGCTAGGCCCTGTCCGGGCGAGTCTCAACCATTCCGGCCGGGCGCGCGATATCCGGGCCCGCGCCCAGGCCCGGGAACCGACCGACCGGAGCCGGTCGGAATTCCACGCCGCCCGGCCGGGGCACCCACCCCCCCGCCCGGGGGGGCGCCCCCGCCCGTCCGGAACGGTGTCTTATTAAAAAAATAAGCGGCCGACGCAAGTGCAGG
>NZ_JBHXMU010000050.1:0-18003 GCF_042720685.1 Kitasatospora sp. NPDC058492
ATCCTGGAACTCCAGGGATCGCCGGGGCCCTCGGCCGTCCGGTCAGCCGCCGGTCAGCCGCCGAGGAGCCGCAGCCCGGGCAGCAGGCCCGGGATCAGCGGGGGCACCTCGACGCCCTGCGGCTGGCCGGCGGCCGGGGCGCTGGGCGTGCCGGAGGGCTGCTGCGGTGCCTGCGGCGGGGCCGGGACGGCGCTCGGCGAGGTCTTGCCGCCGGTGAGCCCGCTGGTGAGGTCCCCGACGAGCCCGTTGACGGCGTCCGGCGCGCTGCTGGGCAGGGTGCTGGGCAGGCCGCCGCCCTTGGCGCCGATGCCGCCGGGCGTGCTGGCGCCGGTGCTGGCGGGGGCCCGCTCGGTGCCGCCGGGGCGGTTGTTGCCGCCGCTGGTCGCGCCGGTGCCGCCGCCCTGGGCCGGGCGTTCGCCGGGCGCGGTGCCGGAGCCGTTCGCCGGGGTGTCGGCGGGGGCGCCGCCGGTGGCCGGACCGGCCGTGTCGCCGCCCGCTCCGGTGCCGGCCGGGCCACCGCTCTTGGCGGTGGGCTGGGCCAGGCGCAGGGGCGCGACGTCCTCGCTTATGTCGTCGAAGAGCTGGTCGACCAGGTGGGCCTGCTGGGTGAGCTGGACGGGCAGCTGGCCCGCCAGTTCGGTCCAGCGGCCGTCCTCGCCCTGGGCGAAGCCGGCCAGGGCGCGCATCGGGCCGAGCGAGCCGTTGCTGCGGTAGACCGAGCGGAGCAGCTCGCGGCCCTTGATGGCGTCGGCGTGCATGTCGTCCAGCGCGCGGCGGACCCGTTCGACGGTGCCCGGGCTGAGCCCGGTGGCCGGGCCGGGGTGGCCGACCAGGGTCTTGGCCTCGCCGAGCCTGGTGGCGGCGTTGTCGAGCAGCAGTTCGCCGCGCTCGGAGTCGGTGTCCGCCAGGTCGAGCCTGAGCCCTTCGAGGCCGCGCTTCATGCCGTACAGCGTGTCCCCGGGGAGGGCGTTGGAGCTGGCGGCGGCGGCGCCGGCGAGGCTGCCGACGGCCAGTCCGGCGACCAGTCCGCCGATCGCGAACCGGCGGCTCCAGCGGCCGCGCGGCGCCGTCCGGATGGCCCGGTGCCGGCGTTGGCGGGGCACCGTGGCGCCCGGTCCGCCGGCGAAGGCCTGCTCGAACGCGGCCATCAGCTGCGCGCGTTGGACGGTCCGTACCTCCGGGTCCAGCGCTGGTCCGGGCATCGCGCCCAGTGCGTCGGTCAGGCCGACCAGTTGGGCCATCGCGACCGAACCGGCGCCGGTGGCAGCGGTGTTGGCCGATTCGGCGTCCGCTGCGCCGCGCTGCTCCGCCCGGTGGGCCTCCAGCGCCTCGGCGAAGGCCTTCGCCCGTCGGTGCTCCAGCACGTTTGCCGTCACGGGCCACACCTCCCTTCGTCGTTGTCGACACCCCGGCCTGCCGGACGGTTGCCTCGGCGGGCCAAAGCCACTCCATCGGGTGACAGGTCGCAATTCGGCTTGACCGTACGCCTGGTGGGGACTTGCACGCTGGCCAACGAGTGGTGCGGGCGGTGGGTTACGCACGGCTGATCATCGGATCGACCGTTCACCCGGACGTGTCGGTCGGGTACGGATGGTGACGGCCGGTCGGGCTGCCCGCCGGCTATGCCTCCCCCGGTCACCGCGGCCTCACCGGGCGTCCGGCGGCAGCAGCCGGGCCAGGGTGCGGACGGCGCGGTACTGGAGGGTCTTGATGGCACCCTCGTTCTTGCCCATGATCCGCGCGGTCTCGGCCACCGAGAGCCCCTGGAGGAAGCGGAGCGTCACGCACTCCTGCTGCTGCGGGTTGAGCCGGTGCACCGCGTCCAGCAGGGCGGCGTTGGAGAGCGACTCCAGCACCGACTCCTCCGGGCTGCGCTCGCACTCGTTGGAGTCGAGCATCTCGCCGGTGGTCACCTCCAGCCGGAAGCGGCTGGACTTGAAGTGGTCGGCGACCAGGTTGCGGGCGATGGTCACCAGCCAGGCGCCGAAGTCCCGGCCCTGCCAGGTGAAGGTGCCGATCCGGCGCAGCGCGCGCAGGAACGTCTCGCTGGTGAGGTCCTCGGCGGTGGCCCGGCTGCCGACCCGGTAGTAGATGTAGCGGTAGACGGTGTCCGCGTAGTGGTCGTAGAGCCGGCCGAAGGCCTCGCTCTCGCCGGCCTGGGCCCGCTCGACCAGCTCCATGATCGGGTTGTGCTCGGTCTCGTAGCCGGGGCTCGGCGCGGTCCGGGCGCGGCCGCGGCCGACGCCGGTGCTGCCGGTCCGGCCGCGCGAGCCGGTGCCGGTGGAGCCGGCGGCGGTGGTGCGCAGTGCCAGGCCGGAGCCGTGCGGGTGGCCGAACGGGGCGCCGGCGGGCACGAGTTGGGGCGAGGCGGCGAGCTGGCTGCGGAGCAGGTTGCGCAGCAGGTCCAGGCCGGTGGAGATCTGCCGGTCGGCGACGGGGCGGCCGCGGAGGCCGGTGCGGGGGCGCAGGGGCGCGGACGACGGGCGGGAGGGTGCAGGCGCGTCGTTCCGGACGGGTGGGTACACGGGACTCCCAGAGGCAGAACTGTGGACGGATCACCTCCGCCTGCGCGGAGAGCACTCCCGCGCCGCCCGTTCGAGCGGGGCGCGTGGGTGACGTGCATCCAGGAGAGAATAACGCTTTGTGCAATGACAGCTACACCGTGTGGTCGAAGTGGTCGTTTGGGATCCATTTATCGCGCATATTCGGCTGACTCTGACCGGACCTGCCATCGTTCATCCGGCTCAACGTGACCGTTCGGGCGCCCAGGGTGACCAATTCGGCGGTCCGGCCGGTGGTTTCCCAGTCTTGAGGCCTGGCAACCCCCGACTTTCCCGGTCTGGCGAACGATCAGAACCGGTCACCGGCTGACAGGTTCGCTCATTGGGCCGGAAAGCCGTACCGGAAACGGGAGTTCGCCCGTACGAGGGGCCAGGTCAGAGGCCTGGTTGACGGCCGGCCACCCGCGCGGGAAGGCCGTGGGGAGGCCTCGGGCAGGCCCGGCGGCGGGGGCGCGACCGGGGGTGGCGGGAGCCCGTCAGGCGCAGCGGCGGCGGCGGTTCAGGGCCACCCCGGCGGCCGCCGCACCCGCGAGCACCCCGAGCGCGGCCGCCGCCGGCAGCCCCACCCGGGCCGCCTTCCGGCCGGTCCGGAAGTCCCGCACCCGCCAGCCCTGGGCCCGGGCGTGGCGGCGCAGCGCGCCGTCCGGGTTCACCACGTACGGGTGGCCGACCAGCGAGAGCATCGGGATGTCGTTGGCCGAGTCGCTGTACGCGGCGCAGCGGTCGAGGTCCAGCCGCTCGTGCCGGGCCAGCGCGTGCACCGCGGCCGCCTTGGCCGGGCCGTGCAGCAGCTCGCCGACCAGCCGGCCGGTGTACAGGCCGCCGTCGGCCTCGGCGACGGTGCCCAGGGCGCCGGTCATGCCGAGCCGGCGGGCGATCACCCGGGCCACCTCCAGCGGGGCGGCGGTGACCAGCCAGACCCGCTGGCCGGCGTCCAGGTGCATCTGGACCAGGGCGCGGGTGCCGGGCCAGATCTTGTCGGCCACGACCTGCTCGAAGACCTCCTCGCAGATCGCCTCCAGGTCGGCGGTGCGCTTCCCGGCGACCAGGCCGAGCGCGGTGTGCTGGGCGTCCGAGATGTGCTCCGGGTCCTCGGCGCCGTTCAGCCGGAACCAGGCCTGCTGCCAGGCGAACCGGGCGATGTCGCGGCGGGTGAGGAAGCCGCGCCGGTAGAGGCCGACCCCGAGGTAGAAGATCGCGGCCCCGCGCAGGATGGTGTTGTCGCAGTCGAAGAACGCGGCGGCGCGCGGGTCGCCCGGCTCGGGGGTGTGGTTCTCGGCCGGGGCCTTGGGCGCCTTGCCGGGCCTGCCCGCGGCGGGCGCGGCGCTCTCGGTGGAGCTCTCGGCCGGAGCGGTGCTCCCGGTGGGCGCGGTGCTCTCCGCGGGGGCGGTGGCTGGCTCCGGCTCGGCCTGCAGCGCAGCTGCCGCCGCCTCGGCGGCAGCCTCGCCCGCCAGGGCGCTCCGCTCGGTGGTGGAACGCTTCGCCTGGGTGAGCCTTCGGAGCACGGCCATGTCATCGAGCATAGCCAGCCGGGCGCGCGGCGGCCGTGACGGCGCCGTGCCCGCGCGGTGAACACCGGGCGGTCCCGGGCCCCGGCGGGGCGGCCGCTGGGCGGGCGGACAATGGCCGGGTGAGCCCACTGCTGCGACGTGACAAGAGCCCGAAGCCCGCGCCGGCCGACCGCACCGTGACCCTGGTCGGCAAGCCCGGCTGCCACCTGTGCGACGACGCCCGGGAGGTGATCGTCCGGGTGGCGGGCGAGCTGGGCGCGACCTTCGAGGAGAAGGACATCACCCAGGACGAGGAGTTGTACCGGCGCTACTGGGAGCAGATCCCGGTGACCCTGATCGACGGCCGCCAGCACGACTTCTGGCGGGTCGACGAACGCCGCCTGCGCGCCGCCCTCGGCGGCTGACCGATCCCGCGCGCCACCGCCGCCGCCCCCGCCGCTCGGCGGGGGCGGTTCGCCGAATCGTTGTCAAAGACACCCCGGTCCGGCTTGAGCCGGGGCCGGTTGGTCGGCTTACGATCGAACGCGTTTGCGCCCAAGGGGGGCTGAGCACACGAGGAGTGCCGCCATGCTTCCCGGCCCGACCCCTGGGACGCCCGAAGCCCCGCCGGGCGCCCGGGGCTTCGCCGTGGTGGACGTGGAGGCGACCGGCCGCAGTCCGTGGCGGCACCGGGTGGTCGAGATCGCGGTGGTCCTGCTGGACGAGCGGCTGCGCCCGGAGGCGGAGTTCGCCACCCTGCTCGACCCGCTGGGTCCGGTCGGTCCGACCCATGTGCACCGGATACACCAGGCGGACGTCGAGGGCGCCCCGCGCTTCCGGGAGATCGCCCCGCGGCTGCTGGAGCTGCTGGCCGGCCGGGTGCTGGTGGGTCACCACGTCAGCTGTGACCACGGATTCCTGGATCGCGAGTTCGCCCGGATCGGGGTCGCGCTGCCGCCCGTGCCGCTGCTGTGCACGATGCGGCTGGCCCGCGCCCACCTGCCGCAGGCCCGCGGCCACGGCCTGGCGGCCTGCGTGGAGGCGGCGGGCCTGGGCTGGTACCCGGCGCACACCGCGCTGGGCGACGCCCGGGTGACCGCCGAGCTGCTGCGGCACTGCGTCGGCGTCCCGTCCTGCCCGCCGGACGACTGGGCGGGCCCGCTGCGCGAGGCGGCCCGGGTGCCCTGGCCGCGGCTGGGCCGGGCCCGCTCCCGTTCGTCCGGCACGCCCGTCCCGCTGGTGCGCCGGGAGGCGCCGTACGGCCCGTGGCTGCCCGGGGTGCCCGCCCCGGCCGTCCTCCTGACCGAGCGCGGTGCTATGGGTTCGACGGCGTGATGCGCATCACTGTGTGGGGACAAAACGGACACCATCTTTGTGCACACGTTCACAAACGCATAGCCTGGCTGCCAAAGCCCAGCTTCACCCACAGGAGCACCGTGGCAATCGGCCGATCACCACAGAGCAGTTCGCAGACGCCCGACCAGGGCGCCGCGCGCCGACCCTCGCGTGCCCGGGGCATCCCGGAGGCGACCGTCGCCCGCCTCCCCCTCTACCTGCGCGCGCTCACCGCGCTCTCCGAGCGTTCGGTGCCGACGGTCTCCTCCGAGGAGCTGGCCGCCGCCGCCGGCGTGAACTCGGCGAAGCTGCGCAAGGACTTCTCCTACCTGGGCTCCTACGGCACCCGCGGCGTCGGCTACGACGTCGAGTACCTCGTCTACCAGATCTCCCGCGAGCTGGGCCTGACCCAGGACTGGCCGGTCGTCATCGTCGGCATCGGGAACCTCGGCCACGCCCTCGCCAACTACGGCGGCTTCGCCTCCCGCGGCTTCCGGGTGGCCGCCCTGCTGGACGCCGACCCGAACGTGGTCGGCGGCAGCGCGGCCGGCCTGCCGGTGCGGCACATGGACGAGCTGGAGTCGATCGTCGAGAGCCAGCACGTCTCGATCGGTGTGATCACCACCCCGCCCGGTGCCGCCCAGCAGGTCTGCGACCGGCTGGTGGAGGCCGGCGTCACCAGCATCCTCAACTTCGCCCCGACCGTGCTGACCGTCCCGGACGGCGTGGACGTGCGCAAGGTCGACCTCTCCATCGAGCTGCAGATCCTGGCCTTCCACGAGCAGCGCAAGGCCGGCGAGGAGCCGGACCGCACCGAGTCGGTGCTGGACCGCGCCCCGGGCCCGGTCCGGGCGGCGGCCGCCAAGCTGCGCCGCGCGGCGGGCGGCAACGGCAAGGGCCGCGGCACCGCCGAGACCGCGGCCAAGGACCAGGCCGAGCAGGGCCAGTCCGGCAAGGGCGGGGAGGGCGATCTCCCCGCGGTGATGCCCGCATGAGCGAGCGAGTCAGTCGCAGGGCGCAGCTCGTGCGGAGCACCCGCCGAGCGGTGCGGGGCGGCCTCATGAGTACGGACAACCGTGGGACCTGGGGGCGGGCGTGAGTCTTCTCGTCGTTGGACTGAGCCATCGCACGGCGCCGGTCGGCGTGCTGGAGCGCGCCGCGCTGACCGGTGAGGTGCCGACCCGGCTGCTGCACGACGCGGCCGCCACCGCGACCGTCGCCGAGGCCGCGCTGCTCAACACCTGCAACCGGATCGAGCTGTACGCGGACGTGGACAAGTTCCACGCCGGCGTCGCCGAGCTGTCGCTGCTGCTCGCCCACCACAGCGGGGTGGACCTGGAGGAGCTGACCTCCCACCTCTACGTCCACTACGAGGACCGCGCCGTCCACCACCTGTTCTCGGTGGCCTGCGGCCTGGACTCGATGGTGGTCGGCGAGGGCCAGATCCTCGGCCAGCTGCGCGACGCGCTGGCCACCGCGCAGGAGGAGCACACCGCCGGGCGCGGCCTGAACGAGCTGTTCCAGCAGGCGCTGCGGGTCGGCAAGCGGGCGCACAGCGAGACCGGCATCGACAAGGCCGGCCAGTCGCTGGTGACCTTCGGCCTGGAGCAGGTCGCGGCGGGCGCGGGCGAGATCGCCGGCAAGCGGGCGCTGGTGGTCGGCGCGGGCTCGATGAGCTCGCTGGCCGCCGCCACCCTGGTCCGCTGCGGCGTCACCGACGTGCTGATCGCCAACCGGACGCCGGCCCGCGCCGAGCGCCTGGTCGAGATCCTCGGCTCCGGTGTGGCCCGCACCCTGGACCTGGCCAAGGTGCCGGAGGCGCTGGCCGACGTCGACCTGGTGATCTCCTGCACCGGCGCGGCCGGTGTGGTGGTCAAGGCCGGGGACGTGGCCGCCGCGGTCGCCGCCCGCACCGCCGACCAGCCGCTCGCCCTGCTCGACCTGGCCATGCCGCGCGACGTCGACCACGCCGTGCACGAGCTGCCCGGCGCCCTGCTGGTGGACCTGGAGAGCCTCTCCCACGCGCACGCCGCCACCCCCGGCGCCGGTGACGTGGACCAGGTCGGCCGGATCGTCGCCGACGAGGTGGCCGCCTTCGGCGCCGCCCAGCGGGCCGCCCGGATCGCGCCGACCGTGGTCGCGCTGCGGGCGATGGCCTCCGGCGTGGTCTCCGCCGAGCTGGGCCGGCTGGACTCCCGGCTGCCCGACCTGGACGAGCGCTCCCGCGCGGAGATCACCCAGACCGTCCGCCGCGTCGTCGACAAGCTGCTGCACGCCCCGACCGTCCGGGTGAAGCAGCTGGCCGCCGAGCCCGGCGGCGCCTCCTACGCGGACGCGCTGCGCGAGCTGTTCGACCTCGACCCGGCGGCCGTGCACGCCGTGTCGGGCACACCCGTCGGCGGCCCCCAGCCCTCGGGCGGGGGCGCCAGATGAACCGTCAGCCATCCCACGAGTACCACCGGGACGATCACCTCATGAATGGTCAACCGATCACGGAGCAGACTCCGGCCGCCACCGCGACCCTGCGGCTCGGCACCCGGCGCAGCGCGCTCGCCATGGCCCAGTCGGGCATGGTGGCCCGCGAGGTCACCCGGGTCACCGGGCGCCCCGTCGAGCTGGTCGAGATCACCACCTACGGCGACACCTCCCGGGAGGCGCTGGCGCAGATCGGCGGCACCGGCGTGTTCGTATCCGCCCTGCGGGACGCGCTGCTGGAGGGCCGGATCGACTTCGCCGTGCACTCGCTCAAGGACCTGCCCACCGCCGCCCCCGAGGGCCTGGCGCTGGCCGCCGTCCCCGAGCGCGAGGACGCCCGGGACGCCCTGGTCGCCGCCGAGGGCCTGACCCTGGACGAGCTGGTGGAGAAGCTGGCCGGCGCCGGCCGCCCGGCCCGGATCGGCACCGGCTCGCCGCGCCGGATGGCCCAGCTGAACGCCTGGGCCACCGCCCGCGGCGCCGCGCTGGAGACCGTCGCGATCCGCGGCAACGTGGACACCCGGATCGGCTACGTGACCAGCGGCGAGCTGGACGCGGTGGTGCTGGCCACGGCCGGCCTCAACCGGCTCGGCCGCAGCGCCGAGATCTCCCAGCACCTCGACCCGGAGCTGATGGTCCCGGCCCCCGGCCAGGGCGCGCTCGCGATCGAGTGCACCAGCGCCGACACCGACCTGACCGCCGCGCTCGCCGCCCTGGACCACGCCCCCACGAGGGTCGCCGTGGTCGCCGAGCGGGCCCTGCTGGCCACCCTGGAGGCCGGCTGTTCGGCTCCGGTGGCCGCGCTGGCCACCTGGGTCCGACCGAACGAACTGCGGCTGGAGAGCGTGGTCGGCGACCCCGACGGCGCCGCCCTGCTGAAGATGTCCGCCAACGGTCCGATCGTCCTCGACGAGACCGCCGAGCAGCACGCGACGGCCCTCGGCCGCGCGCTGGCCGCCCGGCTGCTCGACGCGGGCGCGGCCACCCTGATGGGGGAGCGAGCCCGATGAGCCCCACCGCCGCCACCGAAACCCCGTTCCCGGGCGGCCAGTCCGCCACCGGACGGTGCACCTTCCTGGGCGCGGGCCCCGGGGACCCGGGGCTGCTGACCCTGCGCGCGGTCGAGGTGCTGTCCTCGGCCGACATCCTGGTCGCCGACCCGCTGACCGCGGTCGCCGTGCGCACCCACTGCCCGGCCGGTGTGCAGGTGCACACCCCGGTCGCCGAGGGCGCGGACTTCAACCTGGCCCGGCTGGTCGCCGAGGCCGTGCGGGCCGGCAAGCACGTGGTCCGCACCGTCGACGGCGACCCGGGCCTGGACGGCTGCGCCGCCGAGGAGATGCTCAGCTGCGCCGGCGACGGCATCCCCTTCGAGGTGATCCCGGGCGTCGCCCAGTCGGTCGGCGTCCCGGCGTACGCGGGCGTCCCGCTGCGCGGCGCGGCCGGCACCGACGTGCGCTTCGTGGACGGCACCGCGCTGCTGGCCGGCAGCCCGGTGGACCTGGGCGCGCCGGAGACCACCCTGGTGGTCCGGACCACCCTGGGCCAGCTGCCGGCCACCGCGGGCGCCCTGGTCGCCAACGGCCGCAAGCCGGAGTCGGCGCTGAGCGCCACGCTCTCCGGCACCACCACCCGCCAGCGGACCTTCACCTCCACTCTGTCCGGCATCGCCGCCGACCTGAAGGCCGCCCGGGTGCTGCCCTCGCCGGTCTCCGCCCCGGTGGACCCGGCGACCTCGGTGATAGCCGTGGTGGGCGAGCAGGTCGCCCACCGGTCCTCGCACTCGTGGTTCGAGACCAAGCCGCTGTTCGGCTGGAACGTGCTCGTGCCGCGCACCAAGGAGCAGGCCACCGGCCTGTCCGAGCAGCTGCGCTCGTACGGCGCGGTGCCGCAGGAGGTGCCGACCATCGCGGTCGAGCCGCCGCGCACCCCGCAGCAGATGGAGCGGGCCATCAAGGGCCTGGTCACCGGCCGCTACGAGTGGATCGCCTTCACCTCGGTGAACGCGGTCCGGGCGGTCCGGGAGAAGTTCGAGGAGTACGGCCTGGACGCCCGCGCGTTCGCCGGGATCAAGGTCGCGGCGGTCGGCGAGACCACCGCGCAGGCCCTGGTGGACTTCGGCGTGAAGCCGGACCTGGTGCCCTCCGGCGAGCAGTCCGCGGCCGGCCTGCTGGAGGACTGGCCGCCGTACGACCCGGTGTTCGACCCGATCGACCGGGTGCTGCTGCCGCGTGCCGACATCGCCACCGAGACCCTGGTGGCCGGCCTGGTCGAGCTGGGCTGGGAGGTCGACGACGTGACGGCGTACCGGACGGTGCGCGCCTCGCCGCCGCCGGCCGAGACCCGTGAGGCGATCAAGGGCGGCGGCTTCGACGCGGTGCTCTTCACCTCGTCCTCGACCGTGCGGAACCTGGTCGGCATCGCGGGCAAGCCGCACAACGTCACGGTCATCGCCTGCATCGGCCCGGCCACCGCCAAGACCGCCGAGGAGCACGGCCTGCGGGTCGACGTGATGGCCCCGGCGCCGTCGGCGGCCGCGCTGGCCCAGGCGCTGGCAGACTTCGGGGCCAAGCGCCGCGACACCGCCACGGCCGCCGGCGAGCCGGTCTACCGGCCCAGCGAGCGCCGTCCGGGTTCGCGCCGCAAGGCCCGCTGACACCCTCGGGACCGGGGGCGGCGATCCGTCGCCCCCGGCACTGCACAACCGTTCGGAGAGAGAAGCCGTGTCCGCTGAATTCCCGTACGTACGCCCGCGCCGGCTGCGCCAGAGCCCGGCGATGCGCCGCCTGGTCGCCGAGACCCGGCTGCACCCGGCGGAGCTGATCCTGCCGCTGTTCGTCCGCGAGGGCGTCAGCGAGCCCGTCCCGGTCACCTCCATGCCGGGCGTGGTCCAGCACAGCCGGGACACCCTGCGCAAGGCCGCGGTGGAGGCGGCCGAGGCGGGCCTGGGCGGCCTGATGCTGTTCGGCGTGCCGGCCGTGCAGGACGCCACCGGCAGCGAGGGCACCAACCCGGACGGCATCCTCCAGCAGGCGATCCGCGACGTGGTCGCCGAGGTCGGCGACGCCCTGGTCGTCATGTCCGACCTCTGCCTGGACGAGTACACCGACCACGGCCACTGCGGCGTGCTGGCCGCCGACGGCAGCGTGGACAACGACGCCACCCTGGAGCGCTACGCCGAGATGGCCCGGGTGCAGGCGGACGCGGGCGTCCACCTGGTCGGCCCGTCCGGCATGATGGACGGCCAGATCGGCGTGATCCGGCGGGCGTTGGACGAGGCCGGACACCAGGACGTGGGCATCCTCGCCTACACCGCCAAGTACGCCTCGGCGTTCTTCGGCCCGTTCCGCGAGGCGGTCGGCTCCTCGCTCAAGGGCGACCGCAAGAGCTATCAGCAGGACCCGGCCAACGCCCGTGAGGCGCTGCGCGAGCTGGAGCAGGACCTCGCCGAGGGTGCCGACCTGGTGATGGTCAAGCCGGCCATGGCCTACCTGGACATCCTGCGCCAGGTCGCCGACGCCTCCCCGGTGCCGGTCGCCGCGTACCAGGTGTCCGGTGAGTACGCGATGGTCGAGGCGGCCGCGGCGAACGGCTGGATCGACCGGGAGCGGATGATCATGGAGACGCTCACCTCGATCCGCCGGGCCGGGGCCGAGCAGATCCTCACCTACTGGGCGGTCGAGGCCGCCGCGATGCTCAAGTAGCCGGCGCCGCAAGGTAGGGCGTTCAAGTAGCAGGCGCAGGACAACGAGAAGGCCGGGCCGCTCCCCGTGGGGGCGGCCCGGCCTTCCGGGTTCTACTTCCAGCCGTTGATGTGCGCGAAGCCCTCGCCGCCGCCGATCACGTCGGTGGAGGTGGCGGCGCCGCCGCCGAAGCCGCCGGCGATGACGTCGCTGGTGTGGCCGACGCCGAAGCCCGCACCGGCCACGAACGGCTGGTCGCCCGAGGCGACGAACTCGCCGCCGCCCGCGAAACCGACGTGCGCGAACGCCGGGGTGGCGGCACCCGCGAGCGCCAGCGCGGCGGTGGCGGTCAGTGCGGCCTTGGCCAGCTTGCTCTTCATGGAAATGCCCTCTCTTTCGGAGCGCCCCGGCGGGCGCTGCCTCTGACACGTGATCACATCCGGCCGTTCGGGTCGGCGCCCCACGCGCCGGTCCGAACGCCCGCTCACCCGGCCGGTCCGCACCTGTTCGGCGGTCGGCCGGACACCTCGCCTGTGGCGCTCGTAGCGCCCGGAGGGCCCGGGGAGACGTACCTCCCCGGGCCCTCCGTCCGTGCCGTGCCCCTTGATCAGCCGATCAGGTGCGAAACGCCCGCGTCGCCCGAGGACTGGGTGTTCTGGCCGACGTTGCAGATCTGCTTCGGGGTGCTGTTCAGGATCGGCACCTCGACCGGAACCGCGACGCCGACCACGGCGACGGCGATGTTGTGGACCTCCGGCAGGCAGATGTTCGCGTTGTCCAGGGTGTGGAAGTTCGGGCTGCCGTTGCCGTGGGTGCCGGTCTGGTTGGTGCCACCGTTGCCCTGGACGGAGGTGGCGGCGCCGTCCGCGTCGACGATGGCGGAGGCCGAGCCGGCGGACATCGCGATGGCGGCGGCGGCCAGGCCGGCGGCGGCGAGGGACTTCTTGATCATTTCCGGTTTTCCTCTCGAGGGGTGAATCGGGGAGCGATTCGAAGGGTGGTTCAGGGGGAGTGCAGCTGGGGGAACGGTCAGCCGACCAGGTGGGACACGCCCGCGTCGCCGTGGCTCTGGGTGCCCTGGCCCTGGGTGCAGTACTGCTTGCCACCGCTGTTGGCGATCGGGACCTCGACCGGGACGGCCACGCCGAGCACGCCCACCGCGATGTTGTGGATCTCGGGGAGGCAGACGTTCGCGTTGTCCAGGAAGTGGAAGTTCGGGCTGTTGTTCCCGACCGTGCCGGTGAAGTTGGTGCCGCCGTTGCCCTCGATGGAGGCTGCGGCGCCGTCCGCGTCACCGATCGCCGAGGCGGGCGCGGCGGCGGCGGCCAGCGCGGCGACGGCCAGGCCGGCGGCGGCGAAAGACTTCTGGATCATGGGGAGATCCCTCTCTGAAATGCTCTTGGTTTCCGTGCGTACAACGCGTAGAACGCTCAGACCCGGTCTGCAGTCACTGACGTCCAGATCAAAGAATGACGGCACGGAAGGTTACGGGGATTTTTGAAAAGAGTCCGGGAGGCGCGTCGTAGGGTGGTTTCCGGTCGGATTATTAGGCCGAACCGGTTAACCGCCGCAATCCGTACCAGCGGTCACTCGTTGAGGCAGATTGCTTTCCGGCTGCGCCCCGCAGCCCCTCCCTTCAGGGATCTCCAGTACGGACAGGCAGAACGGTGAAAAGCATGAAGTTCTCCAAGCGGGCCGGCGCGATGCTGTTGGCGGTCGGTGCGGGCATGCTCGCCTCCCAGGGAGCGGCCGGCGCCGCCCCGGTCAGCCCCGACCAGGTCGGTGCCCTGGAGGACAAGCTGGCCACCCAGCAGGTCCCGGCGGACGTGCCGCTCACCCCGCTCGGCAGCCGCGTCACGGCCGGCATCCCGACCTCGCTGCTCCTGCCGCCGGCGCCCGGCCGCACCACCAGCACCGAGCTCATCCCGGACCGGCTGGTCCCCGAGCTGCAGACCGGGAAGGTCGGCCCGAGCGCCAAGGCCCAGTTGCCGCTCCCGCTGGTCGACCGGGGCGCCGACCTCGGCCAGGTGCTGCTGGAGGCCCCGGCCGCGCCGCTGCACGCCGACACCCCCGGCCTCGCCGTCGGCAAGCCGCTCGCCCTCGTCCAGGACGGCACCGGCCAGCTGGCCGACGGCCGGCTCAAGGTGGACGAGGTGGACCCGCGCCTGGTCACCGGCACCGTGCAGGCCGTCCCCGGGGCCACCGCCAGCCTCGGCGACGACGACCACCCGATCTCGGTCACCGACAAGGTGGGCGACCTGGCCGCGACCACCACCGCGACCACCACCGGCGTGGTGCAGCAGACCGGCCTGACCGACCTGACCCAGCTCTGAGCCCAGCGGCTCCGGGCACGGCGGAGCCCGGCACCCCGGACGCGACCGGGGTGCCGGGCTCCCGCCTGCGCCGGGCGGCTCAGCCCGGCAGCACGCCGGTCAGGCCGCCGACCAGCGGGAGGTCCCGGATGCCGCCGCCCGCGCTCAGCGGGCCGGTCAGCCCGCCGGTGCCGACCGGGGCCAGGCCCTGGTCGGGCTTGACGGTCGCGCCGTTGTTGAGCACGTCGGCCGAGGAGTTCGCCCACGGGTCCAGGCGCAGGTCCTTGACCGGCGCGAGCCCGTAGCCGAGGCCGGAGGTCGTCCCGTTCAGCGCCTGACCGACGTCGGTCTTCGCCAGCTTGGCCGGGCCCGACGCGGGGGCCGAACCGGTCGTGGTGGCGGCCTGTGCCGAACCCGCGCCGAGCAGCATCGTGGCGCCGACGGCGACGACCAGGCAGGCCCCGCTCTTCTTCGAAACCATGCGGATCACCCTTCGGTGGATCGGGGGCCCGGACGGCCACCGGCCGCCCGGGGATGCCGAACTGCCCCCCGGCCGGCTGGTCGGGGGGCAGTACGGCCGGAACGGGTGCCGATCGGGGATCAGCAGTCGTCCGCGGGCGGCGGGGGGAGCTCCACGTTGGCGCAGCTGTTGCCGAAGGCCGGGTTCAGCAGGCCGACGATGTTGATGGAGTTGCCGCACAGGTTGACCGGGATGTGCACCGGGATCTGGACCTGGTTGCCGGACACGACACCGGGGGAGCCGGCGGCCACGCCCTCGGCGCCGGAGCTGGCGGCGGCGGACCCGGCCGCGCCGAGCACCAGGCCGGCAGCGGCGGCGGACAGGACGGCGGCCTTCTTCACGTTCTGCATGGGGGTTGATCTCCTCGATCACACACGGGTGGAGCGGCCCGCGCCCCGGCGCCGCGGGGCGCGGCACTCGGTGAATCTGCTGTCGCCGGTGCGGCGACGGCCGGTTCAGCCGGCGTTGACGCAGGTGTTGCCGAAGGCCGGGTTGAGCAGGCCGATGACGTTGATGGAGTTGCCGCACAGGTTGATCGGGATGTGCACCGGGATCTGGAGCTGGTTGCCGGAGAGCACACCGGGGGAGCCGGCGGCCACACCCTCGGCGCCGGAGCTGGCGAACGCACCGCCGGCGGCACCGAGGACCAGACCGGTGGCGGCCAGGGACAGGACGGCGGCCTTCTTGAAGTTGCGCATGTCTTTCCTCCGTTTTCTGCCCGACGGATGGGAAATGTCGGGAGCCGGGCGAGCACGAATACTCACCCGCTGGTTTCTGGGGATTGCCGTGATTGTCACTCCGGCGGCGCACACCGGCGTGTTTCGCCCATGGCTCGGGCGTCGACGCGGCCGCCGCGTTGTTCCAGCACCTCGCGAACAATTCCCGCACGGCCGGGAGCGGTTCGGGCAGAGGTGCGACCAGGGGAATTCCCGGTCAGGCGCTGAGGCAGTTATTGCCGAACGCCGGGTTCAGGAGGCCCACGACGTCGATCGAGTTGCCGCACACGTTGAGCGGAATGTGCACGGGCACCTCCACCGAGTTGCCCGAGACCGCGCCGGCCGAGCCGGCCGCGACACCCTCGGCGGACGCGCCGTGCAGGTGGTGGGCGGACGCGACGCCGGCGCCGGCGGCGAGCAGGGCGGCGCCGGCCGCGGTGCCGACGACGCCGTGGGCGAGCTTGCGCATGGGCGGTACTCGATTCGTGTGAAGGGGGCCGGGTGGATCGTGTTCCGCCAGAGAGAACGAGGCACCGTGCGAGGGGAAACGGTCCGGTCCGCTGATCACCCGAATGCCGGTCGCCGTCTCCGTTGGGCCGGATGGGTGACAGTGCGTCCACTGTCGCAACCGGCCCGGGTGGGTGTCGTTCTTGATGTCGCACTCCCCGTGCATCTCTGTATGAACAGTCAGGAGGCTCGTATGAGCATCAAGAAGACCGCCGCCGTCGGCGCGGCCGTGGTGGGCATCGTGGCCGCCGGCGCCGGCACCGCGATGGCCAGCTCCGGCGCCGAGGGTGTCGCTGCGGGTTCCCCCGGTGTCATCTCGGGCAACCAGGTTCAGGTTCCGGTTCACATCCCGGTCAACCTGTGCGGCAACACCATCGACATCATCGGCCTGCTCAACCCGGCGTTCGGCAACCACTGCGTCAACGCGGGCTGATCCTGCTCCCGGTTCGGCCGGTACGAGCCGCTGTTCCGCGCTTCCCTCCTGGGGCGCGGGGCGGCGGCTCTCCGCATGTCCGGGGGCGTGTCGGGGCGTCAGGTTCCGGCGGTGTCACAAGCCTTGTTGCGTTACTTGTCAGTACCTAGAATATGAGACCTGCTCACCTTTCTTGCTCCGCGCCGCTCGGCGCCCGGCCGGGCGGCCCCCCACCCCCCGCAAGGAGTCGCGTGTGATCAGGTCCCGACTGACAGCGGCGCGGCGGCCCCGGACGGTGGCGCGCCGCTCCCCGTACGGCGCGCTGCTCGCCACCGGCGCCCTCGTCGCCACCCTCGGCCTGGCCGGCGCTCCCGCCGCCCTCGGCGACCCGGCCCCCGCGGCCGGCGCCACCCGCCCGGCCGCCATCGTCGCCCTCGGCGACAGCGCCATCTCCGGGGAGGGCGCCGGCACCGACACCAACGACGGCTACTTCCCGGAGACCGACAGCCCCACCAACTACTGCCACCGGCACCCCAAGTCGGAGATCTTCGTCACCGACATCCCCGGCGTCACCCCGATCGACCTCGCCTGCTCCGGCGCCCAGACCGGCGACCTGGTCAGCGACCCCGAGCTCGCCAAGGTCACCGGCTCCGGCAGCGGCGACTTCGGCGAGCCCAAACAGGACGTCAAACTCGCCGACGCGGCGGGCAGGTACGACGTGAAGATGGTCGTCGTCACGATCGGCGCCAACGACGACTTCGACTTCAGCGGGATCATGATGCACTGCCTCGCGCAGTACTTCCCGATCCCCAAGGACCAGGGCTGCCGCGACACCATCGGCAGCGACGAGATCGTCCAGCGCGCCAAGCGGGTCCAGCCCAAGGTCGTCGCGGCGCTCCAGAACATCCGGCAGACCATGCGGAAGGCGGGCTACGCCGACTCCTCGTACCAGCTGGTCTACCAGTCGTACTTCAATCCGATCACCCCGGACATCCGGCGCAACGACTACCTCGGCAAGGTCGCCGACGGCTGCCCGGCCTTCCCCGAGGACCTCGCCTGGGGCCACAACTGGGTGGTGCCGACCTTCAGCGACGCGCTGCGCGGCGCCGCCGAGCAGGTGCCCGGCGTGCGCTACCTCGACCAGCGGCGGGTCGCCTTCGGCCACGAGGTCTGCGCGGAGTGGACCAGCTCTCCGTACGAGTACAGCAACGGGGACGTCATCAACCTCGCCGAGTGGGCCCGCAACGGCTGCGACTCGCAGATCGGCATCCCCGGGCTGTGCATGAACATGGTCCGCCAGTCGTACCACCTGCGGGTGGCCGGCTACCGCGGCGAGGGCGTCTGCCTCGGCCAGTTCTTCGCCAAGCCCGAACTGGCGCAGGCCTACTGCACGCTCAACCAGCAGAACACCACCTCCATCCAGCCGCTCACCCCCGGGCAGCCGTTCGCGGACGTCCCCGAGGACGGCTCCTGGTACCAGCTCACCAACGCGGCCAGCGGCAACGCGCTCGACCTCACCGGCGGCGGCACCTACGGCGACTCCACCAACGGCCGGGCCGCCATCACCTATCCGGCCACCGGCGGGCTCAACCAGTCCTTCGTCCTGGAGGCCAAGGCCGGCGGCAGCTACGAGCTCGACTTCAGCGGCAACCGGGACATGTGCCTGGACGCCAACGCCGCCTCCACCGCCGCCGGCACCCGCGTCCAGCAGTGGCGCTGCAACGGCGGCGGCAACCAGCACTGGGTCCTCAATCCGGCCGGCGGCGGCCGCTACAAGATCGCCGACTCCCAGGACCCGACCAAGGTGATCGCCCCCGGCACCACCCTCGACGCCAAGGGCAACCCCGCCGTCGAACTCGCCACCGACACCGGCGCCGCCGGCCAGCTCTGGCAGCTCACCAAACTCGGCATCGTCTACCTCCACGGCTGATCCCCGGCCCCTCCGCGGCGGGGCCCCCCCCCCCCCCCGGGGGGGGGGGGCCCCCGGGTGTT
>NZ_JBHXMU010000050.1:18013-74022 GCF_042720685.1 Kitasatospora sp. NPDC058492
CCCGGGCGCCGCCGCCCCCCCGGGCCACCCCCCAACCCCCGCATCCCCCACCCCCCCGGGCGGCCCCCCCCCCCCCCGCCGCCCCCCCCCCCCCCCCGGGGGGGGGGGCGCCGCCACGGGGTTTTCGGGGCGGGCGGGCGTTCGCGGGGCAGGTGGGGGTGTGCCGTAGGCTCACCTGAAATCGCTGCGCCGTAGCCGCGCGGACCACCAGCGTGGCGGGGAGTACCCAGAGCAGATGAGCACGGCATCGAGCACCGAGTCGTCCAGCACCGAGCCCGGCGCGCCCGCGGCGCCGGAGACGGAGCGGCCCGCGGAGCGCTCCGAGGAGCGGGCGGCCCGGCGGCCCAGGCGGTTCGGCGCCCTGGTGGACCGCTTCGCGCCCGCGCTCGGGGCGTACGCGGTGGTCAAGGCCATCGGCCTCACGGTCTTCATGCTGCTGCTGTCGCACACCGGGGACTACCTCAAGAAGAACCCGGGCCGCGGCGGCGGCGCCCAGCCGTGGGACGTGCTGGGCACCTGGGACGGCGTCTGGTACCAGCGGATCGCCGAGAACGGCTACGACCCGCAGCTGCTCCCGATGCACGGCTGGCCGCTGGCCTCCTACTACGAGAACTCGGCCGCCTTCTTCCCGCTCTACCCGTGGCTGATGCGGCTGGTCGGCGCGGTCACCGGGCTCGGCCCGTACGGCTCCGGGATCGCCGTCTCGGTGATCGCCTCGCTCGTCGCGGCGGCGGGGATCTTCGCGATCGCGGAGCGGCTCGGCGGCTTCCGGGCGGGCGTGATCGCCGCGGTGATCTGGGGCCTGTTCCCGGGTTCGGGGGTGGAGTGGGCGGTCTACTCGGACTCGCTGTTCGTCGCGCTGTCCGCCTGGGCCTGCTACTGCGTGATGACCCGCCACTGGCTGACGGCCGGCGTGCTGGCGCTGGTGGCGGGCCTCAACCGGCCGACCGCCGCCGCACTGATCGCCGCGGTGTCGATCGCCGCGCTGGTGGCGCTGATCCGGCGCACCGACGGGGTGGCCCGGCCGCTGACCGCGATGCTGATCACCCCGTGGGGCCTGATCGGGTACGTCGTCTGGGTCGGCTACCGGATGGGCGACTGGGGCGGCTACTTCAAGCTCCAGCGGGGCGCCTGGAACCGCTACTTCGACGGCGGCGCCTCCACGGTCCGCACGATCATGGACGTGATCACCGGGCACTGGAACTTCTGGCAGTCCAACCCCGTCCCGGACCTGATCGCGATCGCCCTGCTGATGGCCCTGCCCGGACTACTGGTGCTGCTGTGGCGCACCCGGCCGCCGCTGGTGCTGGTGGTCTACACGGTGCTCACCATCGCCACCGCGCTGAGCAGCAACCAGATCTTCGGCAACATCTCGCGCTACCTGCTGCCGGCCTTCCCGCTGTTCATCGGTCTGGCGGTGGCGCTGCGCCGGGTGCGGACGTCCTCGCTGGTCGGCCTGCTCGCGATGCCCGTGGTGGCGGCGGGCTGGTACGCGGGGTATGCGCTGTTCGAGTTGGGCATCCCGTAGACCCGGGGTTGGTTGCCAACGGGATCATCCGGCAGCGGACGGGCCGTTGCTAATCTCGGACGTATGACGACGACCCCGCCCGTGCGCCAGATCCGTGACATCTCCGGCCTGCTGGACCACGCGAGCCACGTGCTGGCGACCCGGATGGCGGCCGCCTTCACCGAGCTCGGGATCACCCCCCGCGCGTACTCCGTGCTGTTCCACGCGCAGGAGACCGAGCGCACCCAGATCCAGCTGGCCGAGCTGTCGGACCTGGACAAGACCACCATGGTGGTCACCGTGGACGAGCTGGAGAAGGCGGGCCTGGCCGAGCGCCGCCCGTCCGCGACCGACCGCCGGGCCAGGATCATCTCCGTCACCGAGGCGGGCGAGCGCGCCGTCGAGCGGGGCACCGCGATCGCCGACCGGGTGCACCGGGAGGTGCTGGAGTCACTGCCCGGCCCGGAGCGGGACGTGTTCGTGTCGGCGTTGACGCGCCTGGTGGACGGGCCGCTGGCGGAGCCGGTGGAGAGCGAACGGGCGGTACGGCGGGCGCGCCGCGCCCGGACGAACTGAGGCGGAGTCACATCCCTTCGCCCCGGCCGCCGTTCGACGGGCGGGGTGAAGGGCCCCGGGAAGTCCTACGGCCAGACCAGGCAGTACAGCTGGTGCCCGGCCTCGTGCAGCCGGTTGGCGAAGTCCTGCCACTCGTGCAGCATGCTGTAGATCACGAAGGCGTCGCGCGGTCCGCGCCGGTCGGGGACGGTGGACCAGATGAAGGCGGCGGCGCCGAGTTCGGTCTCGTCGGCCTTGCGGAGCGGTTCGACGACGTTCTGCGGGAGTTGGACGACGGCGTAGTCGGGGTGCAGCACGACGAGTTCCAGCGGCGGGACCTGGTGCAGCGGGACGCCCTGGATGCCGGTGAGGACCATGGCGCTCATGGTCTCCGGCTTGATCTTGGTGGAGAGGTGGCCGTTGGGGGAGCCGCTGGTCTCCATCAGGTCGCCGAGCCGCCCGAGCGAACCGAGTTCGCCGGCGTCCAGGCCGAGCCCGCCGGGTCCGAGGGCGGTGGGGACTCTGGCGGCGGTGGCGCGATCCGGTGCGCCGAAGTACTTGTACGTCACCCCCACGCGTCCCTCACCCCGCCTCTCGCCGCCGCGGCGGCCACGACCCGTGCCCGCTCCCTTACCCCCGCGTGCGGTTTCGGCGGGCCTGCGGGAGCCCCCCGCAGCCTCGTCGTAGCCGTCCTGCGCCTCGGACACTCGGACCATCCTCACCGGAATTCGCCGGAATCGACAGACCCCCGCACGTCCGGCGTCCCTCCGGACGTGCTCCTTACCCGTCATGCGCCGCCGTACCCACTCGCGGTACGCGGCAGTCCTCTCCACACCCCTGCACACAACCGGAACACTTGCGCACTCTGAGTGCACAGTCTGACTGGTCCGTGCTCCGGAGCAGTCAGCGGCCCCGTCTGTACGGACAACCGTACAGACAACGGTGCCCGGATCATCGTTCCAGATGATCGGGTCCGACATGCAGAGCTCAAGGACACGATTTGAGACCATGTCTCCCGTGAGCTACCCCTACGAAGCCCCCCAGTCCCAGTCGCTGTTCGACCGCGCCTCCGTCGTGACGCCCGGCGGCGTCAACTCCCCGGTGCGCGCCTTCCGCGCGGTCGGCGGCACGCCGCGCTTCATGGTGTCCGGCACCGGCCCCTACCTCACCGACGCCGACGGCCGCGAGTACGTCGACCTGGTGTGCTCGTGGGGCCCGATGATCCTCGGCCACGCGTACCCCGCGGTGATCGACGCCGTCCAGCAGGCGGTCATCCGCGGCACCTCCTTCGGCACGCCCGGCCAGGGCGAGGTCGAGCTGGCCGAGGAGATCGTCGGCCGGGTCGCCCCGGTCGAGCAGGTCCGCCTGGTCTCCTCCGGCACCGAGGCCACCATGTCCGCGATCCGGCTGGCCCGCGGCTTCACCGGGCGCGCGAAGGTGGTGAAGTTCGCCGGCTGCTACCACGGCCACGTGGACGCCCTGCTGGCCGCCGCCGGTTCGGGCGTGGCCACCTTCGGCCTGCCGGACACCCCGGGCGTCACCGGCGCCCAGGCCGGCGACACCATCGTGCTGCCCTACAACGACCTGGCCGCCGTCGAGCAGGCCTTCGCCGCCCACCCGGGCGAGATCGCCTGCGTGATCACCGAGGCCTCGCCCGGCAACATGGGCGTCGTCCCGCCGCTGCCCGGCTTCAACGCGGGCCTGGCCCGGCTCTGCCGGACGAACGGCGCGCTGTTCGTCTCGGACGAGGTGATGACCGGCTTCCGCGTCTCCAAGGCCGGCTGGTACGGCCTGGAGGCGGCGAACGAGGGCTGGGCGCCGGACCTGCTGACCTTCGGCAAGGTCATGGGCGGCGGCTTCCCGGCCGCGGCCTTCGGCGGGCGCGCCGACGTGATGGCCCACCTGGCCCCGGCCGGCCCGGTCTACCAGGCGGGCACCCTGTCCGGTAACCCGATCGCCACCGCGGCCGGCCTGGCCCAACTGCGCGGCTGCACCGACGAGGTGTACGCGACGGTGGACAAGGTCGCCGCCGAGATCTCCGGCCTGGTGTCGCAGGCGCTCACCAAGGAGGGCGTGACGCACCGGCTGCAGACCGCCGGGAACATGTTCTCGGTGTTCTTCACCGAGGCCGCCGTCACCAACTACGACGAGGCCAAGACCCAGGAGGCGTACCGTTTCACCGCCTTCTTCCACGCGATGCTCGCCGAGGGCGTCTACCTGCCGCCGTCCGCCTTCGAGTCCTGGTTCGTCTCGGCGGCCCACGACGAGCGGGCGATCGAGCGGATCGCCGCCGCCCTTCCGGCCGCCGCCCGCGCTGCCGCCGCGGCCACGGTCTAGGCCCCGATCCATCCCTGCGAGCCCCAGGAGTACTGAGAAGTGAGCGCCAAAGAGATCACCGTCGTCCATCTGATGCGGCACGGTGAGGTGCACAACCCGGAGGGCATCCTGTACGGGCGCCTGCCGGGCTACCGGCTGTCCGAGCTGGGCCGGGAGATGGCCGAGCGGGTCGCCGAGGACCTGGCCGGCCGGGACATCACCCACGTGGTGGCGTCCCCGCTGGAGCGGGCCCAGGAGACCGCCGGGCCGATCGCCAAGGCGCACGGCCTGGACGTCGCGGCGGACGAGCGGCTGATCGAGGCGGACAACATCTTCGAGGGCAAGACCTTCGGCGTCGGCGACGGCTCGCTGCGGAACCCGGGCTACTGGAAGTACCTCACCAACCCGTTCAAGCCCTCCTGGGGCGAGCCCTACCTCGACCAGGTGGTGCGGATGATGGGCGCGCTCGGCGCCGCCCGGGACGCCGCGCGCGGGCACGAGGCGGTCTGCGTCAGCCACCAGCTGCCGATCTGGATCGTCCGCTCCTTCGTCGAGCGCCGCCGGCTCTGGCACGACCCGCGCCGCCGGCAGTGCTCGCTGGCCTCGCTGACCAGCTTCACCTTCGAGGGCGACAAGATCGTCTCGGTCGGCTACCGCGAGCCGGCCCGCGACCTGCTGCCCGCGCACCTGATCGGCAAGGGCGGCAAGGACAAGCCGGTGGGCAAGAGCTTCGGCGCGTGAGCCTGCGGGGCCGTTGGTAAACCCCGCGTAAATATGGGATCGGGCCGCCCGGCGAGAGCCTGGCGGCCCGACTCCGTCACAGGTCAGAGGGGGTGCGACGCGCTAGGGAGGACCCCGGCGAACCTGCCCGGAACTCCATGCGAAACTTTTCACATGTCTGCCATGGCGCGCCCCCGTCCCCGTGTCGCCGCAGCCGCCGCCACTGTCGCCGCCGCTGCGCTCGTCCTCACCGGCTGTTCCTCCTCGGGCTCGTCGGGCAGCGGCGAAGGCCAGGTCGGCTTCGTCACCGTCAAGGGGACCAACCTGTCGAAGGTGGACACCGGCAAGCGCGGGAGCGCCCCCGACATCTCCGGGGAGACCCTGGACGGCAGCCAGACCAAGCTCTCGGACTACCACGGCAAGGTCGTGGTGCTGAACGTCTGGGGCTCCTGGTGCGGGCCGTGCCGGGCCGAGGCGAAGAGCCTCCAGGCCGTCTCGGAGAAGTACAAGGACCAGGGCGTCCAGTTCCTCGGCGTCAACACCCGGGACAGCGACAAGACCAACGCCGTCCGCTTCGAGCAGGAGCAGGGCGTCACCTACCCGAGCATCTTCGACCCGGCCGGCACCCAGCTGCTCAAGTTCCCCAAGGGCAGCCTCAGCCTGCAGTCGCTCCCGACCACCCTGATCGTCGACCGCGACGGCAAGCTGGCCGCCCGCGCCGTCGGCGGCACGACCCAGGACGCGCTGGAGTCGATCCTCCAGCCGGTGGTCGCGGAGCAGAAGCAGTGAGCCTGCCGCTACAACTCGCCGACAACACCGGGACCCTCCAGAGCGGGGCACTGCTGGTGGCCGCGCCGATCGCGCTGGCCGCCGGGCTGGTCTCGTTCTTCTCGCCCTGCGTGCTGCCGCTCGTCCCCGGCTACCTGTCGTACGTGACCGGCTTCTCCGCCGCCGACCTCGCGGACGCCCGCGGTGCCCGGCGCGGCCGGATGCTGCTCGGGGCGACGCTGTTCATCCTCGGCTTCACCGCGGTGTTCGTCTCGGGCGGGGCGCTGTTCGGCCAGTTCGGCGACACCCTCCAGGCGCACAAGCGGGTCATCTCGATCGTGCTCGGCGCGCTGACCATCGTGATGGGCCTCGCCTTCATGGGCCTCGTCCCCGGCCTGAGCATGCGCGAGGTGCGCTCCCACCGCCGCCCGGCGGTCGGCCTGTGGGGCGCCCCGCTGCTCGGCATGGTGTTCGGCGTCGGCTGGACGCCCTGCATCGGCCCGACCCTGGCGACCGTCCAGAACCTGGCCCTGAACCAGGCCGACGCGGAGCGCGGCGCCCTGCTGATGACCTTCTACTGCCTCGGCCTGGGCGTACCGTTCATCGTGGCCGCGCTCGCCTTCCGCCGGGCACTGGGTGCCTTCGGCTGGGTCAAGCGGCACTACCCGCTCGTCATGCGGATCGGCGGCGGCATGCTCGTCGCGGTCGGTCTGCTGCTCGTCACCGGGATCTGGGACTCGACGATGAGTGAACTGCAGTCCTGGACCGCCGACTTCTCGATCGGAATCTGACCGTGAGCAAGACCACGACCGAGGCCGAGCTGCCCCTGGCGCCGGACGACGCGGCCGCCGAGCGGCTCAGCACCGCGCCGGTCGAGTCCGAGGGCCCGACCGGCATAGGGGTCCTGGGCTGGGCGCGCTGGATGTGGCGCCAGCTGACCTCGATGCGGGTCGCGCTGATCCTGCTCTTCCTGCTGTCGCTGGCCGCCATCCCGGGCTCGCTGATCCCGCAGTACCAGAACGGCCAGGGCCTGCTCAAGGTCGAGGCGTGGAAGACGCACCACACCGCGGTCGCGCCGATCTACGAGAAGCTCCAGCTGTTCGACGTCTACAGCTCGGTCTGGTTCTCCGCGATCTACATCCTGCTGTTCGTCTCGCTGGCCGGCTGCATCGTCCCGCGCACCTGGCAGTTCGTCGGCGTGCTGCGGGCCCAGCCGCCGATCGCGCCGCGCAACCTGACCCGGATGCCGGTCTACGCGGCCTGGCGCACCGAGGCGGACGCCGACGCGGTGAACGCCGCCGCCCACCGGCTGCTGCGCAAGCGCCGGTTCCGCACCAACCTGGCCGGCGGCTCGGTGGCCGCCGAGAAGGGCTACCTGCGCGAGGTCGGCAACCTGCTCTTCCACATGTCGCTGTTCGCGCTGCTCGGCGGCTTCGCCTGGGCCAGCCTGGCGTCCGGCACCGGCGGCAAGCTGATGGTCGAGGGCGAGGGCTACTCCAACACCATCACCCAGCTCGACGACTTCAACGGCACGCGGTTCTACGGCACCGAGGACCTCGACCCCTTCTACCTGAAGCTGAACGGCTTCACCGCCAAGTTCCAGGACAAGGGCGACCAGATCGGCGCCGCCCGGCAGTTCACCGCGAACGTCGAGTACACGGCGGGCGAGGACACCTCGAAGCTCAAGCAGGGCACGATCGAGGTCAACCACCCGCTGGAGATCGGCGGCAGCAAGGTTTTCCTGATCGGCCACGGCTACGCCCCGGTCATCACCGTCAAGAACGGCAAGGGCGACGTCGTCTACCGGGGTTCCGTGCCGTTCCTGCCGCAGGACGGCAACCTGACCTCGACCGGTGTCGTGAAGGTCTCCGACTACGGCGTCGGACCGGACGGCAGCTCGACCCAGATGGGCTTCTCCGGCTACTTCCTGCCGACCGCGCCGCTGAGCTTCGAGGGCACCGGCCCGATCTCGCTCTTCCCCGGCGACGCCGCCCCCGAGCTGGTGCTGAACGCCTTCGCGGGCGACCTGGGCACCGACTCCGGCCTGCCGCAGAACATCTACCAGCTCAACACCCGCAAGCTGACCCAGCTGACCCAGGACGGCCAGCCCGCCAAGGCCCGGCTCAAGCCCGGCCAGGCCTGGGACCTGCCGGACGGCTACGGCAGCGTCACCTTCGAGGGCTACAAGCAGTGGGCCAGCTTCAACGTCTCGCACCGCCCGGGCAACACGATCGCCCTGACCGGTGCGGTGCTGGCGATCCTCGGCCTGATCGGCTCGCTGTTCGTGCAGCGCCGCCGGATCTGGGTGCGCGCGGTCGCCCTGCCGGGCGGCGGCACCCAGGTGGAGCTGGCCGGCCTGGCCCGCAGTGAGTCGGCGAAGATCGCCGAGGAGCTGGCCGAACTCGCGGTGGACCTCCAGGACGACGCCCCGGCGTCGGAGGACGAGGACGACGCCGCACCCGAAGGCCCCACAGCCGAAGGCCCCGCGCCCGAGGACCCCGCAGTCCCTGCCGACCAGAACTCCAAGGAGTAGACGGTGCATCTCGCCTCGGGGGTCGACCCACAGCTGGCCGACCTCTCCAACAAGCTGATCTATTCGGCGATGGTGGTCTACACACTCGCCATGTTCGCCCACATGATCGAGTGGACCTTCGGCAGCAAGGGCGCCGTCGCCGTCCGCTCGACGGAGCAGTCGGGCAGCCTGTCCGAGACCGTCGCCGGGACCAAGGGCGCGAAGAAGGTCACCGTCACCGTGGCGGGGGCCGGCGGCGGCACCACCACGCTCACCCGCACCGCCCTGGCGGGCGAGGGCGCGACGGTGGTCACCAGCGGGCGCGGCGCGGACGAGGAGGACGGCCCGGGCGCGGCCGGCAACAGCACCCGGGCCGACCTGGCCGGCCGGATCGCGGTCTCGCTCACCGTGCTGGGCGCCCTGCTGCACGCCGGCGGCATCGTCACCCGCGGCCTCTCGGTCTCCCGCTGGCCGTGGGGCAACATGTACGAGTTCTCCTGCGCCTTCGCCTTCGCCATGACGGCGGCGTACCTGGTGCTGCTGGCCTCGAAGAAGAACGTCCGCTGGCTCGGCCTGCCGGTCGTGCTCGCGGGGCTGCTGACCCTCGGCATCGCCACCACGGTGCTCTACACCGACTCCGAGCAGCTCGTCCCGGCGCTGCACTCGCCGTGGCTGGCGATCCACGTCTCGACCGCGATCTTCTGCGGCGGCGCCTTCTACGCGGCGTTCATCGCCACGCTGCTGTACCTCGGCAAGGACTCCTTCGACAAGCGGATCGCGGCCGGCCTGACCACCGGCCCGCTGGGCACCCCGGCGTCGGTCTGGCGCCGGCTGCCCGCCGCGTCCACCTTCGACAAGCTGTCCTACCGGATCAACGCCCTGGTCTTCCCGCTCTGGACCTTCACCATCATCGCGGGCGCGATCTGGGCCGAGGCGGCCTGGGGCAAGTACTGGGAGTGGGACCCGAAGGAGACCTGGTCGTTCATCACCTGGGTCGCCTACGCCTGCTACCTGCACGCCCGCGCGACGGCCGGCTGGAAGGGCCGCAAGGCGGCCTACCTGGCGCTGGCGGCCTTCGCCTGCTGGCTCTTCAACTACTACGGCGTGAACATCTTCGTCACCGGCAAGCACTCCTACGCGGGGATCTGACCGGGGCACACAGTCACCCACCGGCCCGGCTCTCCGCAGAAGGTAGCCGGGCCGAGGTGCGACAGGGGTAGTTCGTGCCGGCCGCCGGCCGGCACGGGGAGGAACGAGGAGGAAATCGCGCAATGGAGTGCGACGAGGTCATGCTGACCGTCCGAATCACCGCCGCCGAGCGCACGTTGCTCCGCCGGCTCGCCCAGGGACACCGCAGCGACGTGTCCGAGGTGGTGGCCGACGGCCTGCTGGACATCATCCCCACGCTCAGCTCGCCGGGGGACGCCTACCGCCTGCTGGGCGCTCTGACGGCGCCGGCGCCGTGCGCGCTGACGGTCTGGCTGCCGACCCCGCTGGCCGACCTGCTGGTGCCCGGCGCGGCGCGGATCGCGCAGGTCACCGAGGTCCGGATCGAGTCGGCCAGCGCGATGCTGGGCGCGGCGCTGCGGCTCTGGCTGGCCCAGGACCCGGTCCGGCTGGCCACCAACCTCAGCGTGATGCACGCGGGTCGGCCGTCGGCACTGGTCGCCGCCTAGCGGGCGGCCAAGGGGGTACTCAGGGGGTGTTCAAGGGGCGCTCAAGGGGTGCTCAGGGGAGGCCGTTCAACTGGCCAGCGGCAGCCGGGGGCTGCCGATGCCCTGGCCGGCGGGGCGGTCGTCGAAGGCCTCCCGCCGGGCGGGCACCGTCGGCGGCTCGGCCGGTCTGTCGCCCGGTCTGTCACCCCGTCTGTCCGCCGGCCTGTCCGCCGATCCGTCGGCGGGCCCGTCGATCGGTTCGGTGAGCAGCCGGCAGTCGGCCGCCGTCCGCCCGTCCTGGACCAGCAGCACCCGGACGGGCAGCCGGCGGCCGTCCGGCGCCTGCTCGTGGACCGCCTGGACGAGGCAGGGCCGGTCCAGCTCGATGTAGCGGTCGAAGGACGTCACCAGCTCGACCGGTACCACCGGTTCGGGGTGGCGCAGCCGCTGGGCGGCCTGCCGGGCGGCCTCCAGCACCAGCATCCCGGGCACGTGGTCCAGCTCGTGGTCGAACAGCACCGGGTGCCCGGCGTCGGTGCGCAGCAGCCAGGTGTCGGGCCGCAGGGTGGGGCTGAGCACGACGTCCGTGGGCTGTGCGCGGCCGACCAGCTCGGGCGCGGTGGGCGCGGGCGGCCGGGGCAGGGCGGCGGCCCGCCGCTCGGGGCCGCGCAGCCGGGCGTAGGAGGCGGGGGAGACGACCCGCAACTGGCCGGAGCCGTGGCCGATCGGGTGGCCGTCCCGGGATATGTCGATGTGCACCCGCAGCGAGACCAGCCGGCCGTGCCGCATCCGGACGTCCTCGCAGCCGACCGCGAGCATCAGCGAGGCCGGCCCGGTGGTGACGGCCAGGCCGCGCAGCCCGTCCGGGCCGAGCGCATAGGAGAGGTCCTCCATGACGAAGTGGTGGCCGCGCGGCACCCCGAAACCGGCGTGGCCGACCAGCAGCCCGGCCTGCCGGATGGTCTCGGCCATCAGCACCGGGTCGTGGAAGCGGTCCCCGGGCAGGCGGTAGAAGGCGTGCAGCCGGGGCCACTGGGCGCCGAGCAGGAAGTCGTACGGACCGGTGGCCTGCCAGCCGGTGAGGAACACCTCGGACACCGAGGTGCGGTGCACCAGGTGGCGGGAGACGGTCCGCTCGTGGAAGTCGTAGCCGGGACCGGGGTGGGCGTACGGACCGTGGGCGTCCGGCTCTACGATCAATGGCATGACGGGCCCTACTCCAGGGTGACGGTCGAGCGGCCGGTACGGTCGCCTGAGATAAAACATACAGACCACCCGGTTTCTCTTCTGCGTCTGGGGTGGCCCCTGCCGCGCAGCCCGACGCGACCACGCTACCCCTACCCTGGACTGGGGTAATGGCCGCCCGGGGGGCGGCAGGCCCGGGGCGGGGGTGCTCCCCACTGGACGGCGGGGTCCGCGAAGGAGCTAGATTAGATACCAACCATGCGGTTTCGGTCGGCGCCGTCCGCATGCGAGGCGTCGCCCCCAACGGCGGCGCGCTGACAGCAGCGGGGCGGGCGGGGGGAAACGCGTCCGGCCGAGTCCGGAGGGGCCCAGTGGTCAAGCAGGAACGCGCGGGGCGGACCAGGCGTGCCGTGCTGCTCGCCGCGGCGGACACGTTCGCCGGCGTGGGCTTCGAAGCCGCCAGCCTGGTCGACATCAGCCGCCGGGCCGGGGTGAGCAAGGGCGCCCTCTACTTCCACTTCGTCTCCAAGCAGGCCCTCGCCGACGGCGTGCGCGCCGCCGCCGGGCGCGAGATCGGCTCGGCCGCGCTGCGCGCCCTGCGCTCCGGCGGACCGGCCCTCCAGGGCCTGATCGACTTCTCGCACGAACTCGCCCGGCTGCTGCGCGAGGACGTGATGGTCCGGGCCGGTGTCCGGCTCGGCCGCCAGGGTCCGTCCCGGGCCGACACCCCGGACGGCCCGCCCGGCACGGACGCCGCCTGGCGCAGCCTCACCGCCGTCGTCCACCGGCTGCTGGACCGCGCCGCCGAGGCCGGCGAGCTGCGCCCCGGGCTGGACCGCCGGGCCGCCGCCGAACTGCTGACGACGATGGCGGCCGGCCAGGTGCTGCTCGCCGCCGAGGAGGCCGACCGGCCCGGTCCGGAGGCCGTCGGCCGGCTCTGGGCGGCCGCGCTGCCGGCCCTGGTTGCGGTGGAGCACTGCGCCGGCTACCGGCTCTGAGCGGCCCTGGGCGGGGAGCCCGGGCAAGCGCCCTGGGAGACGTCCGGGAGGTGCCCCGAGAAGCGCCCCGGGAAGCGCCCCGGGAGGCGCCCTAGGAGGGCACGCGCTCGGCGACGCTCAGCCGGGCGAGCGCGTGCGGCTGGACCAGGCCGGGCAGCACCAGCGTCCACAGGTCGGACATCCGCTGGATCAGGTCCCGCCGGTCGGTCAGCACCTGGGAGCTCAGCTGGATCCCGGTGACGGCCCCGGTGATCACCCCGGCGGCGGCCGCCAGGTCGATCCCCGGGTGGAGGTCCCCGGCGTCCCGGGCGCGTTCCAGCAGCCCGCGGGCCACGTCGGACCAGCCCTGGTAGGCGGCGATCTGCGGCTGGGTGAAGCTGCCGTGCTCGATCGTCAGCCGGATGCTGCCGCGCACCAGCGGGTCGTCCTGGAGGGCGTGGGCGAAGGCGTACCCGAGGTCGATCAGGGTCTGCACCGGGCTGTCCGAGGACGGCTGCCAGGTGCCCAGCCAGGCGCCCTGCCCCTCGATGACGGCGAGCGCCAGCTCTTCCTTCGAGTGGAAGTGGAAGTACAGCGCGCCCTTGGTGACACCGGCCCGGTCCAGGATCTCGGACATCGTGGCGGCGGCGTAGCCCCGCTCGTCGAACACCTCGGCCGCCGCGAGGAGTACCGTCTGGCGGGTCGCCAGCGCGCGGGCCTGCCTGGCCATCGCAGCCTCCCTGGATAGTTCTGGTCCATCGGCAGCGGCCGATCCTATGGGGGCCGACGGGGCGGCGGGCCGCATACCGTCCAGTAGGTATTCTACCGAGCCGCGCCGGGGCGGAGCGGACACCCGGTGGTCGGGGCGGCCGGGACCGGTGCCCCAGGCCGCCGGGAAGGCCGGAAGGCCGGAAGGCCGGCCACCCGGGTGGGGTGACCGGCCGTCGCGGGAGGTTCCGGGCCGTCAGGCGGCCTGCTGCCAGCTGACCGGCGAGTAGTAGGCCGGGCGGCGCTCCAGGCGCTGCCAGTTGGCGATCGGCTCGACCTGCGCGGTCGCGGCGGCCTGCTGCGCGACGGCCGCCCGGGCCATCAGCACGGCGGTGAGGGCGGCCAGCTCCTCGTCGGAGAGCGAGCCGCGGACGATACGGACGAGGGGTTCGGCGGAAGCAGTCATGGTCTGGTTTTCTCCCCCGGTGGCTTGTGGTGTGTGGTGGTCGCTCGGAACTGCGTGCTGCGGGCCGCGCGTGGGCGCGGGCGTTACATCGGCGGGTTGCCGTGCTTGCGGCTGGGCAGGTCGGCGTGCTTGGTGCGGAGCATGGCCAGGGCGGAGGCGATCACCTGGCGGGTCTCGGCGGGGTCGATGACGTCGTCGACGAGGCCGCGTTCGGCCGCGTAGTACGGGTGCATCAGTTCGTTCTTGTATTCCTTGATCTTCTGGGCGCGCATGGCGTCGGGGTCTTCGGCGGCGTTGATGTCGCGGCGGAAGATGACGTTGGCGGCGCCTTCGGCGCCCATGACGGCGATCTCGTTGGTGGGCCAGGCGTAGGAGAGGTCGGCGCCGATGGAGCGGGAGTCCATGACGATGTAGGCGCCGCCGTAGGCCTTGCGCAGGATGAGCTGGATGCGGGGCACGGTGGCGTTGCAGTAGGCGTAGAGGAGCTTGGCGCCGTGGCGGATGATGCCGTCGTGCTCCTGGTCGACGCCGGGCAGGAAGCCGGGGACGTCGAGCATGGTGACGAGGGGGATGTTGAAGGCGTCGCACATCTGGACGAAGCGGGCGGCCTTCTCGCTGGCGTTGATGTCGAGGACGCCGGCGAGGGACTGGGGCTGGTTGGCGATGATGCCGGTGACGTGGCCGTCGATGCGGGCCAGGACGCACAGGACGTTGGTGGCCCAGCGTTCGTGGACTTCGAGGTATTCGCCGTGGTCGACGATCTCCTCGATGACCTTGCGCATGTCGTAGGGGCGGTTGCCGTCGGCGGGGACGAGGTCGAGGAGGGTGTCGTTGCGGCGCTCGACGGGGTCGTCGTTGACGGCGGGGGGCGGCATCTCGCGGTTGTTCTGGGGGAGCAGGGAGAGGAGGTAGCGGACTTCCTCGATGCAGGACTGCTCGTCGTCGTAGACGAAGTGGGAGACGCCGGAGACGCCGGCGTGGACGTCGGCGCCGCCGAGGCCGTTCTGGCTGATCTTCTCGCCGGTGACGGCCTGGACGACGTCGGGTCCGGTGATGAACATCTGGGAGGTCTCGCGGACCATGAAGACGAAGTCGGTCAGCGCGGGGGAGTAGGCGGCGCCGCCGGCGCAGGGGCCGAGCATGACGGAGATCTGCGGGATGACGCCGGAGGCCTTGGTGTTGCGCTGGAAGATGCCGCCGTAGCCGGCGAGGGCGGTGACGCCCTCCTGGATGCGGGCGCCGGCGCCGTCGTTGAGCGAGACCAGGGGCGCTCCGGCCGCGATGGCCATGTCCATGATCTTGTGGATCTTCTGCGCGTGGGCCTCGCCCAGCGCACCGCCGAAGATCCGGAAGTCGTGCGCGTAGGTGAAGACGGTCCGCCCGTGCACGGTGCCCCAGCCGACGATCACGCCGTCGGTGTGCGGCTTCTTCGCCTCCAGGCCGAAGCCCTGGGCGCGGTGCCGGCGCAGCGGCTCGACCTCGCGGAAGGAGCCCTCGTCCAGCAGCAGGTCGATGCGCTCGCGGGCGGTCAGCTTGCCCTTCGCGTGCTGGGCCTCGGTGGCCTTCTCGCTGGGGCCGCGCCGCACCTTCTCGCGCAGTTCGTGCAGCTCGGCGACCCGCCCGCGGGCGTCGGCCGCGACCTCGGGGACCTCGCCGTCGACTGGCGCCTCATGCACAACCGTCATCTCGAACCACTCCAAGGGTGAGGGAACTGTCCGACAGCCAACGTCTGCTGTGCCCCCGGCTGCGAATCACTTTCTTCACTTATGACTGTACGAGGGGCCGTGCGTTGGTTTCGGCGTCGATTCCGTACAAGGTCAGGTCCGTTTAGATGTCAGGCCTGCACAGAAGCGGTGGTGTCGAAGCCGGAGCGCTGGGTGTCCGTTCGAATACCGGGGGCTGTCGGTCAGGTGATGGCCCGATGATCTGAACATGAAGAAAAGTGCAGGTCAGGGCCCTCGTTCAGTAATGTAGGGCGGCCCTCTTGCGCCTTGCTCAAGCCCCGCTCAAGTCCGGTCGGGCACCGGTGCGGATCCGTGCTAGAGGGCGCCGAGTCGTAGGGAAGCGCCAAAAACACCACAGCCCACCCGGTGCCGTCCGGGTGGGCTGTCCGGGGGATCCCCCCAGTGGCTCCGATCAGCTCTTTCGGCCGTCCTCGGGCTCGTCCTCGCCCCGCAGCTCCTGCTCGCGGCGGCGCAAATCGGCCTCCCACCGCTTCAGCATGTCCTCGTGATCGTTGTCGCTCCTCTTCAACGAAGCGAGGAATTCGGGGTCGTCGTCCGGTGCGAGCGGGCGGCCGTCGCGCCGGACCGGCTGCCCCGGACGACCGTCGGCGTCGTTGGGAGCCCCGGTCCGCAGGAGGCCGCGCTGCTTGCCGGCCACCAGCCAGGCGATCGGGCCCACCGGCGGGAACAGCAGCACGATGAGCACCCACACCGGCTTGGGCAGGTGCTTCACCTGGTCCTCGGGCGTGGTCAGGCAGTCGATGAACGCCCACACCCAGAGCGCGAGCGGAAGGACGATGGTCAGAAGAATTCTCAGCACGGCGGCGATCTCCCTGCGGGGCGGTCGGGGCGGGTGCCTTCCCGGGGCCCTTGACGGAGCCAGGCTATCCGGTGGCGGATACTGACAGACATGGCATACGACGATCTCCGCTCGTTCCTGCGGGCACTCGACCGTGAGGGCGACCTCAAGCGCATCAAGGCAGAGGTGGACCCGCACCTGGAGATCGGCGAGATCGTCGACCGGGTCCAGAAGGCCAAGGGCCCCGCGCTGCTCTTCGAGAACGTCAAGGGCTCGTCGATGCCGCTCGCGATGAACGTCTTCGGCACCGAGCGGCGCCTCGCCAAGGCGCTCGGCCTCAAGGGCCCGGACGACATCGCGGAGAAGATCGCCGGCCTGCTCAAGCCCGAGCTGCCGCAGGGCTTCACCGGCTTCCGGGACGCCTTCGGCAAGCTCGCCTCGATGGCGCACGTGCCGCCCCGGCACGTGAAGTCCGGTGACGCGCCGGTCCACGAGGTCGTGCTCACCGGCGACGACGTCAACCTGGACGAGCTGCCCGCCCTGTTCACCTGGCCGATGGACGGCGGCTCCTTCTTCAACCTGGGCCTCACCCACACCAAGGACCCGGACAGCGGCATCCGCAACCTCGGGCTCTACCGGCTCCAGCGGCACGACCGCCGCACCATCGGCATGCACTGGCAGATCCACAAGGACAGCCGCAACCACTACGCGGTGGCCGCGAAGCGCGGCGAGCGGCTGCCGGTCGCGATCGCCTTCGGCTGCCCGCCCGCTGTGACCTACGCAGCCACCGCGCCGCTGCCCGGCGACATCGACGAGTACCTGTTCGCCGGCTTCGTCGCCGGGGAGCGGGTGAAGATGGTCGACTGCAAGACCGTCCCGCTCCAGGTCCCGGCCGACGCCGAGGTGGTGCTGGAGGGCTGGCTGGAGCCCGGCGAGATGCTCCCCGAGGGCCCGTTCGGCGACCACACCGGCTTCTACACCCCGCAGGAGCCGTTCCCGGCGCTGAAGATCGACTGCGTGACGATGCGCCGCCGCCCGATCCTCCAGTCCATCGTGGTCGGCCGCCCGCCGACCGAGGACGGCCCGCTGGGCAAGTTCACCGAGCGGTTCTTCCTGCCGCTGCTGAAGATCATCATCCCGGACATCGTCGACTACGACCTGCCCGAGGCCGGCGGCTTCCACAACTGCGTGATCGTCTCGATCGACAAGAAGTACCCCAAGCACGCCCAGAAGACGATGCACGCCATCTGGGGCGCCCACATGATGTCGCTGACCAAGCTGATCATCGTGGTGGACTCCGACTGCGACGTGCACGACTACCAGGAGGTCGCCTGGCGGGCCTTCGGCAACGTCGACTACAGCCGCGACCTCACCGTCGTCGAGGGCCCGGTCGACCACCTCGACCACGCCTCCTACCAGCAGTTCTGGGGCGGCAAGGCCGGCATCGACGCGACCCGCAAGCTCCCCGAGGAGGGGTACACCCGCGACGGCGGGTGGCCCGAGATGGTCGAGTCGGACCCGGCCACGGCCGCCCTGGTGTCCCGCCGCTGGAAGGAATACGGGCTGTGAGCACGGCTGCCGTCGAAACCCCGGGGCGCACGAAGGCCTTCCTGCGCCTGGTGATGATCGAGCACTCGGTCTTCGCCCTGCCCTTCGCCTACACCGCCGCACTGACGGCCATGTTCCTCGCCGACGAGCGGGTGCACTGGGGCGAGCTGTTCATCGTCACCGTCTGCATGGTCGGCCTGCGCACCTTCGCCATGGCCGCCAACCGGATCATCGACCGCGAGATCGACGCCCGGAACCCGCGCACGGCTTCGCGCGAACTCGTCACGGGCGCGGTGTCGCTGAAGACGGCGTACGCCGGCTCGGCCGTGGCGCTGATCGTCTTCCTCGGCGCGGCGGCGATGCTCAACCCGCTCTGCCTGGCGCTCGCGCCGGTCGCCGTCGTGCCGATGGTGGTCTACCCGTACGGCAAGCGCTTCACCGACTTCCCGCAGGCCATCCTGGGCCTCGCCCAGGCCATGGGCCCGGTCGGCGCCTGGCTCGCGGTGACCGGCACCTGGTCGTGGGACGCCCTCGTACTGGGCGTCGCGGTCGGCGTGTGGATCGGCGGCTTCGACCTCATCTACGCCTGCCAGGACGTCGAGTCCGACCGGCACGGCAAGGTGCGGTCGGTACCGGCCCGCTTCGGCATCCCGGCGGCCATCTGGGGCGCACGGGTGTGCCACGTCGTCACGACGCTCCTGCTGGGGTGGTTCGCGCTCCTGACCCACGCCGGTGCGGCGTTCTGGGTCGGCCTGGTCGTCGTCGCGGGGGCGTTCGTCTACGAGCACACCATCGTCAAGCCGAACGACCTCTCCAAGCTGAACCGGGCGTTCTTCCAGACCAACGGCTTCGTGGGCATCTCGCTGTTCGTCTTCGCCCTGCTGGACCTGATCATCCGGGGCCTGGGGATCTGAGCGGCCCGGCCGCCGGCCGGGCGCGCCCTAACGGAACAGGGACGCGTGATCCGTGGCCCAGGTGCGGAAGTTGCGGGGTGGGTGGCCGGTGAGGTCCTGGACCGTTGTGGTGGCCGGGTTCGGGGTGGTGATGCGGGCGTGGATGAAGTCCAGTGCGCTGTCGACGGCCGCCCCGGGCCGGCCGGTGGCGGACATGCGGCGGCGGGCCGCCTCGCGGGGGATCTCCTGCCACTTCACCGGGCGGCCGGCGGCCTCGCCGATGATGTCCACCTGTTCCGCCTGGGTGGGGCACTCCGGGCCGGTGAGCAGATAGTGCGCGCCGTCGTGGCCGTCCTCGGTGAGGGCGCGGACGGCGACCGCCGCGATGTCCCGCTCGTCCACCGGGTTCAGTCCGGCCGCGCCGCCGTAGCCCTGCACGGCGCCCCCGGAGCGGATCTCCTGCGCCCACTGGAGCGCGGCGGTGAACCCGTGCGCCCGCAGCACCGTGTGCCGGACCCCGCTCCCGGCGAGCAGCGCCTCCACCTCGCCCTCGGCCCGGACGGCCGTCGAGGAGAGGAACACCACCCGCCCGACCTCCCGGGCCAGCACCCCCACCGCGTCCGCCGCCTCGTCCGCCGTGGGGAACGGCCACCCCAGCAGCACCGCGCCCGCCCCCTGGACCGCCGCCTCCAGCGATGCCGGGTCGAGCAGGGCCCGCCGCGTCAGCGTCCGCACCCGTACCCCGGCGGCGGCGAGCTGCAGTCCGACGTGTTGCTCGACCGCTCCGGGGACGCCGACCGCCAGCACGGATGACGTGTCGTCAACTCGCTTCTCTGTCATGCCTCGAACGTAGGCGAGAAGCATGAGGCGCCCCATGCGTGCGGGTCTCCGGTTCATGCGCCATCGTCTACCAGGCGCGCGCCAACTCGCGTGCGCCCCCGAGTGCTTCGCGCGCTGATTGATCGTCAATCCGGTTAACACCAGCTGCTACCGGCGTGTTACGTTCCGTGGCGCAAGCAGAAAAGAGAAGACCCCAGCGGTGCTACCAACACCCCGGGGTCTGGCACCAGGAGCAAACCCTCCCCATGCAGATTCATCGTAGCGCGCACTCGCGCTTTTTCTCCGTCCTTCCGAACGGACTCCTCCAGGACCGTTGCCTCAGCTACACCGCCCGAGGATTCCTCGTGGACCTCCTCTCCCGTCCGGACGGCTGGCGTGAGGACGGCAGGGGCATGGCCGACAGCAGCCCGCAGGGGCGTGGCACGATCCGCCGGACGCTCAACGAGCTGAAGGACGCCGGGTATTACCGGGTCGAGAAGGTCCGGATGCCCGACGGCACGATCCGGACCGAGGTGCACGTGTACGACACTCCTCAGCGCCCGGGGCCGCCGAGTGACCCACCCCCGGCCCCCGGTGAGCCTGATACCGGCCCCTCTGACGCCCCTCCCGTAAAGAACCCGGAAGAAGTACCCACCCTCCCGGCCGCGTTGACCGAGACCGATCCACACGTCCGGGAGGCGGTGGCCATACTCCACCGGGTGATCCGCCGGGAGCCCCGCCTGCGCCTCGGCGAGGCCGAGGCCGTCGCCCTCGCACCCCTCGTCGCCGAATGGCTGGCGAGGGGCCACACGGACGCCGACCTCGCCCACGCCCTGCTCCCCGACCTGCCGCGGCCCCTGCACTCGCCGGTCGGCCTGCTCCGCAACCGCTTGCAGCGCAAGCTCCCACCGCCGCGTGAACCCGCCGTCGCCGCACCTGCCCGCTCCGAATGCGCGGAGTGCCGCGATCCGGTGCCCCGCCCCGGCATCTGCCGCTCCTGTGCCGGCCTCGTCCCCCGGCGAGTCGCCCCGGACCCGGCCACCGCCCGTACCGGCGCCGCCCGAGCCCGCGGCGTTCTCCTCGCCGCCCGCGGACTCGCCCTGGCCCCTGTCACCTGATCGGGTGCCGGCTGCGCACAGGAAGTCGGCGAGTCCGACTTCCTGTGCGCTCGGCCCGGGGTGGCTACTCCGAACGGCTGGAGATGAAGGCCTCGTACTGGGCGGCCGTGAGCAGCTGCTTCAGCTCGTCGGGCTTGGCGACGGTGAGTTCGATGATCCAGCCGTCGCCGTACGGGTCCGTGTTGATCAGCTCGGGTTCGTCGTTCAGGCCCTCGTTCACCGCGGTGACCGTTCCGGTGAGCGGCATGAAGATCTCGCTCACCGCCTTGACGGACTCCACCGTGCCGAACGCTTCGCCGGATTCGAGCTGCTTCCCCATGGTGGGGATGTCGGCGAAGACGACGTCACCGAGCTGCTTCTGCGCGAAGTCGGTGATGCCCACACGGGCCTTGTCCTTGCCGGTGGTCCGCACCCACTCGTGGTCCTTGGTGTACTTGAGGTCTTTCGGGACGTTGGCCATGGGGATCTCCGCGAGGTCGAGGCGACTGCACTGACGGATCGTCAGTCATGCGGAGGAGCCTGCTACAGGTCCCCGCCCCTCGCCGCGAAGCGCACCCGGTCGGGTGAAGGCGGGTGTCAGTTGTGCAGGAAGGACTCCAGCGAGGTGGCCAGTGCCACCGGCGTCTCGTACATCGGGTAGTGGCCGCTGCCGTCGAGCTCCTCCAGTTCGGCGTTGGGGTAGTGGGCGAGCCAGGTGCCGCGCATCACGTCGGCGGTCAGGGCGAGGTCGTGTGCGCCCACGATCACTTTGACGGGGACGGGGTTCCCGTTGATGCGGCGTTCCAGGTCGGCCGTCGCCCAGTCCCGCACGTACCCGCCGAAGGCCTCGGGCGTGGAGAGCCGGAGCGACTGGTCGACCATGCGGTCCAGCCAGACCCGGCCCGCCCGCTGCCCGGTGACCAGGTCGAGGATCGCGTACCGCTTCTCGCGGTCCTCGGCGGCGCCGTAGAACAGCGCCTCGCCGTCGGCGTCCAGCGGGTAGGCCCCGGCGGGGACGGGTGCCAGGCCGACGAGCTTGCGCACCCGCAGCGGTGCCTCGGCCAGCACCTGCTGCGCGGCCTTGCCGCCCATCGAGTGGCCGATCAGCGAGAAGCGGTCCCAGCCGAGTTGGTCGGCCAGGGCGAGCGCGTCGGCGGCGATCTCGGCGAGCGTGTAGGAGCCGGTGACGTCCTTGCGTTCCCCGTAGCCCCGGTAGTCGAGGAACGCGTAGCTGAAGGCCCTGCCGTCGAGGTAGTCGAGGAAGGGGCCCCAGCCCGCGCTGGTGCCGAACCAGTCGTGCAGGACCAGGACGTGGTGGTCGCCGGTGCCGGTCGAGCGGTGAGGGATCGTCATGTCCTCGGTCCTTCCCCGGAAGCCTCCCGCCCGAACGGCCGGTCGCCGGCCCGTGCGGCCGGCGGCTACGCCATGGGCCGTCGGGCGAAGTCCGGGGCGTGCTCGGGGCGGGGGCCGAAGGCGATCAGGCGGGAGATGCCCAGCCGGACCGCCGGGACGTGGCGGACGAGCGCGGCGAATCCCATCGGCGGGCCGGACCGCCGGCCGGTGAGCGCCGGGACGAACATCACGCCGTGCAGGATCCGCTGCAGCCGTTGGATGACCACCGTCGGCATCTGGCGCCGCCGTTGCACCCGGGCGAGCGCGGCGGTGGTCGGGCGGCCGCGCAGCAGCGGCTCGGCGAGCAGGGTGGCGGCCGCGACGGCGTCCTGGATGGCGAGGTTGATGCCCACCCCGCCGGCCGGGGACATCGCGTGGGCGGCGTCGCCGATCAGCAGCAGCCCGTCGGTGTACCAGCGGTCCAGCCGGTTGAGCCGGGCGTCGAGCATGTGGACGTCGTCCATGCCCGCCAACTGGTCGACGCGGTCGGCGTACTGGGGCAGCAGCCGGGCGATCCGCTCGCGGAAGCGCTCCACGCCTTCGGCGCGCAGCTGCGGGTCGGAGCCCTTCGGCTTGAAGTAGGCGATCTGGAAGTAGCTGTCGCGGGCGATGCTGAGGGCCAGCTCGCCGTCGCCGAAGCCGGCGACGAGGCTGGGCGGCGCGGCCTGCTCCTCCGCGTGCCGGGGCAGGCGGAACCACCAGACGTCGAAGGGCACCGGGTACTCCTCGGCCACCAGCCCGGCCGCCTTGCGCAGGGTGGAGTGCCGGCCGTCGGTGCCGACGGTGAGGTCGGCGCGGAGCTCGCCCTGCTCGCCGTCGCGGGTGCGGTAGCGCACGCCGGCCACCCGGCCGCGCTCCCGGATCAGTCCGGTGGCCTCGGTGTTCATCCGCAGGGTGAAGGTGGGCTCCTGCCGGGCTTCCTCGACGAGGAAGTTGAGCAGGTCCCACTGCGGCATCATCGCGATGTAGTTGTACGGCGCGGGCAGCCGGTCGTAGGCGCTCAGCGGGACTTGGCCGACGCCGGGCACCGGTACCACCAGGTTGCCGAGCCGGCTCTGCGGCAGCGCGGCGAACTTCCGGCCGAGGCCGAGTTCGTCCATCAGCCGCACGGTGGAGGCGTGGACGGTGTCGCCGCGGAAGTCCCGCAGGAAGTCCCCGTGCTTCTCCAGCACGGTCACCTCGACACCCGCCCGGGCCAGCAGCAGGCCCAACATCATTCCGGCCGGTCCGCCCCCGGAGATCACGACGCTCATGGCTCTCTCCCTTGCTGTGCTCGGTTGATCACCTTCCGTGTGGAACTTGCATTTACAGAGTCTCTGGAACTGTCTCAGGTGTCAAGTAGTATGCTGCTCCACATGAAGGATCTGGTGGCGGCCGCCCTCACGGCGGCGAAGGACCGGGGCCAGGACGTCGCGGACGTCCCGCTGACGGCGATCGCCGCGACGGCCGGCATCTCCCGCAGCACCCTGCTGCGCAGGCTCGGCGGCTGCCGGGCACCGCTGGACGAGGCGGTCCGGCAGGCGGGCGTCGACCCGGGCGGACGGCCGCCGGTACGGGAGCGCGCGATCGCGGCGGCGGCCGGGCTGGTGGCCGAACGCGGCCTGGGCGGGGTCACCCTGGACGCCGTGGCGGACCGCGCCGAGTGCTCGCTGCCCAGCCTGCACACCGTCTTCGAGGGCCGGGACGGCCTGCTCACCGCCGTCTTCCTCCAGTACGGCCCGCTGCCGGACCTGGAAGCGCTCGCCGCGAACCCGCCGGAACGCCTGGAGGACACCGTCCGGGCGCTCCACCGCGCCTTCGCCGCGGCCTTCGACCGCCAGCCCCGGGTCATGCCGGCGGTCTTCGCCGACCTGTTCGCCCGACCGGACGGCCCCGCCTCCCGGATGATGGCGGCCCACCTGCCGCGACTGTTCGACGGCCTCGGCCGGCTGCTGCTGCCGTACATCGAGGCCGGACGGCTGCGTCCGCTGCCGCTCCCGGTGCTGGTCCAACTGCTGTTCGGCCCGCTGATCAACCACATCCTGCTGCGGCCGGTCCTCGAACCGGCGCTCGGCGCCGGACTGCCCTCGCTGGAGGAGTCCATCGACCTCTTCGCCGAGGCCTACCTGCGGGCGGTCGCCCTGCCGTAGCGGGGCCGGGAGACTGCCTGATCCGTTCCTGGGACGTGTCTGCCGGAAAACGCCGAGCTCTGCCGGAAAACACCGAGCTCTCCCGGGAAACGCCGAGCCCCGGCCCGCCGGGCGAAGCCGGGGAGCCGGGGCTCGGACGGGGGCGGTCAGGCGCTGCGGCGGCGGCGCGCGACGAAGAGCGCGCCGATGCCGCTGACGAGCAGGGCGGCGGCGCCCGCCGCGGTCTTGATGACACCGTCCGACCCGGTGTGGGCGAGCTCGCCGCCCGCCAGCTGGGTGGTGGTGCCGGTGGTGCCCGTGGTGCCGGTGGTGTCGGTCTCGTCGGCGGTGCCGGTGGTGTAGGTGGTCCGGATGACGGGGCCGGTGCCGGCGCCGGAGGTGTCGACGGTCGCGGCGGTGAGCTGGATCGCGGTGCCCTGCGGGCCCGCGATGGCGGCGTGGGCGGTGCCCTCGTTGATGTGGGCGAACGGGCTGACGGCGGTCTGGCCGACCTGGGCCTCGGCGGTGTAGGCGAGGCGGACGTGCTTGGTGATGGTCGCGCCTGCCGCGAGGGCGTCGTCGCTGATGAGGTAGCGGGCGGGGCCGCCGGACTGGGGGCCCGGGGTGCCGGGCACGGTCTCCCAGGCGCCGTCGGCCTTCTGCATCTCCAGGACGCTGTGCGGGTCGATCCACAGGATGGTGGCGAGCTTGCCGAACCGGGAGGTGCTGGGGTTGTTGACGGTGACGTCGAACTCGACCGGGGCGCCGCCGGCGACGGCGGTGGTCGGCGCGTTCTTGAGCTGGACGACCAGGGACTTCACCGCGACGTCCTTGGTGGCCTCGGCGAGCACGGTGTCCTCGGCCGCCGGGTCGACGACGGCGGAGTAGAGCTTGGTCGGCAGGCTGTAGCCGCCCGTGTCGTTGTTCCCCACGGCGGCGAGCCGCAGCTGGAAGGTCTTGGTGGCGCCGGCGGGGACGGTCAGGCCGGTGACCTTGCCGCTGAAGTTGAAGGTCCTGTCGCTCTGCTTGAAGGTCAGCTCGACCGGCTTCCAGGTGCCGTCGGCGTCGCGGTACTCGATGGCGAACGCGTCGTGAACCCGGGCGTGCACGTTGCTCACGTTGAGCTTCAGGGTGAACGGGGCCTCGGCGGTGCCCGGGTTGGTGACGGTCTCGGAGAACTCGACGGGCTCGCCGCCGTACCCGATCGAGGACGGCTCCTGGACGGTCAGCGCCGGCTTGGCGGTGACCGGGGCGGCGGTGACGTCGATCGCGACGAACTGGGGGCCGACGATCGCCTGCATGGCCCCGGCGCCCTGGTCGAGCATCGCCCACGGGTGGATGTAGGCCGTGCCGAGCGGGGCGTCGGCGGTGAACGCGAAGCGGACGTGCCGGGTGTCGCTGCTGCCGGCGGCGATGGTCCTGTCGTCGGTGAGGTGGTACGTGACCCGGTCGGAGCCCGGCTGGCTGCTGGTGGTGCCGGTGATGTTCTCCCAGCTGCCGTCGGCCTTCCGCACCTGGAGCGTGCTGTGCTTGTCCGCCTCCACGACCTTGTCGACGGTGGTGTAGCGCGAGGCGCTGGGGTTGTTCACGGTGACGTCGAACTCGACCGGGGCGCCGCCGGCGACGGCGGTGGTCGGCGCGTCCTTGACCTGCACGGTGATGGCCTTGGCCGCGACCTGGTCGGTGCTCTCGGCGAGGACGGTGGTGCCGGCCGCGTCGAGGACGGCGGAGCTGAGCGTGACGGTCGAGTCCTGGTTGGACCAGTAGGCGGCGAGCTCGGTGGTGAGGCGCAGCTGGACGGTCCTGGTGGCACCGGCGGCGACGGTCAGGCCGGGGACGGTGTCGGCGACGGGCTTCCAGGTGCCGTCCGCGTCGCGGTAGTCGACCTTGATGGCGTATGCCGAGACGGAGTTCGTGCCGCTCGTGCCGATCCTCAGCGTGAACGAGGCCTCGGTGGTGCCGGGGTTCGTGATGGTCTCGGTGAACTCGACCGGCTGTCCGCCGCGGCCGACCGTCGCCGGCGCGTTGACCTTCAGCGACGGCTTGTCGGCCGTGGCCTCGGCGGCCGACGCGGCGGGGGCGGTGGCGGCGGCCGGTGCCTCGGCGGCGTACGCGGCCGGGGAGGACAGCACCGCGCCGGTGGCCAGCAGCACGCCGAGGGTGGCGGCGGTGAGGACGGTGGAGCGGGAGCGACGGGCGCGGACAGCAGGCATGGAAATACCCCCCAGGGTGTTCTGCCGTCGGTATTTCAGCCGTCGGCCGGTACGTGTGCTTGGAGTCGGACCCGAAGTTCGAGGGCGTCGCCCCCAGCGCCTCTCGCGGTCCGGGTTCGGCGGGTTTCCCCGCCTCTCACTGGCATAGACGTGTGGCGGCCGCCGGGGTTGCAGGTGATCCAAAAGTTTTTTCGAAAACCTCTGAGACCGCCCTGACCTGCGGTTCCGCTCTCCAGGTGCTCGCCGGGCTCAGTGCAGCGCGAGCTCGTCGCCCACGCTCAGCCGCCCGGGGGCGGCGACCTCGGCGAGGGCGTCGAGCCGGCCGTCGTGGGCGTGCACGATCGCCTTGAGGATCTCGGGGGCGTGCGGCAGCCCCGGCTGCGGGGCGCCGGTCATCGCGCAGCGCTCGCTGGAGCGGACGAAGGCGAGGCGGGCGCCGGTGCCGCCGTGCCCCTCCCGGCCGAACCAGCCGTCCTCGACGAAGGGCGGGGTGCCCGGGGGCGTCCGCAGCAGGATGTTGGGGCGGAACCGGCGCTCGTCGACCACCGTGAAGGGGGCGGCCTCGCGGACCCAGTCCAGGGTGGCGGTGGTGAGCACGCTGACCGGCAGCTGGTCGAAGTGGGAGGCGGCGTCCTCGCGGGCGAGTTCGACGTCCTCGCGCTGGAGGTAGGCGCGCAGGAAGGCGCCCGGGTCGGCGACCGGGCGGCCGAGCGGGTCGAACAGTTCGGGGCCGTCGATCCGGTGGCCGAGGCGGGCGGAGAGGCGGAGCAGGCCGTCCATCCGGCGGAAGCGGCGGGTGTTCTTGCCCGAGCCGAGCTTGCCGTCCGCGTCGCGGACGGCGTAGAGGCGGTCGCCGGCCAGGCCGCGCTCGTCCACCTCGACGGAGTCGAGCCGCTCGCCGCCGGTGGATTTCACGGGGTAGCGCCAGAGTCGCTCGATCACTCCGATGATCTCTGCCATGGGCGGACAGCGTAGCGGCGGCGCCGGGGGATGGTCTAGACCAAGTCCCGTGCGGCGACTGGCCGGAACGCCCCGGGGCGGGTCTTCGAACTCCCTAGCCCAGCCGTGCCACCGCCCGGACCGGCGCACCGTCCGCCGCCGCCAGCCGCAGCGGGAACAGCGACACCTCGACCGGCCGCCCGGCCTCCTGGGCGTCCAGCAGCGCCCGCAGATCGGTCAGGTTCTCGGCGATCACCCCGCCGCCGGGCGCCCCCAGCAGCACCCGGTGCGCGGCGAGGGTCGGCTCGTCGGCGCCGGGCTGGTCGTGCTCGTCGGTGAGGTCCGCGAGCAGCGCGGCGACCGCCGGGTCGCCCGGGCCCGGGTCGGGGGTGGGGTCGACGCTCAGCGCGTCCACCCCGACGGTCCGCACCCCGGCGGCGACGATCGCCTCGGCGGCGGCCGCGGTCAGGCTGGGGTGCGCGAGGTAGGCGTCGGTGCCCCAGTGCCGGGCCCAGCCGGTGGCGAGCAGCAGGACGGACCCCTCGCCGACGCGCGCCAGGGCGGGCGCGAGCAGCTCGGGGGTGACGGCGGCCCGGGGCTCCAGTCCGCGCAGGTCGGCGAGCACCGCGGGGCCGGTGAACCGCTCCAGCGGCAGCCCGTCCAGGGTCGGCCAGGTGACGTCCACGTGGTAGGGCGCGTCCACGTGCGTCCCGGACTGCGAGCCGAGGTGCAGGGCCAGCACGTTCACCCCGGCGGTGGCGGTGGTGAGCGCGGGCTCCAACAGGACGGCCGGATCGCCGGGGTAGACCGGCATCGCGGTGGTCACCTGATGGGTGAGGTCGACGAGGGTCGCTGCCATGCCCCCATCCTTCCAGGGGAGCCCGCGGATGAGGCCCGACCGGGTGAGTCCGGATAGAAATGGGACATGGGAACAGTCAAGCGTCAGCCGTGGGTGGTCGGGGTCTCTGGTGCGTCGGGGACGCCGTACGCCGCCTCGGTGATCCGGGCGCTGCTCGCCGCCGGGGAGCCGGTGGACCTGATCGTCAGCCGAGCCGCCCGGCTCACCATCCTCGACGAGACCGGCATCTCCTTCCGGGACGCCCACTGGCGCGCCGACCTGGCCGCCTGGCTGGGCTCCGACGAGGGCCTGGACGACGTCCGCTACTGGCCCGCCGGGGACTTCGCGGCCGGCCCGTCCAGCGGCTCGTACCCGGCCAAGGGCATGCTGGTGGTGCCCGCGACCACCGGCGCGGTGGCCGGGATCGCGCTCGGCCTGAGCAAGGACCTGCTGCAGCGGGTGGCCAGCGTCACCCTCAAGGAGCGCCGCCCGCTGGTCGTGTGCGTGCGCGAGGCGCCACTCAACGGGGTGACGTTGAAGCACCTGGTGGAGCTCGACGCACAGGGCGCCGTCGTCCTCCCCGCCTCTCCCGGGTTCTACGCCGGCGGCTCGACCGTGCGGGAACTCGTCGACTTCGTGGCCGGCCGGGTGCTGGACGCGGTCGGCGTCCCGCATTCCCTGTACCTGCGCTGGGAAGGGGAGTTGGGGGCGGCGGCCCGCCGGGCCGACGAGAACGGCAGCGTGTCGGCTGAGGGGGAGTGAGGAGGCCGGGGGCGGGAGAGTATCTTCTCTGCGATATCCGGGTTGTTCCGCGCATGGCGCCTTGGAATCCGGATAATGATCTGTGGGTCTGGTGAGGTTCGGAAGGACGCGGACGGTATATGGACACGGTGGACAGACAGCTCATCCAGGCGCTCCGGGAGAACGGCCGCGCGTCCTACGCCGAGCTGGGCCGGCTGGTCGGGCTCTCCGGCCCGAGCGTCACGGACCGGATCAACCGGCTGGAGCAGGCCGGTGTCATCACCGGCTACCGCGCGACGGTCAATCCGGCCTCGCTCGGCTTCGGCGTCACGGCCCTGATCGGCCTTCAGCTGACCGACGCCGCCGATCACGAGGACGTCGCGCACCGGCTCAAGGACCTCAACGAGGTCGAGGACTGCTGGTTCATCGCGGGTGACGACTCCTACATGCTCAAGGTCAGGGTGGCCGACGTGGCTGGCCTGGAGTCGGTGGTCAAGCGGATCTCGGGCACGAAAGGCGTGGCCCGCACCCGCACCACCGTCGTACTCTCCACGAAGTGGGAGAACCGGGTGAGCGAACTCCCTCCCGAAGGAGAGTGACGGATGGCACTGGTCGGTCTGGAGGAGCTGCGCGCCGCTCGGCAGCGGATCGCGGGGGTGGCCGTGCGCACCCCGCTGGTTCCCGCCCCGTGGGCGGACGAGGGGGAGCGCCGGCTCTGGCTGAAGCCCGAGAACCTCCAGCCGACCGGGGCCTTCAAGACCCGTGGTGCGTACAACCGGCTGGCCGCGCTCACCGAGGGCGAGCGGGCCCGCGGCGTGGTCGCCCAGTCGAGCGGCAACCACGCGCAGGCGGTGGCGTACGCGGCGGCGCTGCTCGGCATCAAGGCCGTGATCGTGATGCCGGACACCTCGCCAGCGGTGAAGGTGGAGTCCACCCGGGGGTTCGGCGCCGAGGTGGTCCTGGTGTCGCCGGAGGAGCGGGACACCCTGCCCGCCGAACTGGCCGAGCGGCACGGCTACGTCTGGGTGCCGCCGTACGACGACCCGTTCATCATCGCGGGCCAGGGCACGGTCGGCCTGGAGATCGCCGAGGACGCCCCGGCCGGGCTGGACACCGTCCTGGTGCCGGTCAGCGGCGGCGGCCTGATCTCCGGGACGGCGGCCGCGCTCAAGCTCACCCGCCCGGGCATCCGGGTGATCGGCGTGGAACCGGAGCTGGCCGCCGACGCGCAGGCCAGCTTCCGGGCCGGCCGCCGGCTGGCCTGGCCGGTCGCCGACACCTACCGGACCATCGCGGACGGCCTGCGCACCCCGTCGGTCGGCGAGCTGCCCTTCGAGCACCTGACCGCGTACGTGGACGACATCGTCACCGTCACCGAGGACGAGATCCGCGCCACCGTCGCCCTGCTGGCCCGCCGCGGCCGGCTGGTCGCCGAGCCCTCCGGCGCGGTCGCCCCGGCGGCCTACTTCCACCGCGCCGCCGAGACCGGGGGCCGGACGGTCGCGGCCGTGGTCAGTGGTGGCAACATCGACCCTGCACTGCTCGCTGAGCTGCTGTCGGACCGTCCCGAGCCGAAGGGCGCGCCGGTGCCGAAAGTGACGAGCGACTAGCGACGGAGGAGCGCCGGAGCGAGGAGCGTCGGCACCGGGTCGGAGCGGCCCGGAGGCGAGCGGACGAGTGACGTACGCTCGGTCCGGCAAGGAATCGAAGTCGGAGGAGGCGGGGCACCGCATGGACGCAGGGCTGAAGCGCGAGCTGGAGGCGAAGGTCTACGCGGGTGAGCGGCTGACCCGCGAGGACGGGATCGCGCTCTACGAGAGCGACGACCTGGCCTGGCTGGGCGGTCTGGCCCACCACGTGCGGACGCGGAAGAACGGCGACGTCGTCCACTTCAACGTCAACCGCCACCTCAACATGACCAACGTGTGCAGCGCGTCCTGCGCGTACTGCTCGTTCCAGCGCAAGCCGGGCGAGAAGGACGCCTACACGATGCGCATCGAGGAGGCCGTCCGGCTCGCCAAGGCGATGGAGGTCGACTCCCTCACCGAGCTGCACATCGTCAACGGCCTGCACCCGACCCTGCCCTGGCGCTACTACCCGCGCTCGCTGCGGGAGCTGAAGGCGGCCCTGCCGAACGTCTCGCTGAAGGCCTTCACCGCCACCGAGATCCACTGGTTCGAGAAGATCAGCGGCCTGCCCGCCGACGAGATCCTGGACGAGCTGATCGACGCCGGCCTGGAGTCGCTGACCGGCGGCGGCGCGGAGATCTTCGACTGGGAGGTCCGCCAGCACATCGTCGACCACGACACCCACTGGGAGGACTGGTCGCGGATCCACCGCCTCGCCCACAGCAAGGGCCTCAAGACGCCGGCCACCATGCTGTACGGCCACATCGAGGAGCCCCGCCACCGGGTGGACCACGTGCTGCGGCTGCGCGAGCTGCAGGACGAGACCGGCGGCTTCCAGGTCTTCATCCCGCTGCGCTACCAGCACGACTTCCACGACTCCAAGGACGGCGTCGTGCGCAACAAGCTGATGGCCCGCACGGAGATGGCCACCGGCGCCGAGGCGCTGAAGACCTTCGCGGTCTCCCGGCTGCTCTTCGACAACGTCCCGCACGTCAAGGTCTTCTGGGTGATGCACGGCGTCACCACCGCCCAGCTGGCGCTCAGCCACGGCGCGGACGACATGGACGGCTCGGTGGTCGAGTACAAGATCACCCACGACGCGGACAACTTCGGCACCCCGAACAAGCTGGGCCGCGACGACCTGCTCGACCTGATCCGCGACGCCGGCTTCCGCCCGGTCGAGCGCAACACCCGCTACGAGATCATCCGCGAGTACGAGGGCCCGGACCTGGGGCGCCGCGAGGCCCCGCAGGCGATGCGCCTCTGACCGGAGAACTCCCCCGCCGCCCGGGCCCCGGCCCGGGCGGCGGCGTTTCTTCACCGCCCCCGCACCCGCCCCGGGTTTACCAACCGGTACACCGTTTGGCAGGATCGGCGGTATGTCCGGTTCTCATCGCGCCACCACGTACCCGTCGTACGAGCCGATAGCGGAGCCGGTGTACGGGGTGCCGCAGCAGCCGTACGGGGCGGGTGAGCCGTACCAGCAGCCCGTCCGGCAGGACCACTACGGCGAGTACGGGCAGCTCCCGCAGGCCCCTGACGGGTACTTCGAGGCGTACGAGCAGCCGTTCCAGCCGTCCCAGCCGTTCCAGCCGTACGCCGCCGGGCCCGACCCGCTCGTCGCCGCCGAGCCGGTGTACGCCCCCGAGTCGGTGTACGACGCCGAGCCGGTGTACGCGTTCGAGCCGGAGCCCGTCCGGCAGCCCACGCCCCCGCCCGCGGCGGCGCCCGTGGGCCCCCGGGCGGCCGCTCGGGGGCACCGCCGGAAGGCGAAGAAGAAGCGTCACGGCAAGGCGGTGATGGCCGGCACCGCGTTGCTGGTCGCGGCCGCCGCCGGCTGGTACACCGTCGGCCAGGACGACGCCAAGCCCGTCGCCGCGGCCGCCGACGGCCCCGGCCCGGAGGGCGTCAGCACGCCCGACCAGCCGGCTCCCGCCGCCCGGGCCGCCGCCGACCGGCAGACCCAGCCCCCGGCCGCCGACCGCAGCCAGGTCCGTGCGGACGGCTCGGTCGCCGCGATACCCGGCCTCGGCGCCGACTTCGTCGCGAAGATACCCACCGAGACCACCCAGGTGGTGCTCGCCTCCGGCCAGGACAAGAACGGCAACAAGAACACCGTCACCCTCTGGACCCGCACCCCCGAGGGCCGCTGGCTGGCCGGCGAGACCTGGCAGGGCCACAACGGCAACAACGGCTGGACCACCGACCACAACGAGGGCGACCTGCGCAGCCCGATCGGCGTCTTCGCGCTCTCCGACGCGGGCGGCCGCAAGGCCGACCCGGGCAGCAAGCTCCCGTACGACAAGGACCCGAGCTTCGTGGTCTCCGGGACGGGCTTCTTCGGCGACCAGCTGGCCGGCTCCTTCGACTACGTGGTCGCGATCAACTACAACCGGGTGCCCGGAAACTCCCCGCTGGACCCGCGCCGCCCGATGGGGGCGAAGAAGGGCGGCGGGATCTGGATCCACGTCGACCACGACGGCCCCACCCACGGCTGCGTCTCGATCCCCGAGGACAAGATGGCCGAGCTGATCCGCACCCTGGACCCGGCGGCCCACCCGGTGATCGTGATGGGCGACGCCGCCTCGCTGTCCGCCTGACCCCGGCGTTCCGACCCCGGCCTGACTGCGGCGTTCCGGCGGCGTTCCGGTGGCGTCCGAACGGTGTTCCGGGCGGTGCCGGCCCCGTCATCGGCGGCGGTGCCCGCCCCGTCGTCCGCATCGGCGTCGATCCCGGCGCGCCCGGAGGCCAGTCGCCGCAACGCCCCTTGTCGGGCTCCTACAGATCACAGGGGCGGATCCTGTAGCCGGGCGCGCCCCGCTGACCAGTGGGTAACCCGGTTCCATGGCACTATGAGCGGTTCGCGCATTGTGGCACTCGGCCACTACCAGCCCCCCAAGGTCCTCTCCAACGACGACCTGGAGGCGCTCGTCGACACCAACGACGAGTGGATCCGTAGCCGGGTGGGCGTCAGAACCCGGCACATCGCCGAGGGCGAGACCCTGGTCGACCTCGCCACCGAGGCCGCGCAGAAGGCGCTCGCCAAGAGCGGCCGGACGGCCGACGAGATCGACCTGATCGTGGTCGCCACCTGCACCGCGATCGAGCGCAGCCCCAACACCGCCGCCGCCGTGGCCGCCCGGCTCGGCGTCCGGGCGCCCGCCGCGTACGACATCAACACGGTCTGCTCCGGCTTCTCGTACGCCCTGGCCACCGCCGACCACGCGATCCGGGCCGGCGCGGCGCGCCGCGCGCTGGTGATCGGCGCCGAGCGGATGTCCGACACGCTGGACTGGACCGACCGCACCACCTGCGTGATCTTCGGCGACGGCGCCGGCGCCGCGGTGGTCGAGGCCCAGGAGGACGGTGCCGAGCCCGGCATCGGCCCGGTGGTCTGGGGCTCCGAGCCGGAGAAGGGCGACGCCGTGGTGATCACCGGCTGGGACCCGGTGATCAGCCAGCAGGGCCAGTCGGTGTTCCGCTGGGCCACCACCCAGCTCGCCCCGCTGGCCCGCCGGGCCTGCGAGCAGGCCGGGATCGACCCGTCGGAGCTGAAGGGCTTCGTGCCGCACCAGGCCAACCTGCGGATCATCGACTCGATCGCCGCCAAGCTGGGCCTCACCGACGCGGTGGTGGCCCGGGACGTGGTCGACTCCGGCAACACCTCGGCCGCCTCCATCCCGCTGGCCTTCTCCAAGCTGGTCGAACGCGGCGAGCTGTCCCCGGGCGACCCGGTCCTGCTCTTCGGCTTCGGCGGCGGGCTCGCCTACGCCGGCCAGGTGGTCCGCTGCCCCTGACGGCGCGGAGCCGGGCTTCCGAGGGCTCCTGAGGGGCCGCAACGCGAACATGCCGGTGGGCGGGCACCCTGTGTGAGGGGTGCCCGCCCACCGGCATGTCTGGCGCGCGTGCGGTACGTCGGCGGACCTCCCCCGAGGACACGGCCGCCGTCCGTCGTACCCCGGACAGGAGGCCGGGGCTGCGCGCGGAGCGGATGGTCGGTTGAGCGGATGGTCTACTTGGGCGGCTTCTTGCCGGTGACGCCCAGGTACACCAGGGGAGCGAGGTTGGGCTTGAGGTCCTTGACCTTGACGCCCCAGGCGGTGAAGGCCTTCTGGTGCTCGGCCGCCGAGGCGAGCAGCGAGACCAGGGCCCCGGCGACGGCGTTCGGGTCGAGCGACTTGTCGGCCTGGCCCTTCGCCTGGAGTTCCTTGACGGCCTCCGCGAGCGGCTTGGCGACCGCGTTGAGGACCGTCATGCGGATCTTGAAGAACCGCTTGTCCCCTTCGGCGGCACCGAGCGTGACCACTCGGAGAATGGCGTCGTTCTTGCGCCAGAAGGCGAGGAATCCGTCGACCAGTTCTTCCGAAGTGGTCGGACCGGACTTCCCTGCCCAGGACTTTCCGGCCACCAGCTCTTTGAGGGTGTCGGCGTCCTTGGCCATTTCCTCGGCGATTTCGAGGACAGCGCCCTCGACATCCGGGAAGTACTGGTAGAAGGTCGCGGGGGAGGTACCCGCCATACGGGCGACGTCGATGACCTTGACGTCCCGGTACGGCGACGTGCTGAGCATCTCGCGGAGGCAGTCGAGCAGCTTCTGCCGCGTTTCCTGTCCGCGTCGCCCGGCGACGCGACCGTCGACGGTGCGAACTTGTCCTGTCATGCCGTCAGCTTACCGTGGCACGATCTTGGCGCGATTCGGTGATGCGACTATTACTCCGCACGGGGGGTTGCTATAGGGGCATGAACCACTTCGGACGGATATTCACCGCGCTCCGCAGGCGTCGTTGAAGCCCCCCCGTGTGCCTTTGACCCCACAGCGTGACGGCGAGTCCGCTGAGGGGTGATCGAGTGACAGAGCGTGACGACTGGCGGCGTCGGAAGATCGGCGCCGAAGGGGAGGGTCCGGGCGTCCGGGTGCAAGCCGCGGCCGGAACGGGCGTCAGAATCCGGCCGTTCCGTCATCACCGGCCGGACGGCGGCGCTCCCGGGGCGGCCGTCGGCTCTGGGCGGGGGAGGTTGGAGATGGGCCGGGCGGCATTGGAGAATCGGGTCCGGCACCACGCGGCGGGTGCGGAAAACGGGGAGGTGGCAGCGGAGTGGACCAGCTGACGGCGCACGATCCGAGGCGGATCGGGCCCTTCGAGGTGCTGGGGCGGCTCGGCGCGGGTGGGATGGGGCTGGTCTACCTGGCGCGCTCCGCCTCCGGCCGGCGGGTGGCCATCAAGACCGTCCGGGGGGAACTGGCCGAGGACGAGCTGTTCCGCGTCCGCTTCGCCCGCGAGATCGAGGCGGCCAAGACGGTCGGCGGTTTCTACACCGCGGCCGTGGTGGACGCCGACGCGGACGCCCGGGTGCCCTGGCTGGCCACCGCGTACATCCCGGCCCCCTCGCTGGAGGACCTGGTCGAGGAGTGCGGTCCGCTGCCGGTGGACGCCACCCGCTGGCTGATCGCGGGCATCGCCGAGGCGCTGCAGTCCATCCACGCGGCCGGGCTGATCCACCGGGACCTCAAGCCCTCCAACGTGCTGGTGGTCGAGGACGGCCCGAAGGTGATCGACTTCGGCATCGCCTCCGGCGTCTCCAGCACCCGGCTCACCATGACCAACGTCGCGGTCGGCACCCCCGCCTACATGTCCCCCGAGCAGGCCAAGGACAGCCGTAACGTCCGGGGCGCCAGCGACGTCTTCTCGCTCGGCTCGCTGATGGTGTTCTGCGCGACCGGGCACCCGCCCTTCAGTGGCTCCAACCCGGTCGAGACGGTGTTCCAGCTGCTGCGCGAGGAGCCGGACCTGTCCGGGATGCCGCGCGAGCTGATGGACCTGGTCCGCGCCTGCATGCGGCCCTCGCCCGAGCACCGGCCCACCCCGGCGCAGATCCAGGCCGAACTGGCCCCGCACCTGTTCTCCCGGGACGACGCCGCCGGCGAGGTCGGCGACTGGCTCCCCGTGAACGCGCTGGAGCTGATCGAGCGCAAGCGCGGCCGCCGCCCGAGCGCGCCGCCCCGGGCCGTCCAGCTGCCGGGCGGCGCGCCGCCGCCCCCGGCCGGGCCGCCGCAGGCCGGCCCGCTCCAGCCCCACCAGCCGCCGCAGCCGCACCAGCCGGTCCCGGTGCAGCGCCCCGGCCTGGACGACCCGCGCACCCACCCGGGCGGGGGGCACGCGCCGCCGCCGTCCGGGCCGGTGCACACGGGGCGGAGGCCGGGCCCGGTGTCCGACGGCGAGATCCCGACCGCGAAGATCGCCTCCCCCAACAAGCACCGCGCGCCGGGCGGCGGCGGGGCCGTCGAGGTGCGGCTGTCCGGAGCCTCGGTGCGGATAGGCCCCGGGCCGCGGGCCGAGCACGAGCAGCCCGGCCCGGGCACCGCCCCGGCCGAGACCGACTGGGTCCGCCGGATCACCCCGCCGCCGGCGCCGGCCGCCCGCTGGCGCCCCTGGCGGTTCCGGATGTCCAACGACGTCTGGGGCACCCCGGTGGTCGCCGACGGCACGCTCTTCGTCTCCAGCTTCGAGGTGCACGCGCTGGACATCGCCTCCGGCGAGCGGCGCTACAAGACCCGGGACGTCGCCTGGGCGCTCGCGGTGGACGCCGGCCGGGTGCACGCGGCCGACGGCCCGCACCTGTACACCGTGGACGTCGCGGACGGCACCGAGCGCTGGCGCACCTCACTGGACGGCTGGGTCTACTCGCTCTCCGCCGCCGACGGGGTGCTGTGCTGCGGCGTCCGCGGCGGCGGCGTCCAGCTGCGCTCGGCCGCCAACGGCGCCGAGCTGTGGCGGGCCGACGACGCCCAGCAGGACTACGAGAACCCGCAGTCCGGACCGGTCCTGGTGGCCGGCGCGGCCTACTACTACGGGGCCGGGCGGCTGCGCAGCATCGACCCGCACGGCGCCGGCCTGCGCTGGTCCTTCCCGGTCGGCGAGGACGTGCCCTCGCACCCGGCCGAGCGCGGCGGCGTGCTGTACGTGACGGCCGGCTCCCGGGTGTACGCGCTGGACGCGGCCAGCGGGGTCGAGCGCTGGCGCTTCGAGGCCCCGGTGGTGCTGTTCACCCCGCCCGCGCTGGACGCCGACGCGGTCTACGTGGCCGACTACCTCGGGACGGTGTACGCGCTGGACGCGGCCACCGGCCGGGACCGCTGGCGCGGGGTCACCGGCAACCGCCAGGGCGCCGAGCCGGTGGTGGTCGGGGACGGCATGGTGCTGGTCGGCAGCGGCGGGGTGCTGTACGCCTTCGAGGCGGCGAGCGGCCGGGAGCGCTGGCGCTACACGGCGCGCGGCGAGATCGTCGGCTCCCCGGCGGTGGCCGACGGCCTGGTGCACCTGGGCAGCCGGGACCACTCGCTGCACACCCTGGACCTGGCGAGCGGTCAGCTGCGCTGGGAGCTCGGCACCAAGGGCGAGCTGACCGGCTCGCCGGTCGCGGTCGGCGGCCGGGTCTTCGTCGGCTCCAAGGACCGCTGCGTGTACGCGCTGGACGCCTTCTACGGCACGGCCGTCCCGGCGCGCTGAACCGGCGCGGCGGCGGGGCGGGCGCCCCGCCGCCGTCGGACGCGTCCGATCAGGCCTTGCGGGCCCCGGGGTGGCGGCTGCACCAGCCGTCCCACGCGGAGGCCACCATCTCCGCCACGTCGTGGCGGGCGCCCCAGCCCAGCTCGCGGCGGATCAGGTCGGCCGAGGCCACCACCCGCGCGGGGTCGCCGGCGCGGCGCGGGGTCACCTCGGGGGTGGTGTCGTAACCGGTGACCTTGCCGATCACCTCCAGCATCTCCTTGACGCTGACGCCCTCGCCGCGGCCGATGTTGAGCACCAGCGAGGTCTCGCCGGCCGGGTCGGCGGCCAGCCGCTTGGCGGCCGCGACGTGGGCCGAGGCGATGTCGGAGACGTGGATGAAGTCGCGGACGCAGCTGCCGTCCTGGGTGGGGTAGTCGTCGCCGAAGACCCGCGGGGCCTCGCCGGCGGTGAGCCGCTCGAAGACCATCGGGATCAGGTTGAAGACCCCGGTGTCGGACAGCTCGGGGGAGGCGGCACCGGCCACGTTGAAGTAGCGCAGCGCCACGGTGGAGATGCCGTGGGCCTTCCCGGCCGCGGCGACCAGCCACTCGCCGGCCAGCTTGGTCTCGCCGTACGGGCTCATCGGGGCGCACGGGGTCGACTCGGTGACCAGGTCGACGTCCGGCATGCCGTAGACGGCGGCGGAGGAGGAGAAGAGGAAGCGCTTGACCCCGCCCTCGGCGGCGGCCTCCAGGACGGTCTGCAGGCCGATCATGTTCTCCCGGTAGTAGAAGAACGGCTGCTCGACGGACTCGCCGACCTGCTTCTTGGCGGCGAAGTGCAGGATGCCCTCGATCGCGTGCTCGCGGATGGCGGCGTCCAGGGCGGCCCGGTCCAGGGTGGAGCCCTCGACCAGGGCGACGCCCTCCGGCAGGCGGGAGGCGTCGCCGGTGCTGAGGTCGTCCAGGACGGCGACGCGCTCACCGGCGTCGAGCAGCTGGCGGACGACGTGCCCGCCGATGTATCCGGCACCGCCGGTGATCAACCAAGTCATGGGCCGATTCTAGGGTGTTCGGGTTTCCGTGGTGAGTGCCGGGCGAGTCGAGCCGTCAAATCGGACAAATCGGTGAAATGCTGACAAAGATTTCCGTGCTCTCAGCGTGGTGACGAATCGGAGGCAGTCAGGTGAGCCGAAAGAAGGAACACGCCCGCCCCCTGCCGGCCGGGCCCCGGCCGACCGGCCCCAGGACGGCCCACGGCCGGTTGCTCGTGCCCGGCGCGCTGGCCGTACTGACCGCGCTGGCGCTGGCCGGGTGCAGCAGCGGCTCCTCCTCGTCCGCCTCGCAGGCCGCGGGCTCCCCGTCGAGCTCCGGCTCGGCCAGGCCGGCCTCGTCGGCCCCCGCGCGGTCGGCCGACGGGAACCAGTTGCAGGACGACTACCAGCGGGTCATCGCCGACGTGCTGCCCTCGGTGGTGCAGATCACCACCGGCGACAGCCTCGGCTCCGGGATCGTCTACGACGACAAGGGCGACATCGTCACCAACGCCCACGTGGTGGGCACCGCGACCACCTTCACCGTCACCCTCGCCAACAGCACCAAGTCGCTGGACGCCACCCTGGTCGGCAGCTACCCCGACACCGACCTCGCGGTGATCAAGCTGAGCAGCCCGCCGAGCGGCCTCAAGCCGGCCGCCTTCGGCGACTCCGGCAAGGTCCAGCTCGGCCAGATCACCCTCGCCATGGGCAGCCCGCTCGGCCTCTCCAGCAGCGTCACCCAGGGCATCGTCTCGGCCACCGGACGGACCGTCTCCGAACCCAGGGGCGGCGGCTCGCCCGGCGCCACCATCGGCAACATGGTGCAGACCTCGGCCGCGATCAACCCGGGCAACAGCGGCGGCGCGCTGGTCAACCTCGACAGCCAGGTGATCGGCATCAACACGCTCGCGGCGACGGAGCCCGAGGCCAACGGCGCGGCCGCGCCCGGCATCGGCTTCGCCATCCCGGCGTCCACCATCACCAACATCACCGACCAGCTGATCAAGCAGGGCAAGGTCACCAACTCCGGCCGGGCCGCGCTCGGCATCACCGCCCGGACCAGCTTCAACCAGCAGTTCAAGCCCGCCGGCGCGGTCATCGTGGCGGTCACCTCGGGCGGCCCGGCCGCCTCGGCGGGGATGCAGGCCGGCGACGTGATCACCAAGATCGGGGACGCTACGGTCGACTCGCTGAACGCGCTCACCACCGCGCTCGCCTCGCTCACCCCGGGAGACAAGGCCACCGTCGCCTACACCAGGGACGGCAACAGCCGGACCGCCGACGTCACCCTCGGCGCCCTGGAGAGCCCGTAGGACCCGGCCGGCCGGGCCGCACGCCGCGCAAGGGCTCCGCGGACCGGGCCGCCCCACCGGACCGGCGCCGGGACCTCGTCACTTCCTCGACGAGGTCCCGGCGCCGTGCCGCGCCCCGGTTCAGCGGCGGGCGGTGCGGGTACGCCAGGGCAGCTCCACGGTGATGCTGCTCGGGCCGCCCTCCGGACTCTGCACCAGGAGCACCCCGTCCACCGCGCGGATCCGCTCGGTCAGCCCGGCCAGGCCGCTGCCCGGGTAGGGGGCGGCGCCGCCCTTGCCGTCGTCCTGGACCAGCACCATCAGCTGGTTGTCGGAGCGCCAGACGTCGACCGAGGCGGTGCGGGCGCCGGCGTGCTTGGAGACGTTGGTCAGCAGCTCGCTGACGGTGAAGTACGCGATGCCCTCGACCGCCGAGTCCGGGCGCTCGGCCTGGCCGTCCGGCCCCTTCAGGTCGACGTTCACCTTGACCCCGCCGGGGACGGTGCAGCGGGCGGCGACCGAGGACAGGGCCGCGTCCAGGCCGCGGTCGGTGAGCACCGCCGGGTGGATGCCCCGGGCCAGGTCGCGCAGCTCCTGGAGGGCCAGCTTCACCTCGCCGTGCGCGTTGTCGACCATCTTCGTGGCGGCCACCACGTCGTCCTCGGTCTCGACCTCGCGCAGCCGCTCCTTGGCCATGCCCAGGTCCATGGCCAGCGCGACCAGGCGGGCCTGGGCGCCGTCGTGCAGGTCGCGCTCGATCCGGCGCAGGTCGGCGGCGGCGGTGTCGACCACCGTGCCGCGGTCGTCCTCCAGCTCGCGCACCCGCTCGGCCAGGGCGCCCGGGAAGAGCAGCGACTCGACCAGGATCCGGTCGACCGCCGCCAGCGCCCGGATCACCCAGGGCAGCACCGGCCACATCACGGTGACCGCGACCAGGGCCACCGTGAAGCTCAGGATGCCCCAGGGCAGCATCAGCACGTTGTAGAGCGCCGAGCGCCAGTTCAGCAGGTCGGTCAGATGGGCGATGGTGAAGCCCACCACCCCCGGCCGGCGCTGCTGCACCGGCTCCGGCTCGTGGATCGCGGAGTCGTACGCCGCGCGGGCCCGCCAGCGGCCCAGCCCGCCCAGGGCGCGGGAGACGGCCAGCCCGCCGGCCAGCAGCGGCAGGCCGACCACGGTGATCGACATCCCCAGGCCGGCCGTGAGCGTGATGGCGGTGAGCGTGAAGCCGGCGACGCCGAGCGGCAGGTTGAGCAGCAGCTGGCCGACCTGCCGCCACATCTGCGCGCCGTACAGCGGCGAGCGGACCATCTGAGCGTCCTGCTCCTTGATGGCATCCACGGTGCGGCGGTGCAGCGGCTTCATCTGGATCTACCGTCCCTCTTGGTCGAGCTGGTGGAGCAAGCTTCCCGAACCCGGGGCGGGAGATGCCATGGGGGTGATACATCTTCCGGGACGGGGGTTATCCCTACCCCCGTCCTGGTCGTCGGGCCACTGCCCGGTGCTCGCGGGAGTGTCCACCGGACGTCTTGCGGAGCGGGCAGGGTTCGGGCGGAGCGGAGCCGTCCCCTTAGACTCACGCATTGGCCATGGTTATGACCGTGCGAGGAAACGTCGTAGAACTGCCTTGAGGGGTTGTTCACGGCCGAGGTGGAGGGCGAAGGCATGGAGGGGCAGCATGCGGCTGCCGTCGCGGCCGACCCGGCGGTCGGCGGCGGCTACTTCGACGCGTACGCCGCGATGGGCCTGCTGGCCGTCGTCGGGGTGCTCTTCGTCGCCGCGGCGTTCACGGCCAACCGCCTGCTGCGGCCGGTGGTGTACTCGCCCGAGAAACTCCTCGCCTACGAGTGCGGGGTGGACCCGGTGGGCGAGGACTGGGCGCACACCCAGATCCGCTACTACGTGTACGCCTTCCTGTACGTGATCTTCGCGGTCGACGCGATCTACCTGTTCCCGTGGGCGACGGTCTTCGCCACCGCCGGGTACGGCGCCGGAACGCTGATCGAGATGTTCCTCTTCATCGGCTTCCTCGCGGTCGGCCTGCTCTACGCCTGGAAGAAGGGCGTTCTGGAATGGACGTGACGCACACCCACTCGCACGGCGCCCAGGGCGGGCCGGTCCCACTCGGCCTCCCGGACCCGTCGCGCCCCGGCGCCGTCGAGCGCCGTGGCATCGGCCCGCTGGCCCGGCTCGCGCCCGACCCGGTCAAGGTCGTGCTCAACTGGGGCCGCCGCTACAGCCTCTGGTGCTTCAACTTCGGCCTGGCCTGCTGCGCGATCGAGTTCATCGCCGCGTCCATGGCCAAACACGACTTCATCCGGATGGGTGTTATTCCGTTCGCGCCCGGACCCCGTCAGGCCGACCTGATGATCGTCTCGGGGACGGTGACCGACAAGATGGCGCCCGCCGTCAAACGCCTCTACGAGCAGATGCCCGAGCCGAAGTACGTCATCTCCTTCGGTGCCTGCTCCAACTCCGGCGGCCCGTACTGGGACTCCTACTCGGTGACCAAGGGCGTGGACCAGATCATCCCGGTCGACGTCTACGTGCCCGGCTGCCCGCCCCGGCCCGAGGCGCTGCTCCAGGGCATCCTCAAGCTCCAGGAGAAGATCGCCGCCGAGTCGCTGCCCGACCGCTACGCCGCGCCCGCGGCGGCGCTGCGCCGCCCGCTGGTGACGGGGCCTTCGACCGAGGGAGGGGCCTCATGACTTCCGCCGAGCAGTACGCGGCGTCGGTCGGGGAGTGGGCGACCGGCGCCGAGGCTTACGGGCTGGTCACCGTCGACGTCCCCGCCGAGCACTGGATCGAGGCGCTCACCAACGCCCGCGACGCGCTCGGCCTGGGCTACTTCGACTGGCTGAGCGCCGTCGACGAACTGGCCGAGGGCTTCTCCGTGGTCGCCCACCTCGCCTCCGCCGACGCCCCGGGCGTGCTGCGCCACCTGGCGCTGCGCACCCGGGTGCCGCGGGACAAGGCCGCGCTGCCCACCGCCGTACCGGTCTACGCGGGCGCCGCCTGGCACGAGCGTGAGACCCACGAGATGTTCGGCATCGACTTCCCCGGACACCCCTACCTCGCCACCCTGCTGCTGCCGGACGGCTTCGAGGGGTACCCGCTGCGCAAGGAGTTCGTGCTCGCGGCCCGGGTCGCCAAGGCCTGGCCGGGAGCCAAGGAGCCGGGCGAGTCGGACCACGGCGACGGGCCCGCCCGGCGCAAGATGCAGCCGGCCGGGGTGCCGGACCCGAACGAGTGGGGGCCGCTGAAGGGCACCCTGCCGCCGGTCGCCGAGCGGCCCGCGCGTGGTGCGCGGGCGGCGGGCGCGGCCGGGCGGACGCCCCGGGCTGCTGGTGCTGCCGGCGCTGCTGCCGGTGCTGCTGCCGGCGCCGAGGGTGCGGCGGCGGTGCGGGCGGACCGGCCGCGGCGGACCAGGACGGTGGCGGAGGGGTCGGCGAGTCAGGCAGGGGCCGAGGCTGCTGGTGCCGTTGCTCCGGACGCTGCTTCGGCTGCTGGTGAGGCTGCTGCTCCGACCGCTGGTTCGGCCGCTGCTTCGGCCGCTGGCGAGGCGGCGCCCGTGGCGCGGGCGGACCGGCCGCGCCGGGTCAGGTCGGTGTCCGACGGATCGGTCAGTCAGGCTGCGGAGGCGGCGCCCGCCGAGGCTGCCGAGGCCGCTGCGCCTGCCGAGCCGAAGGCCGAGGGCTCGGCGTCGCCGCGGACCCGGTCCTCGGACGCGCCCTGGCACAACCCGGTGCCCGCGCACGACGAGCCCGCGAAGCCCGCCGAGGCGAAGGCACCGGCCGAGGCGCAGACACCGGCCGAGCCCGCGAAGCCTGTGGAGAAGCCTGCGGAGGAGTCTGCCGAGGAGCAGTCGCCCGTCGAGCCGGCGAAGCCCGCCGCGCCCGCGGGTGAGCAGGACGAGACGTCGGCCGGACCGGCCGGCCAGGACGGAGACGGCGCGTGAACCTGCTCGACACGGTGCTGCGCTGCGTCGCCACCCTGGTCGTCTTCCTCACCCTCCCGCTGGTCATCGGCCAGACCGAGCACAAGGTCATGGCGCACATGCAGGGCCGGCTCGGCCCGATGTACGCGGGCGGCTTCCACGGCTGGGCGCAGCTCGTCGCGGACGGCGTGAAGTTCGCGCAGAAGGAGGACATCGTCCCGGCCGGGGCGGACCGCCGGATCTTCCAGCTGGCGCCCGCCGTCTCGCTGCTGCCGTACCTCTTCGTGCTGCTGGCGATCCCGGTCGGCCCGAACGGCTTCGTCGGCCAGGCGATCGACGCCGGCCTGTTCTTCGTGCTGGCCGTGATGGGCGTCGGCGTGATCGGCAAGCTGATGGCCGGCTGGGCCTCGGCGAACAAGTTCTCGCTGCTCGGCGGCCTGCGCACGGCCGCGCAGCTGATGTCGTACGAGCTGCCGATGGTGCTGGCGGCGGCCTCGGTGGCGATGGCCGCCGGCACGCTCTCGCTGCCCGGGATCGTGGACGCCTGGGAGTGGTACTGGCTGCCCTGGCAGCTCATCGGCGCGTTCGTGTTCTTCACGGCCGGCCTGGCCGAGCTCCAGCGCCCGCCGTTCGACATGCCGGTCGCCGACTCGGAGATCATCTTCGGCGCGTACACCGAGTACACGGGCCTGCGCTTCGGGTTCTTCCTGCTGTCGGAGTACGCGGGCATCCTGGTGGTGTCGGCGCTGACCGCGGTGCTCTTCCTGGGCGGCTGGCACGGCCCGCTGGCGGACCAGCTCGGCTGGCTCTGGATGATCCTGAAGACCTTCGCGCTGGCCTTCGTGGTCATCTGGCTGCGGGTCACCTACCCGCGTCTGCGCGAGGACCAGCTGATGCGCTTCGCGTGGACCGTGCTGATTCCGCTCGCCCTCGTCCAGCTGGCCCTGACCGGCGTCATCAAGGTGGCGATCTCATGAGTTTTCCCGGTGCCGGCCTGGCCAAGGGCCTGGCCGTGACCCTGCGGACGATGACGAAGAAGACCGTCACCGCGCAGTACCCCGACGTGCAGCCGGTGCTGCCGCCGCGTTCGCGCGGCGTCATCGCGCTGCTGGAGGAGAACTGCACGGTGTGCATGCTCTGCGCGCGCGAGTGCCCGGACTGGTGCATCTACATCGACTCCCACAAGGAGACGCTGCCGGCCGCCGAGCCGAACGCGCGGGCCCGCACCCGCAACGTGCTGGACCGGTTCGCCATCGACTTCTCGCTCTGCATGTACTGCGGGATCTGCATCGAGGTGTGCCCCTTCGACGCGCTGTTCTGGTCGCCCGAGTTCGAGTACGCCGAGACCGACATCCTGGAGCTGACCCACGAGCGGGACAAGCTCCGCGAGTGGATGTGGACCGTCCCGGCGCCGCCGGCGCTGGACCCGGCGGCCGAGGAGCCCAAGGAGATCACCACCGCGCGCAAGGCGGCGGACAAGCTGGCCGCCGCCGCAGCGGCAGCAGCGGCCGCCTCGGCGGCCTCGGATGAGGGGGAGGCCCAGTGAGCGCCGCCACCCTGCTCGCGGCGACCGGCTCGCTGGAGCCGGCCGCCCGTTCGTTCCTGTCCCCGACCGGGGTGGAGATCGTCTTCCTGCTGGTCGGCATCGCCGTGCTCGGCTCGGCCGTGGTCGCCGTCAGCACCAAGCAACTGGTGCACGCCGCGCTCTGGCTGGTGGTCGCGCTGGGCGGGCTGGCGGTGGAGTTCCTGCTGCTCACCGCCGAGTTCATCGCCTGGGTGCAGGTGCTGATCTACCTCGGCTCGGTGATCGTCCTGGTGCTGTTCGGGCTGATGCTCACCAAGGCGCCGATCGGGCGTTCGCCGGACGCCGACTCCAAGAACCGCTGGGTGGCCCTGGTCGTGGCGCTCGCCTCGGCCGGGACGCTGGTGACGCTGGTCGTCGACGCCTTCCGGACCTCCTGGATCGACCTCGGCGCGGGGGGCGGCTCGGCCGCCGTCACCGGGGCGAGCCTGTTCCGCCACTGGGTGCTGCCCTTCGAGGCCCTCTCCGTGCTGCTGCTGGCGGCGCTGGTCGGCGCGATCGTGCTGTCGCGCGGGTCGACGCGGCGGGTGCCGCCGCCCCGGGCGGGCCGGCTGCGCGCCGGCCGGCCGGTGGGCTCGAACGGGACCGTCGCCGCCACCGTGCCCCGGCCTGCGCCGGAGAACCCGGCGGCCCCGAAGGCCGCAGAGGCTGCGCCCGCTGCGCCGTCCGCGCCGTCCGCGCCGTCCGCGCCGGAGGAGAGCTGATGCACCTCGCCTACCCCGTCGTCCTCGCCGCGCTGCTGTTCAGCGTCGGCGTGTACGGCGTGCTCGCCCGGCGCAACGCCGTCCTGGTCCTGATGTCCGTCGAGCTGATGCTCAACGCCGTCAACCTCAACCTGGTCGCCTTCGACACCTGGCTGCGCGACTCGCTGCACGCCGGCCAGGCGCTCACCCTGTTCACCATCACCGTCGCCGCCGCCGAGATCGGGCTGGGGCTCGCCATCGTCCTGCTGCTGTTCCGGGCCCGGGGCACCGCGGACATCGACCGGGCCACCGCGCTCGGCGATCCGGCGGAGCCGCTCGCCGAGGAGACGCCGGCCGGAGCCGAGGCGCTGAAGGGCCAGGCCGCCGCATGAACCTCGCCCTGCCCGCCCTCGTCCCCGCGCTGCCCGCACTCGGGGCCGCCGCGACCCTGGCCGTCGGCAAGAAGGCGCCCGGCCTGGCCCGGCCGCTGGCCATCGTGCCGGTCGCCGTCTCAGCCGTGCTCGCCCTGGTCGTCGCCCTCCAGCTCGGCACCGGCCAGGCGCTGGACGCCGCCACCCGGCTCACTCCGACCGGTGGCCCGGACATCGCGCTCGCCCTCCACCTGGACGGCTTCAGCTCGCTGATCTCCGTGCTGGTCGGCCTGGTCGCCACCTGCGTGCAGGTCTACTCGACCGCGTACCTCAGGAAGGACCCGCGCTACCCGTCGTACGCCGCGCTGGTCTCGCTGTTCACCGCGGCGATGTTCCTGGTGGTCTACTCGGGCGACCTGATCGTGCTGCTGGTCGGCTGGGAGGTCATGGGCATCTGCTCGTACTTCCTGATCGGCCACCACTGGGAGACCGAGGACGCCCGTTCGGCCTCGCTGAAGGCCTTCCTGGTCACCAAGCTCGGCGACGTGCCGTTCCTGTTCGGGATCTTCCTGCTCGGCGCGGACGCCGGCAGCTTCCGGATCCCCGACGTGCTGGCCGCCGCGACCGACGGGCGGCTCGGCCACCCGACGCTGATCGCCCTGCTGCTGCTCGCCGGGGTGGCCGGCAAGAGCGCGCAGTTCCCGCTGCACACCTGGCTCCCGGACGCCATGGCCGGCCCGACGCCGGTCTCCGCGCTGATCCACGCCGCCACCATGGTCGCGGCCGGCATCTACCTGGTCGCCCGGCTGCTGCCGGTGTTCCTGCTGTCGGGCGCGGCGCTGGTCGTGCTGGCCGTGATGGCCGCCGTGACGATGATCGGCTCGGCGCTCTGTGCGCTCGCCCAGGACGACCTCAAACGGGTGCTCGCCTACTCCACCGTCGGCCAGCTCGGCTACATGGCCGGGGCGCTGGCCACCGGCGACCGCGAGGCCTCCGTCTTCCACCTGGTCAGCCACGGCGCCTTCAAGGCGCTGCTGTTCCTGGCCGCCGGCGTGGTGATCCACGCCGCGCACACCAACTCGATCTCCGCGATGTCCCGGATCCCCGGGCTGCGCAAGCGCGTCCCGGACGCCTACTGGACGATGGGCATCGCGCTCGTCGCCCTGGTCGGGCTGCCGCCGTTCTCCGGCTTCTTCAGCAAGGAGGCGGTGCTGACCGCCGCCGAGCACGCCGCCAACGGCGAGGCGCTCACCAACGGGCTCGGCCCGGCCTCGGCCGTGCCGGAGGCTGCCGGGTGGATCGTGCTGATCTCCGCCGGACTCACCGCGCTGCTCACCGCCGCGTACGCGACCCGGCTCTTCCTGGTCAGCTTCCACAGCCCGCAGGCTGCCGGGGCGCAGGCTGGCGCAGCGTCTCAGTCTCAGGCCGGAGCGTCTCAGGCCGTGGCGTCTGCGGCCGGGCACGAGGCGGACGCGCCGTACTCGCCCGAGCTCGACGAGGCCGACCCGGCCACCGCCGAGCCGCCCGCGATGCGCTGGCCGCTCTGGGTGCTGGCGATCCCGACCATGGGCTTCGGCGTCGCCGGCCTGCGCTCGGACTGGCTGCCCGCGCTGCTGGACGGCGGCTCGCTGCGCCCCTCGGCCGTCACCGCCGTCATCGGCACCGGGCTCGCCGTGGTCGGCGTGCTCGCGGCGTACGGCGCCTGGCGCTCGGCGACCGCGCGGCTGGCCACCGGCCGCCCGGCCCCGGCCGACGCCGGCCGGGTGCCCGAGCAGGCCGGAGCTCCGATCGCCGAGGTGATCGTCGCCGACCCCGGGCGCACCCTGCTCGGCCCGCTGTTCGGTCCGGCCCGGCACGGCTTCGGCGTCGACCGGCTGTACCACGCGCTGTTCGTCCGCCCGGTGACCGCCGCCGCCCGGCTGGTCCGCTTCCTCGACCGCGAGGTCGTCGAGACCTACGTGCGTGGCAGCGGGGCCGGCGCCAACCTGCTCGGCCGGGCCGTCCGGCTCGCGCAGACCGGTAACGCGCAGACCTACCTCAGCGCGTTGCTCGCCGGCGTCGTCCTGCTGGCCGTCCTGGTGGCGGTGTAGCGGATGCCGTACCCCCTCTCCCCGGTTCTCCCGATTCCGACCGCCGCCCGTAGGAGCCCCCGATGAACGCAGTCCTCATCGCCCTCCTGGTGCTGCCGCTGCTCGGCGCCGCGCTCACCCTGGCGCCGGTGTTCGGCCGGGAGCCGGCCGCCGCCGACCGGCGGGCGTTGCGGCTGAACAGCGTCGTCACCGGCGCGGTGCTGCTGCTCACCGTCGCCCTGGCGGCCGGTTTCGACCACGACGAGCCCGCCCGGATGCAGGCCACCACCGACGTGTCCTGGATCCCGGCCCTCAACGTGCGCCTCCACCTCGGCGTGGACGGCATCTCGCTGCCGCTGATCGTGCTGACCGCACTGCTCACCTTCCTCTGCGCGCTGTACTCGGAGAAGCGGCTGCCGGGCGGGGATGGCGTGCCGTCGGCGAAGGCCTTCGTCGGGCTGTTCCTCCTCCTCGAAGTCGGCATGCTCGCCACCTTCGCGGTGTTGGACCTCCTGCTCTTCTTCCTGGCCTTCGAGATCGTGCTGATCCCGATGTACTTCCTGATCGCCCGCTGGGGGAGCGGGGCGAAGGCCCCGGCCGCCAACCGGTTCATCCTGTACACGCTGCTCGGCTCGGCCGTGATGCTGCTCGGCTTCCTGCTGATCGGCAGCAAGGCCGGCACCTTCGACATGCAGGCCCTGGCCGCCGCGCACGGCAACGGCCTGAGCCACACCACCCAGGTGATCGCCGCCCTGGCGATCATGGTCGGGCTCGCGGTCAAGGCTCCCGCCTGGCCGCTGCACAGCTGGCTCCCGGACGCGCACACCGCCGCCCCGACGGTCGGCTCGGTGCTGCTCGCCGGCGTGCTGCTGAAGATGGGCACGTACGGTCTGGTCCGCGTCCTCCTCCCGGTCGTGCCCGACGGCACCGCGACGCTCGCCCCCTACCTGGGCGCGTTCGCCGCCGTCGGCATCGTCTACGGATCACTGGCCTGTCTGGCGCTGGCCCGCCCCGGCGCCAAGGGCGACCTCAAGCGCCTGATCGCGTACTCCTCCGTCGGCCACATGGGCTTCGTGCTGCTGGGCATCGCCTCCCTCACTCCGGTGGGCGTCAACGGCGCGCTGTTCGCCAACATCGCCCACGGTCTGATCACCGGTCTGCTGTTCTTCCTCGTCGGCGCCCTCAAGGACCGCTACGGCACGGCGGACCTCGACACCCTCTCCGGTGCCACCGGCGCCGCCCTGTACGGCCGCGCCCCGCGGATCGGCGCGCTGCTCGCCTTCGCCGCCGTGGCCAGCCTCGGCCTGCCCGGCCTGGCCGGCTTCTGGGGCGAGCTGCTCGCCATGTTCGGCGCGTTCGACCCGGCCGACGGCCTGTCGCGCCCCGCGTTCGTCACCTACATGGTCCTGGCCGGTCTCGGCACCCTCCTCACCGCCGCCTACCTGCTGATCGTGGTCAAGCGCGTCTGCATGGGCGACCCCCAGCAGCCCGCCCCGGTGGACCAGGTCGCCGACCTGCGCCCGTACGAGGCCGTCAGCTGGACGCCGCTGGCCGCCCTCACCCTGCTCGCCGGCCTCTGGCCCGCGCTCCTGCTCGGCCTCTCCGACCCCGCCGTCAAGCACCTCCTCGGGGGTGGCTGACCGTGCTCGGAGCCCAGATCGCCGCACTCGGACCTCACTCCACGGGGCAGCACACTGTGACCTCCCTCGCCGTAGCCAACCCGGGCAGCCTGATCCAGTCCGTGGACTGGGTGGCGATCGCGCCCCCGCTGATCGCCGCGGTGGCCGCCCTCGCCGTCCTGCTCACCGACCTGTTCCTGCCCGAGCGGCACCGGAAGTGGCTCGGCCGCCTCGCCGCGGCCGGACTCGCCCTCGCCCTCATCGCACTCCTCCCCCTCACCGGGGGATCACCCCGGGCGACCTTCTGTGTGCAGAACGTAGCAGGGGGGTCTGACACTCCAGGGACCAGCGTCTCCGCCGCGGGAGGCTGCTCGTACGTCGCCGACCACTTCGCCCTGGTGTTCCAGCTGCTCGCCCTCGGCGGCGCGCTGATCGCCGCCCTGCTCTCCGCGCACACCGTCGAGGAGGAGAAGCTGCCCGGCGGCGAGTACTGGTTCCTGCTGCTCTCCAGCGCCACCGGCGCCGCGCTGCTGCCCGCCTCCCGCGACCTCGCCACCATGGTGATCGCGCTGGAGGTCGCCTCGCTGCCCGCCTTCGCGCTGGTCGCGCTGCGCCGGGACGGCCGGGGCGCCGAGGCCGCGCTCAAGTTCTTCGTCTCCTCCGTCACCGCCACGGCCGTGATGCTGCTCGGCGTCGGCTTCGTCTACGCTGCCAGCGGCAGCCTGCACCTCGGCGCCGTCGCCCAGGGCCTGGAACACGCCCCCGGGCAGCTCAAGCCGCTGGCCGAGGCGGGCGCCGTGCTGACCCTGGTCGGGTTCGCCTTCAAGGTCGCCGCCGTCCCGTTCCACTTCTGGGTGCCCGACACCTACATCGGCGCCCCGCTGCCGGTGGCCGGCTACCTCTCGGTGGTCGGCAAGGCGGCCGGCCTGTCCGGCCTCGCGCTCGCCACCACCATCGCCTTCCGCCCGTACGCGCACACCTGGGGCCTGGCGCTCGCCGTGCTGGCCGCCGTCACCATGACGGTGGGCAACGTCGGCGCGCTGCGCCAGCGCTTCGACACCCGCTACAGCGCGGTGCGGCTGCTCGCCTGGTCGTCCGTCGGCCAGGCCGGCTACCTGCTGGTGCCGCTCGCCGCCGCCGGCTACGCGCCCACCGGGGTCGACCCGCTCGGTGCCACCGCCGCGTACGCGCTGATCTACGGCGTGGTGAACCTCGGCGCGTTCGGCGTGGTCGCGGCGGTCGGCCGCCGGGCCGGGGCCAGCGTGGACGACTTCCGCGGCCTGTTCGCCCGGCGCCGCTGGACGGCCCTCGCGCTCGCCTTCTTCCTGCTCTGCCTGGCCGGGCTGCCCCCGGGCGTGATCGGCCTGTTCGGCAAGGTCGTGGTGTTCCGCGCGGCCGTCGACGCGGGGCTGGGCTGGCTGGCCGTCGTGATGGCCGTCAACGTGGTCGTCGCGCTGTACTACTACCTGCTCTGGACGACCCGGCTGTTCGCCCCGGCGCCGGGTGCCGAGGAAGGTGCCGCGCCGGGCGCCGCACCGGTCGGCGAGGCCGGGGCCGAAGGCCGGCTGCCGGCCACCCTGACCGCCACGCTGGGGCTCACCGCCTCGGTGGCCGTGGTCCTCTCCTTCGCCCCGCAGCTGGTCCTCCAGGTCGCCGGCGGAAGCCTGTTCTGAGCGCGCACCCGCCCGGCCGGCCGTCGCGGCCCGGCCCGGCGGGGTGCCGCGGCGGTGTCACGCCGGTCACAAGGGAACAAGGCCCGGGCCCCCACCCGTTGACCGGGCAAGAGGGACGAGGCAGAAAGGGCTTCCCCACCGCACCATTGGAGGGCCTGACGTGCACCGCCGGCACAACGGACTGAGGACCGCCGTCCTGCTCGGCGGCCTCTCGGCGCTCATCTTGGTGATCGGCGGATTCTTCGGCCGAACCGGCTTGGTGATCGCCCTGCTGGTCGCCCTCGGCACCAACGCCTACGCCTACTGGAACAGTGACAAGCTCGCGCTGCGGGCCATGCGGGCCCGGCCGGTCAGCGAGATCGAGGCGCCGCGGCTCTACCGGATCGTCCGCGAGCTCTCCACCGCGGCCCGCCAGCCGATGCCGCGCCTCTACATCTCCCCGACCCCCGCGCCGAACGCCTTCGCCACCGGCCGCAACCCGCGCAACGCGGCCGTCTGCTGTACCGACGGCATCCTGCAGCTGCTGGACGAACGCGAGCTGCGGGGCGTGCTCGGGCACGAGCTGAGCCACGTCTACAACCGGGACATCCTGATCTCCTCGGTCGCCGGGGCGCTCGCCTCGGTGGTGATGTTCCTGGTGAACTTCGCCTGGCTGATCCCCTTCGGCCGCGGCGACGACGACGACGGGCCCGGCCTCTTCGGCATGCTCGCCATCATGATCCTCGGCCCGCTGGCGGCCGGGCTCATCCAGCTGGCCGTCAGCCGCTCCCGCGAGTACCAGGCCGATGCCGACGGCGCCCGGATCACCGGCGACCCGCTCGCCCTGGCCGGTGCCCTGCGCAAGCTCGACGCCGGTACCCGCAGGCTGCCCCTCCCGCCGGAGCCGCAGATCCAGACCGCCAGCCACATGATGATCGCCAGCCCGTTCCGCCCCGGCGAGGCCGGCGCCCGGCTCTTCTCCACCCACCCGCCGATGGCGGAGCGCATCGCCCGGCTGGAGCGGATGGCGGGCTACGGGCGCTGAGGCCTGCTCCGGGCGCTGAGACCCGCTCCGCGCGGGGCCGGAGGTCAGGCCGGCAGGTCCTCGTAGGCCCGGCGGAGGCGGTGGATCCCCTCGACGGCGTGCGCGGAGCTCTCGGCGGCGGCGTAGCTGAGGCGCAGGTGCGGGGCCGGGGGTTCGGCGGCGTGGTACGGGCGGCCGGGGGTGACCTGGACGCCGGCGCGCAGGGCGGCGGCGGTGAGGGCGGCGTCGTCGACGCCGTCCGGGAGCCGCAGCCACAGGTGGTAGCCGCCGGGCCGGTAGACGCCGAGCAGGCCGGGGAGTTCGCGGTGCAGGGCGGCGACGGTGGCGGTGCGGCGGGTCCGCAGTTCCGCCCCGAGGGCGCGCAGGTGGCGGGCCCAGCCGGGGTCGGCGACCAGCTCCAGCGTCGCCTCCTGGAGCGGCCGGGGCACGAAGAAGCTGTCCACCACCTGGGTGGCCCGGAGCCGGGCCAGGGCCGGGCCGCGCGCGGTGAGCGCGCCGACCCGCAGGTTGGGCGAGGCGGCCTTGGTCAGCGACCGCAGGTGCACCACGACCCCGTCCTGGTCGTCGGCGGCGAGCGGGCGCGGCAGCGCGGGGGCGTCCGCGTGGACGAGCAGGCGGGCGAAGTCGTCCTCGACGACGAACGCGCCGGCCGCCCGGGCGATCCGCAGCACCTCGGAGCGCCGGGTGGGTGAGAGCACCGCGCCGGTCGGGTTCTGGAACAGCGGCTGGCAGACGAAGACCCGCGCCCGGGTGGCCTCGAAGGCGTCGGCCAGCAGGTCGGTGCGCACGCCGTCGGCGTCGACCGGGACGGGGACGGGCCGCAGCCCGGCCGCGCGGACGACCGCCAGGATGCCCGAGTAGGTCGGCGACTCCACCAGGACGGGCGCGCCGGGCGCGGCGAGCGAGCGCATGGCCACGGTGAGCCCGCCCTGGCCGCCGGAGGTGATCAGGACGTCCCCGGCGCCGATCGGCCCGCCGGTGCCGCCGATGTCGCGGGCGAACCAGCCGCGCAGCTCGGTGAGGCCGTCGGTGGGCGGCCGGTTCCAGGCGCCCGGGCGCCGTCCGGCCCGGGCGAGGGCGGTGGCCAGCAGGCGTTCGGGCAGCAGCGAGGCGTGCGGGTAGCCGCTGTTGAGGTCGATGACGTCGGGCGGGGGGACGCGGAGGGTGGCGAACACCGGGGCGGCCAGCAGGTCGCGGGGGTCGGAGTCGGCGCTGAGCGCGACCTCCTGCCAGGAGAGGTCGCCGGGACGGGCGGCGGGCGCGGCGGTGCCGGCCGGGCGCCCGGCGAAGGCCGCCGCCCGGAACACCCCGGCGCCCGGCCGGGAGACCACCAGGCCCTCGGCCGCGAGGACCGCGATGGCCCGGGAGACCGTCACCGGGCTGACCTGGTGGCGCTCCACCAGCACCCGGCTGGAGGGCAGCTTTCGCCCCTCCGGGTAGCGCTCGACCTCCCGCCGCAGCCTGTCGGCGAGTTCGGTCACGCTGCTACGCTCGTTCATGACAGCACAAGATAGCGCTACCCGCCCGTCGGCGGTAGCACCGCGAAGCCCCGCCTTCGGCACCGCCCTGGCCGCCCTCGGGGTGGCCTCCTTCTCCCTCAGCTTCCCCGCGACCGCGTGGGCCCTGACCGGCTTCGGCCCGTGGACCGCGACCGGGCTGCGCGGCGCCCTGGCGGGAGTGCTGGCCGCGCTCTACCTGGTGGCCGTCGGCGCCCCGCTGCCGAAGCGGCGGCACTGGCCCGCCCTGCTGGTGGTGTCGGGCGGCTGCGTGCTGGGCTTCCCGCTGCTGACCACGCTCGCCCTGCGGACCTCCTCGACGGCCCACTCGGCGGTGGTCATCGGTGTCCTGCCGCTGGCCACCGCGGTGTGCGCGGCGCTGCGCACCGGCCGTCGGCCGTCCCGGGCGTTCTGGGCGGCGGCGGTGGCGGGGGCGGCGGCCGTCCTCGGCTTCACCCTGCTGCAGAGCCACGGTCGGCCGACCGTCGCGGACCTGCTCCTGTTCGTCGGGGTGGCGATCTGCGCGGCCGGGTACGCGGAGGGCGGGCGGCTCTCCCGGGACCTGCCGGGAGCCCAGGTGATCGCCTGGGCGGTGGTGGCTGCGCTGCCGGTGACGCTGCTGACCGCGGCCCTCGCGCTGCCCGCCGAGCCGGTTCACCTCGGGGCGAAGGCGCTGACCGGGCTGGCGTACACGGCGGCGGTGTCGCAGTTCGGCGGGTTCGTGCTCTGGTACCGGGGGATGGCGGAGATCGGGGTGCCGCGGGCCAGCCAACTGCAGCTCGCGCAGCCGCTGTTGACGCTGGTCTGGTCGGTGCTGCTGCTGGGCGAGGACCTGCCGGCGGCCGCACCCGTCACGGCGGTGGTGGTGCTGGTCTGCATCGCGGTCACCCAGCGGGCCCGGACCTGAGGCGGGCCCGGACCTGAGGCGGGTCCGGGCGCGCGGGCCACCGGGGCGTCAGAGCGTGGTGCCCTCCTGGGGGCGGTAGACGCAGAGCGCACAGATGATGAAGACGTCCAGCGCGATCACCACGAGCGACCAGAGCGGGAAGTACGGCAGGACCAGGAAGCTGTCGAGGGCACTCAGCGAGGTGAGGAAGATACCGGCGTAGCGGGCCCAGGCGGCGCCCTTGAGCAGGAACGCGCCGGTCACCGCGACCAGCACGCCGACGACGATGTGGACCCAGCCCCAGCCGGTGAGGTCGAACCGGAAGACGTAGCGGGGGGTGTGGACGAAGAGGTCGTCGTTGGAGACCGCCATGATGCCCCGGAGGGCCTCCATGATGCCGTTGATCAGCATCAGCACACCGGCGAACATCACCAGGCCGGGCGCCCAGTCGCGGAACTCGTTGCCCGGCGTCGGCTGCGGCGTGCCGGGGGTGGTGCGCCAGGTCTGCCCGGGCTGTTCGGGGCCGGTGCGTCGGGGCTGCCCGGGCTGCTCGGGGCCGGTGCGCCGGGGCTGCCCGGGCTGCTCGGGGCCGGTGCGCGGGGGCTGCTCCGGCTGCGCGGGGTCGGGCGACGGGCTGCTCATGGACTCCTCCGTAAGGTGTTAGGTGGCCCGGGAGGGCCGGATGTGGCTGATGGGTTCTTGCCGACCGTGGCTTCCCTGGAGTGGCCGTCCGGCTCTCCGGG